>JANLHZ010000206.1 GCA_024653775.1 Planctomycetota bacterium | reverse complement strand
ATGACCATGCTCCATTTTTCACAGAAGTAAAGCTATCGGTAAGTTATAGATTATTGTTCACCTCGAAAAATGTTTTGTCAAGCAATTCGTCATAAAATTCTCGTAGTTCGCCCTGATCGGAAATAACCGTCCAGAAACGAACTTCTCGCCGGCCTCTATCCCTTGGCGGCCCCGACGCCGCGGTAATGTTCCACCATCTCGAGCCAGCATACGAGCGATTTCCACCTGCCGAACCTCGCGTAGTGTCTTTCGACGTCCTTCTCCGTCGGCGGCTCGCTAAGCCCGAACTTCATCTGGAAACAATTTATCGAGCCGCTGTCGATCACGAGTTCCGAGTATCTTCCGAAGAGATTCATAAGCGACGCGGCGCTCGATTTTCCGATGCCCTGGAACGTGCGCAGATATTTCATAAGCCGCTTGTCGTCCAAAGAGTGCATTTCTTCGAGTTCCTTCTGCTTCGCGGGTTTCGAAAGCTCCGTGCAGCTTAAGACAATGAAAGGCGCGCGATAGCCGACCCTGCCGAATTCAGCGAGCCACGCTTCGCCTTTATTCGCGATGTCGAGAAGCTTCGGAAAACTCGTCAGCTCGCGACCGCCGGCCTCATCGAAGTAGCCCTCCCGCGGCTTCGGCGCGATGGCGGCGACGCGGTTGATGCACTTTACGGCCTGCTTCCACGCGATGTTCGTCTGGAAGATCATCTTTACGACGTCGCTCGCGTCGTCCTGCCCGCGGAGGATTCTTCCCGCGCCATGTTTGACGACCCAGCCGAGCACTTTTTCCTTCCGGATTAGATCGTAGAACTCAGCGAGGTCGAAATCGAGCCTCAGCACCTGCGCGAGAACCCGGACGGCGTCGTCGAACTTCTTCTGGTCCTTCGAGTTCAGTTCCGCGGAGAATTCGATCGACGCGTGATGCTTCGCCCTGGAAGGCTTCTCCCGCGCGCGGACGAGGAACGCGCTCCTTCCATCCCGCTGCGCGAGATAGAACGTCTCCGTTTCCGCGTTCCACGCGAGTGGCGCGACGTCGCTCCAGCCGTGGCTCGTCGCGACTTCCCGCAGTGAAAACGGTTTCTTGACTTTGACTGTCGTCGATAGCGTCATTTGGATGGTCCCTTGAAGACGTTGCCAATGAACGATTCCATCGCTTCGCCGAATTTCCTTGATGAGGTTGAAACGATCGAAGCAAGTATAGATTCAGAGCTTGCTATCGCTATCTGCGCGTCGGTTTGGTCGAAACGGATAGTCAGATCGTAATCGGCGTCGATCCTGGCCTGCTGGAGGTTCGCAAGTTTCCTGCCGATAGCCTTAACCTGCGCGTCAGTTGACCGGGTAAGGTAATCTAGTATGGAATTGTGCCTTATTCCTTTTATGTTTCTTATTCCCGCGCGAAGCCTTACTTCTCGGATACAATTTCGGAACGCTATCTCATGCAACTCCAGAAAAGCCGCATAATATGACCGACTTACGGCGCTTCTGTAGCCCGCTTCGCACCCAGCGCTGCCCACGAGGAGCCTCGCGCTCTCCAGAAATTGTTCGCCCTTCATTCAGGTCACCCGAGCGCTCTTTCGATAGATCGCGGAGGAGAAGCAGAGATCGCTGAACTTCTTTTCCAGTTCTTCCTGCAACTCATCGGCGCGATCCAGAAACTGTATCTGGTCCATTTCGCTGCTGTAAACCCGAATGGAAAGCCTGGGTTCGTCCATTTCCTCAAGAGGGTACGAAAGCGAAACATCGAATCCTTCTTCGCCAAATCTTTTCGGAATTTCCCGTTTAAGAAATTCGACGCCGTCTTCGAAGCCGCGCAGCTTTATGAATTCCGCGGCGTCCTCGTCTATGCGCACGCGAAGGTCTGGAACCGCGCCGGCGTCTTTTTCGCCTGAATGAATTACCTTTGTCATCGCTTATCTCCCGCAGGTGGTCGCTCCCTTCGAATATACCCGCCATCGGTCGCTCTGGCAAACAAGGAGTCGGATCAGCCGCCAGTCTGAGCGGGAGATTCGATCCTCCTCCTGATTCCGGCAAGCTGCGCCCGAAGTTCCGCGGGAAGCGACGTTCCGGCTCCAGCCCGCGCCAGATATTGCTGGACGAGCGCGGAGTCGTCCTCGTCGAGAAACTTTCCGACGGCAATCTTCCGGACGATTTCGATTTCGATTCTGGAGAACCTGTTTTCAGTAACCGCGCGGTCGATGACCCAGTCGACGAAGCGTTCCGCCTCCGCCACGTTCGCGATCGTCGGAACGAGGTAGATTTTCCCCTGGTAACTGACTTCGGTGAACCTGTCGAAACCGAGCGCGGGGTTCGCGCCGACGGAAGGTCTGCCTTCGAAGGAGAGCGTCAGCGTCGGCTGAAGATACCTCAGAAGGGTTATCGCTATCGGGTCTACGTGGACGAGGCTTTCCGCCTGTTCGAGCGCGTTCTGCCCCATTCCGAGTTTCTGGTATGCAAGGAACATCGCCACGCGGTTGTGCGGAATCGCGCCCGGACTTTCGGTCGCGGTTTCGTATAGCCTTATCGCGTCGTGGAACGGAGTGTGCGTTCCTTCGCCCCCGGACCCCGGGCTGAGGTTTTCGTCGATGACGCCTCCGATGTGCATCAGCAGCGCCTTGATGAAATGTCCGCGTACGTTCTCGGGGCGGAGTCTTGTCCATTCGCGCATCATCGTGCTCGCGCGGTAAAGCTGAGTGCGCGACGTCGCGGAAGGCGACGCCACGTTCGCCTTCGAAATGAAGTTCATCATCTCGTAGTAGAAAAGGTCGTCCGAGCCGGGCTGCATCGACTTCCACTTTTCGACCGAAGAATCGAGAACGTCCGTCCTGCCCGCGACGAGAGCGTACCGCGCGAGATACCGCTGCGCGCTCGCCTGCGTTCCGTAGAGACTCGCGTACACCATCGAAAGATTGTTCGCCGCGGCGTCATTGCCTTCGAGCAGGCTCACGAGGATCGAGAATTCCTGCATCTCCTTCGCGTAACGAAGCATCATATCGGGCGGGACGATGTTCTTCGGCGCGGGAAGCCCCGCGGAGAGGTTCCCGAACGTGCGTTTGCTCGCGCGGACCATCAGGTTCGTGCGATAGGGTTCGAAGCTTTTGTCCAGCCAGCCGATGATGTCGTCCGCCATTCCCGCGTACAGAGTCGAGAACCTCGGAAGCTCCGTTTCCTTCGGCTTCAGCAGTTCCGCGATCTTCCAGAGTTCCAGACTTTCGTACGTCCGTTCGACCGTCTCGCTGACGCGCTGCGCCGCGAGCGGGATGTCTCCGGATTTCAAATGAGCGTAAGTCCGGACGAGAGAGATCAGGAAGTGTCCCTTCCACATCTGCTCCGCTTCGTCCAGCTTCATCAGCGCGTCGTCCTCCCGGTCCGCAACGATGAGGTTCAGCGCTTCGATTATCCGGAAGTACAGATTTCCGGGCGAAAGCGCCACAGCGCGGGCGAAGGAGTCCAGCGCCTTCTGTCGTTCGCCGAGATTGGTCTGCGCGACACCGAGGTTGTACCAGAGTTCCGGGACTTCCGCCTTCGACAGCACGAGTTGATCGAGAATCCTTTTAGCGTCCGAGAATTTTTCGTTTTCAAGAAGATCGACCGCCTGTAGGCAGAGAGCCTGTACCGTTGCTTCGTCGAGCGCGACCTCGCTCGTAACCACGGGTAGCACGCACCGGAACCGCGCTTTCTCGCGGGCGTATCCGAGCCTTCCGGGATAAGCGGGATTTCCGCCTTCCAGGGCGCCCGCGATGCTGAACCCCGCTCCGGTGACGGACGCGTCGCGGGTCCATTCCCCGAGACTCGAGTACTCGAAAACGAGATCATAGACCGAGCTTTCGCCGTCGGCGCCGCCCGTGGCTTTCAGCCACTGATAGCTGCTCGGAAGAGTCATTCCGCGCCATCTCGCGTAGCCCTGCGCGCCGTACCAGGGAGCGCCTTCCACCGGACCCTGCGGATTCGCGCGGAGCGCCGCGGCGAATCCTTCCGGCGTTAGAATCCGGCGCAGAAATTCGTTCTCGATGGTCGCGAGATAATCCGAATACTGCGCGTTCGACACAGGCGTCTTCTGGATGAGGAAGCCCGCGACCATTACCCGGCCGCCTCTCTTGAAAACCGCCGGACCCTCGGGGACGTAAACGAGTTCCTCCGTGCCGGGCGCGATTTTCACCATCTGGACGTTCGCGCTGCGCACCTCGTGGCGCTGGAGGTACGCGTGGTACTTCGTCGGCAGGTGCCCCGGCAGCTCGATTTCGAAAACGTAGCTCCCTGGCAGCAGGCCCGGGCATTCGAGCGGAGTCGCGCCTTCAATTATCGGCTGCTGTTTCTGATACTGAATAACCCCCGGCTCCTGCGAATACACTTTCACCGAAGCTCCCGCGGGCGTGGTCGCAAGAGTAACCTGCGTTACTCCGCGGACCTCGATTAGCTGATTTTCGTCCTTCGAGAACTGCTCGACCTTGGCGATAGAGTCTTCCGCGACATCCGTAAGCCCGATCTCGCGGGCGAACCGATACCGCTGAAGGTAGCATGTCGCAAGCTTCATCCGCAGCCCCTCGTGTTCGTAGCCGAGCTTCGTTTCGAGGCCGAGGGCGCTAAGGAACGTGTCGATCGCCTGCCGGCAATAGATGTCCGACCCTATCCAGCGTTCCCGCTCCGAGTCGGGCGCGTTTTCCGCGTCGCCTTTCAGGTATCTCATTCCTTCCCGTGCGCGGATTTCGCCTTCGAGGATAATCCCGTCGATCTGTTTCTCGGTGGCTCTGACCTCCGCGAGCCTCCGGTATTCCTTCGCCAGCCCGAGGAGATCTTCGTCCGCGGGATCGAGCTTCAGCGCCTCCTCGATGGAACTCACCGCGAGAGTGAACGCCTGCCCCTGCGCGTGAGTTTCTGCGCGCTCCTTCAGCGACGCGACCTCGCTCCTTCGCATCAGATAGCTCCCCGCGAACGCGATCCCTCCCATCAGTATCGCGCTTACGAGGAATATGATCGCCGCGGCGCTTTTGTTCCTGCGAGTCCACTTGACGATCTTCTCGATCGTTCCAGGCCTGCGCGCGCTGATGGTCTTCCCGCCGAGGAAGCGCTTGACGTCCCGTGCGAATTCCGCCGCGGTGAGATACCTGTGCTGCGGCTCCTTCTCGAGAGACTTCAGGATTATCGTTTCGAAGTCCTTCGGAACCGCCTGGTTCAGTTTCCGAGGTGGCGTCGGATTCTTCGTGAGCACTTCCAGCACGGCATTTCGGACATCGACCGCCTTGACGACCGACTGCCCCGTAATGATTTCGTAGACGGTCGCCGCAAGGGAGTACAGGTCGCTGCGGGCGTCTAGAAGCTCGAACTCCCCGCGGGCCTGCTCCGGACTCATGTACGCGGGCGTCCCGATGACGTCTCCAGTGCGGGTTAGCGTGCCGACTCCCTCGATGGACGCGAGTCCGAAGTCCGCGATCATCGGCGCGCGATCGCTATCGCGGATGATGATGTTCGCGGGCTTGATGTCGCGGTGGACGATCCCCTGCGTGTGCGCGTAGTTAAGCGCCTGCGCAAGCTGGTACGCCCAGTCCGCCGCTTCCTCGATTTTCACGCGCTCGTACCCGATAATGTCCCCGAGGTCACGTCCTTCGATGAACTGCATCGCGTAGAAGTAGAGGCCGTTCCACTCGTCGAAATCGTATACCTTGATGATGTTCGGATGGTCGAGCCTGCTTGCGGCCTGCGCCTCGCGCTCGAACCGCTTTACGAGGTCCGGATCGTCCTGCAGCGACGGCGGCAGAATCTTCACCGCGACGAGTCTTCCGAGGCTCGTGTCCTCAGCGAGATACACTATCCCCATCCCGCCGGCGCCGAGGCGCTCCTTGAGTCTGTACTTGCGAATGACGATGGACTCGCCGTTCGCGAGAGCTTTTTCGATCGCGCCGCCTACGCTCATTATCCGCGTGGGCGACGAAAGCCCCGCGTCGTCTTCTTCCTCGAATCCCGGCGAAAGCTTCAACGTGTCGATGGCGCTTCCTTCGTCCTCATCGAAGAGATCGTCTTCGTCGTCGACTTCCGCGAGAATTTCCTGATCCTCCTCGGATATGCGCGGGTCGTGTCCTTCCGCGATGTCGGTGTCCGAAGGCTCCAGCGGAATCTCGGTGGACGACGCCTCATTTCCTCCCTCTAAATCCGGGAGATCGCTCTCTCCTGAAACGTCCGTCCCTGGAAGCGTTGTGCCGACCTCGTCGAAATCGCTTTCGCCGGGTTCATCATCCGGGGGTGCGGACGTCTCGTCCGCGCCAAGTGCGCTGTCGTCGTTTACATCGTCAGAGAATTCCTCTTCCGAAGTTTCGCCTTCGACCTGCTCGCGGACGACGTCCGAACTCCCGTGGTCGTCTTCCTCGGGGGCATCGTCCGAAAGATCGGCGGTTTCTTCGTGAGGGTCGATCGAGTCGAATCCCTCCTCCGAAGTTTCCTGATCCTCGATTATCTCGAAACCGTGTTCCTCCGCGTTCTCGATGATCTCGTCTTTTATTTCCACTTCGTCCCGCACAGGCTCGAATCCGCTGACGTCGGTATCCGCGCTGTGGTGCGAGAGGTCTTTCCGAAGCCGCTCGTCGTCGTCCCGCACCGGCTCGAAGCCGCTGACGTCGGTGTCCGCGCTGTGGCGCGAGAGGTCTTTCCGAAGCCGTTCGTCGTCGTCCCGCACCGGCTCGAAGCCGCTGACGTCGGTATCCGCGCTGTGGTGGGATATCCCGTCGTGGGCGATCTCGTCCGTCGGAATCTCTTCTTCAAGGTCCGGTTCACCGCCGTCGTCCGCAAGATCGTGGAATTCTTCCACCGGGAATTCGTCGTCGTCCGGAAGATCCCACTCGTCCGCCGCTAAGCGGAGTTCATCGAGGACGCGAACGTCCCGAAGCTCCTCCGGCACGCGCAGTTCCGACTTGCAGCGAACGCAGTGCGAAGTTTTCCCGGCCTTCCCGTAGATGTTGTACTGCGCCCGGCACCTCGGGCACTTCAGGATAAACTTGTCCTGAAGTTCGAGCGCCTTCCGAAGCGCCGCGGAGGAGAGCAGCCCGGCTTCGTGGAGGATTTCGCCGAGGCGGACCTTTCGTCCGGCTTCGAGATGCTCCGCCTGCCTTCTGAGCGCAAGGTTGAGTCCGCGCTGGTCCACGATACCACAGTCGGTCAGAATCTGCCCGAAAAGCTTGTCCTCCCGCACGAACTTCTTCGCGTCCGTAAACGAGGCGCGGTTCTCCTGCTGCTTCCGGATAACCTCGTTTTCCTTCTCCGGGCTGAGGCCTGCGGTTTCCTGGAGGATTTCGCCCAAGCTGCGCAGATCGCCTTCGTCCTGATGGCCTATCGCGTCGTCGACGTCCTGCTGCGATACGTAACCCAGCTCGACGGCGACCTTGCCAAAGAATAATTCCAGCGCCTTAGTCATATTTGCGGAAGTTTGGGGACCCTGAAAACAAGTGTAGATCGCCTGCGCCAAACGTCAAGGCGAATTGTGAATGACGGCTCGAATCGACGAATCATAACTGTTCACGGGGTGAAATGCGTTCGTAGTGACGCCGTAAGGCGTTTCTCGAATACCGCGAACTGAAAATATATGCCCTTACAAGCTACTACGAACGGAAACAGCCAACGCGCGCCAAAACACCCCGTGAACAGTTACAACGAATCATACGCTAGCAACCTCCGCGACGGTGTAATCGGCCTGCGGAGTGAGATGTTTGTAGTGGCACTTCCGCCATCGTCCGTGAAATCCCACGGTCAAGATGACCGTGCCACTTACTTTCGCCACGTGCTCGGCATGAACAGAATCAGCACGGAGTAAAGTTCGAGCCGGCCCATAAGCATGCAAAGCGAAAGAACCCACTTCGCGAGGTCCGGCAGGAACGCGAAGTTGCCCACCGCGCCGACCTTGCCGAGACCGGGGCCGATGTTTCCGACGCACGCTATTACCGCCATAACGCTTTCCGTCAGCGGGACCTGCATAATAAGCAGCGCGACGGTCGAGAACACGATAACCAGCATCCACAGCACGAAGAATGCGGAAATGTTCGCGATGAGAGGTTCCGGAACCACCGTTTCGCCGAGTCTTACGCGCAGCACCGCGCGAGGATGTATCAGCCTTTTTATCTCGCGCACGCCGAGTTTGAGCAGCACCATCACGCGGACGACCTTCAGCCCGCCTCCGGTCGACCCGGCGCAGCCTCCGACGAACATAAGCATCACAAGAAGGAACTTCGCCAGCGCGGTCCACTGGTCGTAGTCCCCGGTGACGTAACCCGTGGTAGTTATGATCGAAACCACCTGGAACGTAGAGTACGTGGCCGCGTGGAACGGCTCGTCGTAATCGTTGTCGGTTTCGTAGCCGTCCGTGGTCCATTTCCGCGCGGCTTCGATTTTCTGGGCGTCGTCCGAGGTGGCCTGGTCCGTCGCCTCCATCCCCGCGAGTTCTCCGGCTTCGTTCCAGCTCCGGTACAGATCGTAAGCGATCACGGCGGAAAAAAGCGCGATGATCAGCATGTAGAACCGCCATTCGGGGTTTGCCAGCAGCGCGCTCATCTTGCCGCGGAGGAACAGATACCACAGCGCGAAACTCGATCCCGCCGCGGCCATGAAGACGATGATGATCCACTGGTAGAGCAGGTTGTCCGAGTAAAAACCGATGGAGGCGTTCTTGGTCGAGAACCCTCCCGTCGCGACGGTCCCGAAGGCGTGGCAGAACCCATCGAAAATCCGTTTCGGAATGTTTGGCTCTCGGTCCGCGGCGCAGAGAAGCACGGTCTGAAGCAGCGTCATCGCGACGTACACGCCCCACAGAATCTTCGCGCTTTCCTTCACCCTCGGCGTGAGCTTGTCTGTCTTCGAAGGCCCGGTGACTTCCGCGCGGAAAATCTGGAAGCCGCCCGCGCCGAGAGTAGGGAGGATCGCGAGGGTAAGCACGATTATTCCCATTCCGCCAAGCCAGTGGGTCATCGATCTCCAGAAAAGCAGACCGTGCGGAAGGCTCTCGATCGCGTTTGCCAGGTGCGGGAGGTGCCGTCCGTCGATTACCGTCGATCCGGTGGTGGTGAACCCGCTCATCACCTCGAAGTACGCATCCGTAAAGTTCGGCATCACGCCGGAAATCCAGAACGGAACGCACGCGAACGCGGTGAAGAACATCCAGCCGAGGCCGACCACCGCGAATCCTTCCCTTGGCGTGAGCGAGTCCGCGTTGACAGGAAACAGCGTTTTAAGCAGCAGGCCAGCCGCGAAAGTGAGCAGGAACGCAAGCACGAACGAGCCGACGTCCGACGCGACCCTGTGGTCGGACATCCAGTCGACGCTTTCGAACTGCTCGGAAAGTAACGCGAGGATCTGAAACTCCGGAAGTTCGTTCGCGCCACTGGGATTCGGAACGAAAATCCCGGCGAAGATCGGCGCGACCATGAAGAACGCGAGCAGCATCAGCAGCTTGCCAAGAATTCCGAGTACGCTTTTTATGTCCATCTGGAATGTCGAATGTGGCAGTGGCACGGGCATCCTGCCCGTGTTTTCACGAACGAGACGTCCGTGTCGCGAGCGGCGTCCACAATAAATCAGATACCGCGGCGGACGAAATCCCAGGCGAGTTTTTTTGCGCGTGGCACGGGCATCTTGCCCGTGAAAACACGGACGAGACGTCCGTGCCACGTGTTTCAGCGAACTCTTACGTTTTTTTACAACCGGTCACGCGCGAAAGTCCGGTGGCGAATTTCAGTCTTTGCGAGACGACTTCCTTCCCGGCGGACCGGGCGCCACGCGATTCACGACGTCGGACCAGGCGATTTTATCGAAACCTCCAGAAAGAAGTCGCCCAGGTCGGATTTGAATGGAACCACGATCGTCGGCACGTCGGCCGGGACGACGAGACAAAACGTTTCGTGCGAGATTACGGGCACTGAGATTTCGAGGTTGAAGCCGACGCTTTTCAGGTCCGTCGTAGCGAGCCAGGAAATCGACGAGGCGAGTTTGGAGATTCCGCCCGGAATTTTTTCGCCTACGCCTTCGCTGAAGCGCAAAACGATGGTTCCCCGCGCTTCGCCGGACATTCCGACTATCGCGCAGAGACCCGCGGGCGCCTCTCCGCGAGGCTTCAGATACGACGAGGCCTTCTTTTCCACCTTGATGCCGAGGCTGTGCTCGAAAACCTTGGCGGTCGCGGAAATGAATGGATTCAGGTATTCGACTCTCATGGGTTACGATTTTAGAATCCGGAATTCGGAATGGAAATGATCGCACACCGAAGTTTGTGGTATTCTAGAAAAATGTATTCCCAGTAGTTTGGCGGGCGGGGACTGATAAAATCCTCCCAGAAGCGTAAGGCGCTGAATCAGATGACGAAAAGCGATTTTCCGGATGACCAGACGATAAAATCGCGAACCGCGGCGGTCGTGCCCGCGAGACTCGCTTCGACCAGATTCCCGAAAAAAATGCTCGCGAGCGACACCGGAAAGCCGCTGATCGTCCACACGCTCGAACGAGTCCGGCAGGCGAATCTCATCGGGCGGATCGCGGTGGCGACCGACGACGCGGGGATCAAATCCGTCTGCGAGGGCTACGGATTCGAAGCTTATCTGACGGATCCGAGCCACCCTTCGGGGACGGATCGGATCGCGGAAGTCGTGCGGAAGCATCTTCCGGACTCTGAGACGATCCTGAACGTGCAGGGAGACGAGCCGGAAATCAGTCCCTCCGCGATCGACCATCTGATCCTGCTTTTCGAGCAGGACCGAATTAAATTCGGAGACGCCGCGGCGCCAATGGGGACTCTTGCGCGGGAGATCGACGGAAACCTAGATATCGACGATCCGCACGTGGTGAAGGTCGTGATCGACAAAAACGGACGGGCGTTGTACTTCTCGAGGCGCGGGATTCCGTACCATCGCGACACCGGAAAAGGCGCGAGCTACAAACACCTCGGGATTTATATTTTCCGTCGGGAGTTTTTGCTATCGTATCCGATGATGGAGCAGACGCCGCTCGAACGGGCGGAAAAACTCGAGCAGCTCCGCGCTCTCGAAAACGGATATCCGATCGTGGTCGGAATCACGCGGTACGATTCCCACGGCGTCGATACGGAGCACGATTATCAGGGATTCGTCGAAAGGCATGGAAAAGGGAGTAGAGAGCAGGGAGTAGGGAGTAGGTAGCAGGAATTTATAATCGTGGACCGGGGAATAGAAGGGGGCTGAGTAGACTGGTGAAAATAGTTGATGAAGTTTTCTGACTACTGATCACCGACTACTGACGACTATTTTATGAACAGAAAAACGAAACATATATTCGTGACCGGGGGCGTGGTTTCGAGCCTCGGCAAGGGATTGACGAGTGCGAGTCTCGGGATGCTGATCGAGTCCCGCGGGCTTAAGGTCGCGATGCAGAAATTCGATCCGTACATTAACGTCGATCCGGGCACGATGTCTCCGTTCCAGCACGGCGAGGTCTACGTCACCGACGACGGCGCCGAGGCCGACCTCGACCTCGGACACTACGAACGCTTCACTAACACGAAGCTCACGAGACATTCGAATTATACGACGGGACAGATCTACCTCAGCGTAATCGAGAAGGAGCGCGCGGGCGTCTTTCTCGGAGCGACGGTGCAGGTCGTTCCGCACATAACCGACGAAATCAAAGCCGCGATAAATAGCGTCATTACCCCCGATACCGACGTCGTCATAACCGAGATAGGCGGCACGGTGGGAGACATCGAAGGCAGACACTTCCTCGAAGCGATCCGTCAGTTCGGGCTGGAGAAAGGCCGCGAGAACGTGGTCTACATCCACCTGACGTACCTTCCGTATCTGCGTACGACGGACGAGGTAAAGACCAAGCCGACGCAACACAGCGTCGACTGGTTGCGAATGATCGGGGTTACGCCGGACGCGCTGATCTGCCGGACGGAAAAACCCGTGCCGCAGTCGATGAAGGACAAGATTTCGCTGCTCACGAGCGTTCCGAAAGGCGCGGTGTTCGACGCGCCGGACGTGGAGTCGATCTACGAACTGCCTCTGCTTCTTCACGAACGGGGCTTCGACGATTTCATCGTAAGCCGCCTCGGACTCGACGCAAGGACGCCAGACCTCACGCGGTGGAAGGAAATGGTCGAAAGGCAGCGCAAGCCGGACGTCGAGATCGACATCGCGATCGTGGGCAAGTACATGACCCTTGAAGACAGCTATAAAAGCATCTTCGAGGCGATCGACCACGCGGGCACCAGCCTCGGCGTGAAGGTCAACGCGAACAAGATTCACTCCGAGGAACTTGAAAAGCGCAGTCCCGAGGAACTTCTTCGGAATCAGAGCGCGATTCTGGTCCCCGGCGGTTTCGGCGAACGTGGCATCGAAGGCAAGATTGTCGCCGCGGGATACGCAAGAAGGAACAGTGTGCCTTACTTCGGAATCTGCCTCGGGATGCAGGTCGCGACGATCGAATTCGCTCGGAACGTCCTTGGGCTTGCCGGCGCGAATTCGTCGGAAATCGATCCGAAGACGCCGCACCGCGTGATCTCGCTGCTCGACGCGCAGGCGAAAATCACCGACTATGGCGGAACCCAGCGCTGCGGAGCGTATCGGTGCCGGCTCGCGGAAGGGTCGATCGTGCACAAACTCTACGGCGTCCTCGAAATCTCGGAACGTCACCGCCACCGCTTCGAATTCAACTCTGCGTACAAGGAGATTTTTGAAAAGGCGGGAATGAAGATTGTCGGCACGAATCCGGAGGAAAATCTGGTCGAGATAATCAATCTGGAGGACCATCCTTATTTCGTCGGCGTGCAGTTCCATCCGGAGTTCCAGAGCAAGCCGCTGCGGCCGCATCCGCTGTTCGTCGGATTCATCAACGCGGCGCTTTCGAAGAACATCAAGCAGCATCAGCGTTGACGGGCAGCGTCGACGCCTTAAAACTCTGGGAGTGCAGACGTCTCGTCTCATCATACTACACATCTTCAGCGCGACGGCATTACATTTTATTCGTGCCGCCTACGAATTTATTGTAATATTATCGCCGGACGCGCGGTGAAACACATTCGCGGCAATTACAAAACCCGCATCCTCGCACTTCTTCGGCGCGGAGCCGCGGAGAGCCCGGAGGCTCGCCCCCGCGAGCGTTAGCGAGCAGATGTTATCCGATTATGTCCTCGATTAAAAACTATCTCAAGCAAGCGACATCGATAATTCGAAGCCGTCAAACGAGACGTTTGACGGCTTTCGCGGACGAGGACGTCCGCGGTCCCAGCGGCCTACGATAGTTTCTTAATCAATAGACAGGATTTACAGGATTGACAAGATGGAAATCCAATCCTGTTCATCCTGTCTATTTTCCGGGATTGTTCACCAGACGTTTCCGGGGTGCAGGCGTCCTCCGTCTGCACAAAAGCCTTCGGACGTCTCGTCCTAGCGCTCCGGAAGCAACGAAAACCGCTGGTTGAGACGCTTTCTTATTAGTGCCGTTGCGATTCTTCGTTTTTTGTCGGCTGAAGTTCAATGACGAACTTTCATTTACCGTTCGGAATTGGATCAAATACCCAAGGCGTTGACAATTTCACATAAATAAGAAGTGTAGTATGATAACATTATAAAAAATGAGATATTTATTCATATTCTCATAGTGTCACGAGTCGCAACACTATTGTATAGATGCGATTAAAACTTCATTTTGTCGTGTTGTTGCTTTTTCATTGCTGAAATTTGCGATCGCATTCCGAGCGCAACCGGCATCGATTTTCATTAACCGGAGAGTCTAGCCGGGATTCATTTTTCTCGCATCGCGGGTTGTGGTTGTCCGAGTCTTGGACGAACTGTCAGATCGTTTTTATGCAAGAAGACATCGGACGTCCAGAGTCTTCCTCGGTCCGCCGTAGTTTGTTAGATGGCGTTTACCGCCGGATGAACGGCACTTCGAATCGGCCAGGATCGATCAGTCGAGCGCGAGCGAGTGCTCGTCGAGCCATTCGTCCCACAATTCGATTGCGGCTTCGACGTCTTCGCGCTCGAGTTCAATGCCGCTTTCAAAAGCGATACTAGTAAGCAATGACAATGTATTAGCTATCTCTCTGATTCGATCTTTAACCTGCTCGAACCGCGAAAGGTAATTTTTGATCGCAAGCAGCAGCGCCGGAACGACGTGCTTGTCGCCGATTTCGGATAACGCCTGTGATGCGCGAACCGGCAAATCGTTTCGAGATCTGTAAACGAGCGCGGCAAGACACCATACAGCTCTATTCTCGGTGAGAACGCGAAAACTACTTTCGACGTTTTCCATTCGCATCGCCGTTATGACGTCGTCGCTCGCCATCATCTCGCGGTCGGCTCTGCGAAGGATTGCCATCGGCACTTCTGAGGCGTATGGAGGATCCAGTCCAAGAGGAACTTCAAGAATGAGCAGGGAATCCTTCGACATCCAAGGATTCCCGGCTGGATAAATCGAACACGTCAGAATGGCCCCCGAATCTTCCGGAAACGTCTTGAATTCAGCAGAGGCATCGACCGCGAAACTTCTCGTGTTGATCGGACGCACTCCATCCCACACTCTTGTGGAATCGCACAAGAGCAAACTCCCCTCAAATTCAAAGAACAGATACTTGGGGCGAAGCGTCTCCACAATTTCTTTGGTTAAAATCCTTCCGGGGACATCGCCGTTCCAGAATGTGGTTGTGTAGAAATCGATCGTCTCCTCCGGGTCGATTCTGTCAATTAGTCCGTCCCGAAAATCTTCGAGCATCCATTTCTGCTGGATATGCGTTAGCGGCGGTGGCGAAAGGCGACGGGCATCTCCACTGATTATTATAATGTCGTCAGGATTCGTCGTGTCCCACCGACGTACACGAAAAATGTCGCTTCGATCGCGGAGATTCACGCCGATCGGCCGATTATCGCGATTTTGCAGTCTGAGCCGGATAAAGGTAGCGCCGTCCGAATTACGCCTGTAAACAGCTCGCTCTGCATACAGGCTGAATCTGAGATAGCTTGCGCCGTTGTGGAGAGTTTTCCAATTCTCGCCGAGGTCGTTTTCAAGTTCGTTGCTTAGATCCGGAATAGTCTCGCGGGGATACCTTGAATTTGAATTTTGCGCGATAACGTCATCGCCGGGAAGAACTTCTTCTCCGGTATCAATGTCGATAACAACGATTGGAGGTTCTTCGTCCTTAACGTTTCTGCCGTTGACCTCGGTCGGAAGATTTTCATCCTGATATTCAGATAACGAGGATTCAGTCGACTGTTTTTCAGTGTCGGCGTGCGGCCGCTCGGCAGATTGACCCTTTCTGCGCGCCGAATCGATGTTCTCGGAATTTGAAGAACAGGCGACAACAAGAACGAGCGCCAATAAGCCAGCGAGTTTCATTTACTCCTCCAGTCTTGGGCAGGGGGAGGAATAATAAACGACTATACTTCGCGTCAGCACTTTCGGCAAGACTTTATGCCGCCTCCTTCGTCAAAGCGTGGCGCGCTGTGTACAACAATTGCGCGGACGATGTCGGAAGCACTCCCAGAGATAGAAGCAGTTTCCTAGACTGCGCGTTCGGTCGAGAGGAGTTTGAAAGCCGCGTTCAATTGCGAGGCTGTTCGCGTCCAGGTGAATTCTCGGGCGCGAGAGAGACCTTTGACGCTCAGAGATTCCCGTTTGTTTCGATCTTCAAGGACGCCGAGAAGGTGTTTGCCAAGAGTCTCCCAGTCCATCGGCTCGTGAAAAATTGCCGCGTCGCCGGCGACCTCCGGAATCGATGACGAGGTCGAGCAAACCACCGGAGTCCCCGCGGCCATCGCCTCGAGCACCGGAAGGCCGAAGCCCTCGTACACGGACGGAAACGCGAATACCTCGGCGGATGCGTACAGATACGGGAGGTCTTCGTCTTTCACGTAACCAGGGAGTATCAGCCGACCGCCAGATTCGAGCTGAGCCAGCTCTTTCGAGAGCGCGGAATCCTTCCAGCCCTTTCCTCCGACGAGGACGAGTCTGACGTCCGGCAATTTCGGCGAGACGATTTCCGTGAACGCACGCAGCAGAGTCGAAAGATTTTTCCGCGGCTCGAGAGTCCCCACGAACAGAACGTACCTTTCCGGAAGTTTGCATCTGCTGCGGACCTCCGAGGCGCGGGCGTCCGACCTCGAAACGAAGAATCTTTCATGAACCGCGAGATGCACGGTGCGAAGTTTTGCGGGGTCGAGCCCGAACGATTCGACCGCCTCGAATCTCGTGTTGTCGGAGATGGTCGCGACGAGGTCCGCCGCGCGGAGCGATTTCGGCACCCACGTCTGCGTGATGATTCGATTCCTGGTCGCCATCGTTTCCGGGAACTTTACGAACACGAGATCGTAAAGCGTGATCAGCGTCCTCACCTTTCGCGGCAGGAACTTCGGCATCATCTGGCACGCAGCCCAGAAAACGTCGAGTTTATCTCTTCTCGCGCTAAAGCCGAGGAAGTAGCGAAACCAGATGCTCCCCGGAATTCTGATCCGCGCGACCCTTGTTTCGATTCGCTCGTGCGCGGGCGCCTCGATCGGCTCGTGGGCGTATAGAACGAAGCGCAGGGAGTCGTCCATCGTCACGAGTTCTCGGAGGGATTCGTACAGAGAAACGCCTATGCCGGTTCTGGGCAGTCTCAGAGGTCTTGCGTCGACGCCTATGATCATCAGTTTCCGAGGGCTTCGAGAGCGCGCCTTGCCTGCGTGTTGTTCGGATTTAGTTCAAGAGAGTCCCGGTAAGCCCGTCTCGCGCGGCTATCGTTTCCGTCCTTCTGGTATGCGTCGCCTATCCTGGCTTTGATGTTCGAGAGTGTAACGTTGAATTCGTTCTGCTCGCTGTCGCGGAACAGTTTGCGGATGTTCTCGACGTAAGTCGCGATGCCTTCGAGTTCCTGAATCGTCTGCTGCCCGGTTACTCGCCTTCCGCAGGCGGTATTCATCTCGCGAATTAAAATGACTCGCCTCGGGTCGTCGTCCTCGAGGTAAGAAGTCGCCTTCTGAGCGTATTTCAGCATGTCGTCCCAGTTCAGGGTCGTTCCGGTGCCTGAGATCTTTGCGAGCTGTATCGCGCAGTCTGCGCCCAGGGATCTGTACCTTCCGTTCGTGGACCAGAGGCCGAGCGCTTTTTCAGCCATTTCAAAAGCCTTGTCGTACGCTCTTTGTCCGAAGTAGGAATGGGCCTGTACGATGTAGACTTCCGCGAATGTATCCCACGATTGCAGCGCGGCCGCGAACGCCGTTTCCGCCTCCGCGATCGCTCTTCTCTTCACCGCCGCGACTCCAAGGTCGAACGAATTCAGGGCGGCAAGCGCCCTTGCGGAGTTTTCCGCGGAAGAAGGATCGTAGACGAAAAGGATGCTGTCGATGAGCGTCTCGAGCAGATTGATGTCGCTCTGCTGGGCCGACTCCGACACCCGCTTCGTGATCCTGTATTTGTGCGTCTGGAAAATGACGATCCATTCGGTGACGCTGACGTTCCTCCTCTTCCACTCGGTGCTGTACGTGATCATGAATGCGCGAAGGTCCGCGAATGTTCCCATCGCGATTTCCTTGCGCGCGACAGGCGGATCGCGCATCGCGTCGAGTTCTCCTGAGCGCTGCTGGCCGATCAGCGAAATGGACGATACGTTCCCCCTCGGCTCCGCGACGAGTTCCATCGAAACCGAGTTCGTGTAGGAACCCGTGCTCATGACGCTGCGCGATTCCTCGATTTCCTGCTCGTACATCCACGCGTACGGAAGCTGGATGATGAAAAGCGAATCGAGGTCCTCGACGATCAGGCCGTCCGCTTCGCTTCGCTCTATCGGCCGGAACATCGACTTGAAATCCGCCCACGCGGTTTCGCCGGCGGCTTCGTTTTCCTTGGCGCACATCATCGAAAGAATCATCAGCTTCCCGAACTTCCGGAAAAACAGACGTTTGAAATTGTAGTCCCCAGGCGGAGATTGTCTGCTCACCACCGCCTCGACGTTCAGCGCCGGCTCGTTCTTGAACGTCGTCGCGCCGATCGTCCCCGGCGTTCCGCGGGGCCACTCGATCGGAATCCGCGATCGGAACAGGTTCTGCCAGTCCCGCTCCGTCTCTGCGGTAAACGGCTTGCCTTCGTAATAGTCCTGGTAGACGCAGACCATCAGTTCCGTCTTGATTTTGGGGTTCGAAAGGATCGCGTCCGCGCCTGGGTAATAGCCGGGATTCTCGAAGGCGAATCCGTCGGGCGCGATGACGGCGTGTTCGAGCAGCGGGTTGACTCCAAGCATGCGGTTGACCTGTACCATCTCGCCAGCAGGCCTCGTCTCCGTGGTGCGAACCTCGTCCGCGGCGAACCTTATGATTCCCTCGCGCACCGTGAGCTTGACCTCTCCCGTAGCCGCGTCCGTTTCGATCTTGCCGTAGAGCCGGACTCCGGTTTTGAGGATCAGGACGTCCGCTAGCGCCCCGTCCGCAGCGAACAGAAGCAGCATGGACACAAGCATCAAAGATTTGGCAACTGTTTTCATGGCGATTCCTCGAACTTCGTCCCCGTGGCACTCTCATCCTGAGCGTGAATTCATGGACGATGGCGGAAGTGCCACATGGTTCACCGAATCAATACTTCGACTAAATTAGAATTTATCAGCAAACCGTTCCAATGCAAACGTAATTCGGCTGTCGTTGACTTTTCGCGGTCTCTCTGGGATAGTTCGGATTCGAAATAACGAAAAAGTATTCGATGAAGATCACTTCCCTCGACAGTCTAAGGAAAGCCGCGATACTCCTCGAGGACGAGTTCCGCAAAGTGATCATAGGCCAGCAGGACATCGTGCGTATGCTGCTCGCGTGCCTTTTCACGTCGGGACACTGCCTGCTGATCGGCGTGCCGGGGCTTGGGAAGACCCTTCTCGTCCGGACCCTCGCGAAGCTGCTGAGGCTCGATTTCCGACGGATTCAGTTCACGCCCGATCTAATGCCTAGCGACGTCACCGGCACAGAAGTCATCGATACCGAGGAAGGCCCCGGCACCCGCAGATCGTTTCGGTTCGTGCGAGGCCCGGTGTTCAGCAACATCCTGCTGGCGGACGAAATCAACCGGACGCCGCCGAAGACCCAGGCCGCGCTGCTCGAAGCGATGGAGGAACGTCAGGTCACTGTCGCGGGAACGACGCACAAACTTCCGGACGTCTTCTTCGTCATCGCCACGCAAAACCCGATCGAGCAGGAAGGCACGTATCCGCTCCCGGAAGCGCAGCTAGATCGTTTCATGTTTGCGCTTTCGATAAACTATCCAAGTCTTTCGGAGGAGGAAGAGATAATCGAGAGCACCACGAAGAAGATGGATACGAAACTCGAAAGCGTGCTCGACGAAAGCGATCTTCTTACCGCGCGAGACCTCATTCGGGAGGTCGCGATTTCGCGGCAGCTCATCGGCTTCGTCGCCCGGCTGGTCCGCGCGACAAGGCCGACGGATCCGGCGAGTCCGGAGTTCGTTCGGAAGTCGATTGAATTCGGCGCCGGACCGAGGGCGGGACAGTTCATCGTCCTCGGCGCGAAGGCGCTCGCCGCGATGGACGGGCGCGCGCAGGCATCGTTCGAAGACATTCGCGCAGTCGCTTCGTCCGTGCTGCGGCACAGACTTCTGATCGGGTTCCAGGGAATGGCGGAGAACATAGATTCGGACGTCGTCACGAAGAAACTCTTCGAAACCGTCAAGCTGCATCCGTAGTAACTATCGTAGGCGCCTGGGACCGCGGACGTCCTCGTCCGCAAAAGCCGTCAAACGTCTCGTTTGACGGCTCCGAATTATTGATGTCGCTTGCCTGAGATAGTTTCTTAGGCCGGTCCACTCTGAATTTTGACCGCGCATTTCAGCTTCACTCGTCCGGCAGAAGCGAATAGATATAATTTAGTACAATTTTTCATTTATCTGCGTTTCACACTGATATTCAACTACAGGAGAATTTAGTTAAGCAGACGTTTCGTCGTTTATTTATTATCACAGTTAGTTTTAGAGTGTTGGTTCGGTGAAACACGTCCCCGGCACTTACCTACTTCT
>JANLHZ010000202.1 GCA_024653775.1 Planctomycetota bacterium | reverse complement strand
AGAAGTAGGTAAGTGCCGGGGACGTGTTTCACCGAACCAACACTCTAAAACTAACTGTGATAATAAATAAACGACGAAACGTCTGCTTAACTAAATTCTTCTGTAGTTGAATATCAGTGTGAAACGCAGATAAATGAAAAATGGTACTAAATTATATCTATTCGCTTCTGCTGGACGAGTGAAGCTGAAATGCGAGGTCAAAATTCAGAGTGGGCCGGCCTAAGAAACTATCTCAGGCAAGCGACATCGATAATTCGGAGCCGTCAAACGAGACGTTTGACGGCTTTTGCGGACGAGGACGTCCGCGGTCCCAGGCGCCTACGATAGTTTCTAAGGAGTTCCGTCGATCGGTCCAGACTTATGGCGAAGTCGAGTCGGGAGGTAGATATTGGAAGTGCATCAGGCGCCGTTTCCAAGGTTCCGGTTGCGAAGAATTCCCATCTCCAGGTGATCAACGGCTTCCGCGAGATCGTCAGTGATCCTGATTCGCTTCAAATCCGCGGCGTCGATCTTCTTTTCCTCGAGCACGGCGTGTTTCAGCCAGTCGAACAGTCCTTGCCAGTATGACCTTCCGATGAACGACAGCGGCACGTCAGGGCTTTTACCCGTCTGGATAAGCGTCAGCGTTTCGAAGACTTCATCGAGAGTGCCAAGCCCGCCGGGGAAGAACACAAAGCCGCTGGCATACTTGACGAACATCACCTTGCGCACAAAGAAGAATCTGAATTGCACACCCTTGCGGACGTATTCGTTCATCGCTTCTTCCGCGGGCAGGTCGATTGAAAGGCCTATACTTCCCGCTCCGGCATCTATCGCTCCCTTGTTCGATGCCTCCATTATTCCGGGACCGCCACCAGTGATAATCGCAAAGCCGCGCTCTCCGATCATTTTCGCGATCTTCTGAGCTTTTTTGTAGTACGGGTCGGATTTCTTCGAACGCGCGCTTCCGAAAATCGTAATCGCGGGACCGAGGTCCGAAAGCGTGTCGAACCCTTCGACGAACTCACCGATGATTCGAAAAACCCGCCACGGGTCTGTTTTGGTGAACTCTTCGCCGGGTTTTGGCCCTATTATTGTCATAAATTTCTCTCTTACATGTTTTCCTTCGAGCCGCGCCGGGTTAGGGATATACTTCTGGCTCCAAGATATATCGGCAAAATCCGCCAGCATTATTACTAACTTCCACAGGCGTATGACAGAAGTGAAATTCATAGACGACGAAAGGAAGCTTTCAAAATTCATCGCTGAAGCTCTCGATTCCAAGCACATCGCGTACGATTCCGAGTTCATTCCCGAGGACAAGTATCGTCCGGAACTCTGCCTGATGCAGTTCGCGATCGATTCCGGAGTTTATGTCGTCGACGCGCTGACGATCGAAAAACTCGAACCCGTCAAAGATCTTATCGAACGCTCGGAAGCGCCATGGATAGTCCATTCCGCGGAAGAGGACCTTGCGATTCTCCACGATGTTTTCGGCGCGATCCCGACGAGGATCTTCGATACGCAGATCGCCCACGCGTTTCTCAGCACCACCCTCCAGATCGGTTACGCGCGGCTGATCCACAAACTCCTAGGCGTTAGCGTAAGCAAAAAGGAGAAGCTGTTCGACTGGCGCAAACGTCCGCTGCCGGAGGCGATGCTGAACTACGCGGCGTCGGACGTCGAACACCTCATACCGTCGTACGAACTTCTCTCAAAGAATCTTGAGGACCGCGAACGCAGGGAGTGGGCGGAGGAGGAGTGTCAACGCCTTCTTCGGAAAGTGATCGACCGCGGCAAGGACCACGGCCCGCTGTACGAACGCGTACGCGGCTGGAATTCCGTTCCACAGAGAGAACTGAGCGTCCTGAACGCGCTCTGCGTCTGGCGGGAGGCAAAGGCGCGATCTTCCAATATCCCGCCTTCGAGAGTGATGGCGGACGCGACACTGATCGCGCTCGCGAAATCCTGCCCGCGGACCGAGGGCGATCTCGCAAGCCTTCGCGGCGTGGGCAGATCGGCGAAACGCCACGGCGCGGAGGTCGTCGAGCAAATTGTGAAAGGTTTGGAAGAGCGGGGCAGCTTCAAACCCGAAACTCGCGAAGATCGCGACATTGCGAACTCCGGCAGCGCTCGCGGGTCTCTGATTCAGGCGCTGGTGAAGGACGTCGCAGATCGGATGTCGGTCGCGTCGTCACTTCTGCTTCCGTCGGCGCTGAACCGCCTTGTCAGTTCTCCGGGCTGGGAAGAAGTGATGGAAAGCTGCGAATGGAAAGGCTGGAGAAGGGGCGTAATCCTCGAACAGGTCGTTGACCTGCTGAGCGGAAGGATTCGCGTCGGTCTCGACAAAAAAGGACGGATAATCGCGACGAAAATCTGAGTACAAATAATTCGTGCCGTCTACGAATTATTTGTACGATCTTATCAACTACGCAGAATATTACGAATAATTCGTAGACGGCACGAATTAAATGTCAAGTCAGCCGACGATCAGCCCGTCAGCGGCATGAATTCCGGCAGGGTCACTATCGACGATCCGCGAAGCACGCGCAGCCTGACAGGCTTTCCGAGCACGATCTTTCTGCGGAGCGTATCCACAAGTCCGCCGACGCTGAAGACGTCCTTACGGAAGTCGAACTCCCGGCCGGTGTCGTCCACGAGGTCTTCCTGAACGACCGTCAGCACCGTGTCGCCTACCATCAGACCGTCGCTACCGCCTAGCGGTCTTGCCGGGCTCGACGCGGTGACGTCGACCACGCGCACTCCGCCGTCGAGGCCGATTTCGAAAAGGGAATCCCGTTCGGCTGGAGTGAGGTCTCGAACCTGCACGCCGAGCCGGGCGCGGTTTTCGCTCCGGACGTCTTCTCCTCCCGCGAGAGTAGCGAGCGAGGAATAAATCTCGCTGATCGCAACTGCGCACGCGGTCCCTCTCGCGACGCGGAACACGTTGATCCCGACGATTTTCGAAGTCCGGCGCCCGCGGCTGCCGCTGAACGCGAGCACAGGCGATCCGAGCCATCGGTCGCTCATATTCGCGTCGTGCTGGAACACCTTCACGAAGCTGCGGGGAATTTCGAGATCGCGAAGGCCGTGATAGTACAGACGAAGCTGGCCTAGGTCTTCCGGCAGCGCGCGGATGTCGTCGAAGTTGCGGTCTACCGCGCCTACGATCCCGGCGGACAGCGGATCGTTTTCATGGCCCGCGATGATCGCCCACTGGCCTATGCTCGCGTGGGCGTCCTCATCGATGTCGATGTAGGTGAGTTCCCTCGTGCCGAGGTTCGAAATCCGAAGCAGCGCGACGTCGTGTACGGTGTCTTTCGCGACGATCTGCGCGGTGAACTTGTCCCCGCCGCGGTTGTAGACGTCAACCTGCGTGACGCCTTCGATCACGTGGGCTGCGGTGAGGATCCCAGCGCAGCGGACTTCGCCTATCATTTCATCTATCGCGATCCCCATCCCCGCCTGCCTTCCGCGGGCGTAGACGTTGTAGATTCCCGATGTGTACGATTCGCACGTTCCCTGGAACGCGTTCCTCGCAAACTCCGTTCGATTCACTTCCCCACGGGCGGAAGAGGCGATCAGAAGCGCGATGCCGACCGCGAATAAAAAAGCGTTCATCTTTCTCTGTTCGATCATTTTATCTCCCGTAATTCGATATTCGTTTATGCACTCTGGAACTTGAAAGGTCGCCCAAACTTACTGACCCAAACTTACTGACCCAAACTTACTGACCCAAACTTACTGACCCAAACTTACTGACGATGCCCGAGGACGATCGTCACTCTTCGCGGGTCGTTTTCTCCGCTGCGGACTTCGAGATGCACCGCGTCTCCGGGCTTTCGCGCGGTGACGTAATCGATGACGCCCGTCGGCTCCGTCAGCGGCGTAGCGCCGACGTTTGTCCAGCGTCCGTCCGCGCCAAGCTCCATGATTCCCGTGATGAAATCGCCCTGCTTCACTTCCGAAAGACTCGCGGGTCCGTCGCTCCTGACTTCGACCACGATGAGTCCGGGACGATAATTCCTCGAACTGCGTTCGACCTGGGTCTGCGCGCGGATCGTCAGTCCGAGATAAGGTTTCAGCGTCGCGCGCTCCTCCGCGGTATAATCCCGCGGTCTGAAAGGAAGCCGCTCCCGTCGCTGCTCGAGATTCTGCTGGGGTCCCGCTTCGTTCGGAGTGCTGCCGAAAAGTTCGGAAAAGAACCTCCCGAGCGGACCTTCGGACAGACCGCCGAAGAGGTTGCGAGTCCCGTCCGAGAAATCCGAAAAGAACCTTTCGAGCGAGTTCATTTCACTCCCGGTGGTTCCGCCGCTGAGCCACTCCTCGCGGATTTCGCCGCGGCGCATGAGCTGGAGCGTGTTTCCGTTATTGATTTCGTCTAGACAGATGGAAAACGATTCAAGTCTGTCCGTCCTGATCGCGGCGTTGATCCCGATAAGCTCGCCGTCGAGGTTCACGAGGGGTCCGCCGGAGTTTCCGGAAAACAGCGGAACGTCCGTCACGATCACGCTCGGGTACGCCGCGGACGCTCCCGGCACCCGGCCGTTAACGTCGCGCACGACTCCGACGCACATCGCCGGCTGGGCGTCGTTATTCGGCTTCATCGGATGCCCAAGCGCTATGACGAAGTCCCCCGGCTGAATGTTGCCGTCGCCGCTGCGGCCGAGAGTGAACGGGCTTAGCCTGGGCGCGTCGATCTTGAGCATTGCGTAGTCGCCGCCGGGATTCGAGGAAAGCAGTTTTCCGGGAAGAACCCGCTGATCGCTGAGGATGACCTCGTATCCGTTCCCAGGCTCGACAACGTGAGCGCAGGTGAGGATGTTCCCCGTGGCGTCGATGATCGCTCCTGAGCCGGTGGCTTTGAGCGTTCCGTTGTCGTAAGTCTTGATGAGAACGGTTTTCGGAAGCGCGGCTTCATAGACTTCCGCGAACTTGTCCTGAAGTTCGAGAGCTTCCTCGAGCCGATGATTGCTCCCGGAAGATTCCTCGGCGATTGCGAACGGAGCCAGGCACAGGGATAACCCCAGGCACACAGATAACTCACGTGTCAGGGCGGCTAACGCTTGATTCATAGTTTGTCCTCGATAAAACCAGATTTTCAAATGTCGGCAAAAGTATAAGGGATACTTGATCCTTATGCAAAACTATGGGGCAAGGTTCGAGTTAACGCAACTCATAAAACCCGGCCATGTCGGGTTTGACCGCGATATGACGCTTTCGTGGCATTCCGGTGATATTCGACGGGCAGGCGATAATAATACATTATATTCGTGCCGTCTACGAATTTATCGTACGATTTTAAATGATACAAATAATTCGTAGACGGTACGAATAAAATGTATAGCGCATTATCGGCGGAACACTCCGTATTTAATGATGCACCATACCGCGACGAACGCGTCCTTCAGTCTGATCTTCTTGCCTTCCTCGTACGTCCGCCCGAAATAGTCGATGCTCGTTTCGTACACGCGAAGCCTTTTCCTGATGGTTTTGATCGTGAACTCCGGCTCGAAGCCGAAGCTGTTTTCAGTCAGGATCATTCCGTCGAGAACCTCGCGCTTGAAACACTTGTAGCACGTTTCCATGTCGGTGAGGTTGTAATTCGTCACGACGTTCGTGCAGAAGGTCAAAAGCTTGTTCGCGATGTAGTGGGAGAAGTACAGAACGCGGTGAGTCCCGCCTAGGAAGCGCGAGCCGTAGACGACGTCCGCGACGCCTTCGAGTATCGGTTTCAGGAGTTTCGGGAAGTCGTCCGGGGTGTATTCGAGGTCCGCGTCCTGAATCACGATGATGTCGCCGGACGCGTTTTCGAATCCGGTGCGGAGCGCCCGTCCCTTGCCGCCGTTCGTTTCGTGGTGGACGACCTTGAGGAACAGTTCCGGTTCCTGCGCGAGTCTTGCGAGCACGCCCGCGGTATCGTCCTTCGAGCAGTCGTTCACTACGACGATCTCTCTGTCGATCCCGCAGATGTTCGCCGCCGCGACCTTGCGGATGATCGTCTCGATGGTCTTCTCTTCGTTGTACGCCGGGACGACGATCGATAGCACTGGCTTCCTCTTCTCATCTTGCACCTTCGCGGAATCCGGAAGCGGCGGAGGCGTCAAGTTTTCGGTCGGCTGGTTTTCCAAGGTCTGAACTCCGGTTGAAAAGAACTTGCTCTAAGTTCACTCCGCGGTCTTCTTCGTCATCACATAGAAGCCGTCGATGGGATGAATAACGTACCCCGGTCCGAGTTCCGGGCAGAAATATCCGTCCGGGTCTTCGTCCGCGGGGAGCTTTTTGAAGCCTCCCGGAATGTACGCGGGATTCAGCCTTGCGATGAACATCATCCCGTGCTCGCCCACGAGTTTTCTGATCGTATCGAGCCTTCCCTCCATTCCCGAGCCTTCGGTGATGTTCACGAGGTTCAGACGGTCCGAGACTTCGAACTGCTCCGCGTAGTATCCGAGCGGGCCGCGCATAGTGAAGTCGATCAGCAGAGGTTTTCCCTTCGCGCCTTCGCGGAGACTCGCGCTTTCGTCCCACTCGTCTGTGCCGAATTTGTCGGCCCCTTCGAGAGTCTGCCGGACGACCGCGCCAAACCACTGCCTCGGGCCGTCGTCGAAACTTTTCGCGGGGAAGAAGTAGTACCACGAATCGTTCCGGTACGGCACCGGCTCGATCTTTATCGGGTTGATGCCGCCTTTGTCTAGAGCGAGCGCAGCCAACGCGTATACGATAACCGGACTAGCGATCGTCACCGCGAGGCACATCGCGACGACGTTCCGGGTTCGTTTGCGCGGACTTTGCCGCAGCTCTCCGTATTTGAACGCGAGCCGCTTCCCGAGCAGGTAGAATCCGTAGCCGACGAAGAACGCGAAAATAAGGAAACTCTCGGCGAGGTAGAACGGCATCCGCTGTGGAAACCTCGCGGAGAAATAATTCGAAACGAGGATGTTCACCCCGATGAGCATCAGAAGCAGGAACGCGCAGTTCCGGCGGTTATTCGCCTTCTTGAGCATTCCGAAGACGCCCGCGATTCCAAGGAATACCGCGACGGGGAACTGATACGCGAGCATGAACGGATACAAGATGAAAAAGCGCAGATGCACCCAGAGGTCGAATTTGACGTCTTCGAGAACGTCGACGTCTAGAACCGCGAGGATCGTTGCCCAGAGCGCGTCCGGAAAGCTGAGAGCGGTGTTCGCGGACTCGAGCTGGATCGCGGAGTAGATCGTAAGCGCGATCAGCGGCGTCGCGCCGATTATGAACGCTAGCCCGAGTTTCGCGATGGTTTTGACGTCGCGGAAGTTGAATTTCCCGAGTTTCAGGAAAATCACAAGAAACGGCAGGTAGAAAACCACTAGCAGTCGGTTCGTCGTCGCGAGTCCGAGCAGCGCGCTCGCGGCAATCAGTTCGCGAAGATCCTTCGTTACCGACCAGCGGATCATCTTCGAAACCGCGATCGCGAGAATGAGCATATATAGCGTGTACGATTCCGACATCACCGACGTGTGCCAGTGGATGTGCGAGAACAAAAGCGCCATCGCTCCGCCGAGTCCGGCCATCCGCGAGTCCGTAACGAAGGTTACTGAGCTGTACACGACTCCCACCGTGAGTGCGCCGCAGACCGCGGAAAGCAGGTTCACGCGGAACGCGTCGTCGCCGAAGGGAATTACGTTTATGAAAACCCACCCGAAAAAGTTGTGCAGTGGATGATGGCTCGCGCGGACGTAGGCCCCGAAGTGTTCGATGTAGGTCTGTGAAATCCCGATCAGCTTCGCGCTGTCGCCCCAGTTAGCGACGCGGGACATCGTGGCGAGATAAACGAGGAACGCGAACAGACTAGTCAGGATCTGTCCTTTGTTCGTGCTTGGGCTTTCGCTATGAGATAGTGGAGTGTGCATCGATTCTTTCGAACTGCCTGCGACCACAAGATTAATACCTTCCGGAGCCAAATGCACGCCAAAAGACGGAGGCCCCGCGCCCGCCAGGGCGCCAATATTATAGGGATTTCAGATTGAACTTCTGCATTCTGCATTCTGCATTCTGACTTCTGCATTTTCTCGCCACTACTGATTTCGGACCGCAAAAATTTCCGTGTGTTTGCGGCGCCTGGCTTCTATCATAGGCGATACGTTATCACCCGCGGTACCCGTTATGAGTTCGAGGATCGAAGATCTATTCGCCAAAATCGCTCTGCACCTAGGTCTGGTGGACGAACGGACTCTGAACGGAGCGAAGGAGAAAACCGAGAAGTCGAAGAAGATGCGGCTTGGTACAGTCCTTATCGAGTCCGGCGCGCTCACCGAGGACGAACGCAAGAAGATTCTGTACCTCCAGCGCCAGCTTCTCGAAAAAGGCGACTCCCGCTGGAACGAAAATCTCTTCGACCGACTTTTCCAGGCCATCGCGGTCAAGCGCGGCTTCGTGTCCCAGGACTCGGCTAAGCGCATTCGCGGCCTGCGCGCGTCTCTTCTGAAGGACGGAAAGAACGTCCGAGTGGACGCGCTGATGGTCGAAGAAAAGGTGATCGACGAAAACGCGCAGCTCGAAATCCTCGGAATTCTCGAAAGCCAGCTCGTTTCCTGCGGAAGCTGCAAACGAAAGTATCCCCGAAAACTCCTGAAGGAAGGTCCGATCACCTGCGGCGGCTGCGAAGCGGAAGTCAGGATCGGGAAGCCTTCGAGCAAGGCGCTTCCAGCGCTGGACGAAAACTCGCCCGACATAGTCGCGAGCGAAGGCGAACCGGACGAAGCCGAGGAGGAATACGTTTCTCCGGAGGATTCCGACGCCGTGATGCTCCAGCTAAGGGCAGTGGAACTTCGGGCCGCGAAGGACAGCGAAGAGGCGGACTCGGGAAAGATCTCGCAGATCGCGGACCTGAGCGAAGAGGACGAAAGCAGGATTGCGCAGCAGGACACCGACGAGTTCGACGCCGCGTCCGTCGAAAAGCGTCTGCGCGCGCAGAAGAAGCGCTCGCGCCGGAATGCGTTCGAGGCGGATCACACCCACCACGACGGAATTCCGCTGGTTCGTAAACGCGGCGGAGTCGAGCAGGCGGACCTCGACAAAGGCGGGCGCAGCTTTGGGCCGTTTCATCTGGAAAAAGTCATCGGCAAAGGCGCGATGGGAGTCGTCTACCTCGCGAAGGACACGACGCTTGGACGAAGGGTGGCGCTGAAGATTCTTCCCGCGACTCTCGCGGTCGACAAGTTGATGGTCGAACGTTTCAAGCGCGAAGCCACCGCAGCGAGCAGGCTCGACCATCCGTCCATCGTGAAGATATTCGGGCTGTACAACGAAAACGGCGCCCACGGCATAGCGATGGAATTCGTCGAGGGAAAGACCCTCAAGGAGTTGATGAAGAAAAATCTGCTTCAGCTCGAAAGAGCGGTGCAGGTGACGCTCCAGGCCTCCCGCGCGATTCATTACGCCCATTGCCGCGGCATAGTCCATCGCGACATCAAACCCGAGAACATAATGGTGCGCGAAAGCGACGGAACCACGCTCGTGATGGATTTCGGACTCGCGCGAGACATCGCGGACGGAAGCCTGACGAAGACGGGGCTTCTCGTCGGGACGCCTTCTTACATGGCTCCGGAACAGGCGGAGGGCAGAAGCGAGGTCATCAGCGACAAGTGCGATCAGTTCGCGCTCTGCGCGACGCTTTACGAAATCACTACGAAAAAGCGCGCCTTCGAGGGAAGCGACATAAGGCAGGTGCTTTCGAGGGTCCTGTTTTCAGACCCCGTCCCGCCGACGGAGGTGAAGAGCGACTTTCCGCGGGACCTCGAGACGATAATCCTCAAAGGGCTTGCGAAGAACCCCGCGGAACGCTACGAAAGCATGGACGCGCTCGCGGACGACCTCCATAGATTCATTTCTGGCGAGCGAATCTCCGCGCACCGTCCGAACATTTTCGAACGCGCGCTGAAACGCCTCAAGAAGAAGCGCGATCGCGTCGTCGCGGTGGTCTCGATGCTCGCGGCGCTTGCGATGCTGATAGCGCTGCTCAAGGTCCAATTCGATTTGAACGACGCCGCGGTAGTTCCGAAAAGTAACGCGCAGACGACGAATCCGGTCGAGGCTACTCCAGACGAGAACGACGGTGGCGGTTGGCGTAGCTCCTCGCGAAGGCAGCGACGGGATGCCGCGCACACGATCATCGCCGAGAACGTCAGCGTGCTCAGCTCGACTCGTGATCAGGAGCAACTTAAACTCCTCGAAAGACTGTTCGGGCAGGCGATCTCCATCGATCCGACTTACGCCGAGGCGTACTTCTATCGCGGACGCGCGCGGCAGAGGCTAGCGAAGTTCGCGGAGGCGCTCGCGGACTTCGAAAAGAGCTACGAGGAGGACGCGGCCAGCGCGATCGCGCATTACTACGCCGCGATGGTCGCGTTCAGCGAGTTCGAGTACGAGCCAGCGAAGGCGCGAATCGAGAAGGAGTTCCTGGCGATTCGCGAGATCGATCCGAATTCTCACTTCGCCCTGATAGGCGAGGCGTTCACGCGGATGTTCCAGAAGGACTACGCCGCGGTTGTCGAAAGCTGCGACAAGGCGATCCAGCGCAGCCCGAATTTTGCGGACGCGTACTACTTTCGCGCAGGCGCGCGGAGCTACTTCCTCGCGTCGAAGAAGGGCATGGGAATTATCAGCGTGCAGAGGGACCAGACCGACAAGATCGAAGCCCTTGGCGACCTCGATCGCTGCCTCGACCTCGACCACACGAACCCCGAGGCGACTTTGCTCAAGGGGATTCTTCTCGATCAACTCGGCGACAGCCGCGAAGCGTCGGATTTCTTCGACGTCGCGGTGGACTTAAGCCCGAATTCCGCCCGGGCGAGATTCTGGCGCGCGGGGCACCTTCTGAAGGCAAGGAACTACGAGCAGGCCGCGAAGGACTACGACCTCGCGATCGAGTACTCCGGAGGTCACTCCGCGGCGTACGCGGGCAGAGGGATTTACAAATTCAATCGCAGAATGTTCCAGGAGAGCGCAACGGATTTCACGCTTGCGATCGAAAACGCCGAGTCGCCCAGGGAGGGCGAAGCCGCGCCGCAGGACCACACGTTCCTTTATTTCTGCCGGGGGCTTGCGCATTCGTGCGCGGACGATCCGACGAGCGCGCGCGGCGATATGGAGTCGTGGATTTCGTACAATCCGGAACTGACCACGGTCGTCGGCGTGCTGAGCGAAATGAACTCGAACCCGATGCTAAGGGGCAGACTCGTGGACGTGGTGTCCGACCGGGAAAGGATTTTCGAACTCAGTCCGGATCGCAAGGCGCTGATGATCTACTTTTCGGTGAACACCGACAGCGACCCGCTTTTCCAGCGCACGTTCGAAAACTTCGGGACGTTCGAGGAGGTCACGTGGGAGCATGTCGAGTTCATGGACACGGTGCTCGAAATCTCCCGCGAGAACGGCCCGGAGCGACAGAAGATGGATAACCTTCTCGCGCAGACTCCCGCGGGCGAACTCGGCGCGATTACGCTTCTCGCGATCGCGTCGGAATACCTTAAGAATATGGATAACGAGACGACGCTGCTTGCGAGCAAGATGCCTCTCCGGACGCACAGACAGTATTACCAGCGCGCCTGCGCGCACTATCGATCGGGTCGCTACGACGCTGCGCTCGCGGACCTCGAAGCCGCGGACAGGATGAATCCGGACAGCAGCCGGATTCAGTACGCGCTGGCGACGATTCATTCGCTTCTTGGAAATGAGAGCGCGGCGCTCGAAGCGCTCGAAAAGTCGATAGCGAACGGCTTCACGAACACGAACTTCACGCGTATGGATTCCGACTTTGCGAATCTTAGGGCGAACCCGCGGTTTAGCGAACTGGTGGGACCGTGATACAATTCAGAACTGCGAATCCATGAAAGAGCGGCGCACAGTATTTTCGAACTCTGTAGAACGAGGCCAGTCCCCGTTCAACTTCTTATTTTCTTCGCGGAGAGGGGGGGATTCGAACCCCCGGTACCTATAAAGGTACGCCGGCTTAGCAAGCCGGTGCTTTCAGCCGCTCAGCCACCTCCCCGGAAAAATCCGCGTTACAGCTCTCGCGAGGTGGTATATTTAACACCGACCCCTCTCGAATGAAAGCCTGTATTCTGGTAAATACAGAACTTGGCCGCCGAAGTTTATTTATTCACGGAAACAAAAAATGAAGGTACTCATCACGGGAGGCGCGGGATTCATCGGAAGTCATCTCGCCGATGCGCTCGTTTCGAAAGGTGCTAGCGTCCGCGCGTTCGATAACCTCGATCCGCAGATTCACGAAAACCAGAGCGGTCCGCCGGATTATATGAACCCGGACGTCGAGTTCATCCGCGGCGATATCCTTGACGCAGAAGCGCTCGAGAACGCGCTCGATGGTGTGGACGTCGTCGTCCACTACGCAGCGGCGGTCGGCGTCGGGCAGTCGATGTACGAAATCGCGCACTACACCCGCGTGAACGCGCTCGGCGCCGCGACGCTGCTCGATATCCTCGTCAAAGGGAAACGCAAACTGAAAAAGCTCATCGTCGCGAGCAGCATGTCGATCTACGGCGAAGGTCTATACGTCGATTCCGCTGGAAAGCCCGTTTCGTTCACGAAGCGCCCCGCCTTGCAGCTCGAGAAAGGCGATTTCGCGGTCCGTAGTCCGGAGACGGGCGAGGAACTGCGAGCCGTCGCGACACCGGAGACGAAGCCGCTCGCGCCTCCGTCGATTTACGCGATCGGCAAGCGCGACCACGAGGAGATGTTCCTCAGCGTTGGAAGAGCGTACGACGTTCCGACAGTCGCGCTGCGCTACTTCAACGCCTTCGGACCCCGGCAGGCGCTGTCGAATCCGTACACGGGAGTCACCGCGATCTTCGGCGGCAGGCTGCTGAACGGGAAGCCGCCCGTGATTTACGAGGACGGCACGCAGTCGCGGGACTTCATCCACGTCAGCGACATCGTGGGCGCGACATTGACGGCGATCGACAATCCCGCTGCGGATTACGAAGTCTTCAACGTCGGCCTCGGACGCGGGATCAGCATCAAAGAGGTCGCGGAGGTTATGATTCGCGAACTCGGGATCGAAGGAAAAGTCGCGCCGGAGATCACGGGGCAGTTCCGTCGCGGGGACATCAAACACTGCTTCGCGGACACGACGAAAATCCGCGAACGCATCGGCTTCACTCCGGCCCTGACGTTCGAAGAAGGCGCGCGCGAGCTGATTAAATGGATGCGCACT
>JANLHZ010000198.1 GCA_024653775.1 Planctomycetota bacterium | reverse complement strand
GGCTGACCATCCCTGTAAGAGGGAAAGGTCTGCTCCGGACGAACGTCGATCACAGCTGCGCGACAGTGAGGGACTCGCACCCTCTTCCCGTACACTGATCCTGACAGTAGTCTGGAACTCACCGATCTCTCGGAGAGCGAGACAGATGTACAAGTTAATCTAATTATCTGCAACAAACTTTGATTATTTAAATTACGATTCTTCTCACCTCGCCGTATTCCACGCGGATGTCGAAAGCGTGGGATAGCGGGGTTCCTTCGGCAAAAGCGACAATGGTTCGGATAACCCCACCGTGGGTTACGAGTACCGCACGTTCGACTTCCGCACGCTTGATTTCGCTAAGAAAATCGAGAACACGAAATTCTAAGTCTTTAAACGATTCTCCACCCGGGCAGCGTGCATTCACGAAGTCCGCCATCCAACGATCTAATGGTTTGCGGTCGATTTCACCCCATTTTCTCCCTTCCCACTCGCCGAAGTTTATTTCCATCAGGCGACGATCGACAATTGGCGATTTCGAAAGTAACTTGGCAAGCGAAATACATCGTTTTAGCGGACTTGAATAAACCAAGGCCATTTGGGTGTTCCGGATTTGAGTAACGATTGTTTCCGCCTCACCGAGAAATGTATCCATCAGTTCAAGGTCGAGCTGACCGTAGCAAGTTTTGGGGTCTGCTTTAGGAGCAGTATGTCTTATCAGATAAATTTCCATATTACGAGCAGGCTCAAATAAAATATCGCTTCGCAGATCTGCTGCGTCGCGCCGGCGCAATCGCCGGTCTGACCGCCGATTTTTTTCCAGAATTTCCGCGACAGATAGAATCTTGCCGCGAACACAGGCGCCAGAGCGACGAAAACGCGGTAATCCGAAAATAGCAGCAGCGGCACCGTTCCAAAAACGCCGCAGACGACGAACGAAATTAGATTCATCCCCGACGCGGCTGGTTTAGCTTTCGATTCCTCGTCCTTGGCGTATGGAAGCGTCAATAGCAGTGTCGATGTCGCGAACCTGCTTAAAGCATGGGCGGAAATAATAGCAATAGCGGTTTTAGTCGCGCCAAATTGATATCCAATGCTATTGATTGCCGCGAATTTTATTCCCGTGGACATAACTATACCGATGGTTCCATACGTCCCGATCCGGGAATCCTTCATTATTCGAATGATATCGTCTTTGCTCCACCCTCCGCCAAAGCCGTCGCAGAAGTCCGATAGCCCGTCTTCGTGAAACGCGCCGGTCAATAATAAAGTTGTCGTCATTCCGAATAGAATAGATATCGCCGGATCGAAAACGAAAAGCGAATAATAGTAAACCGAGGCGCTAACTCCTCCAACGATAATTCCAACTATTGAGAAATAACGGGAGCTATTGCTCAGATATTCGTCCGAATGGTCCGTGAACCCGGGGCATGGAATCCGAGTGAAAAACATCAGCGCAGTAAAGAATATCCTGATCTCTCGAAAAATCATTTCTCGCTCTTGTTGACGCCTGCGCTTTCGAAGCTAGCCATTTCCCGCAAAAACCGCAGGGCCGACTCGATCACAGGATATGCCACGGCCGCGCCGGTGCCTTCGCCGAGGCGCATGGATAGATTCATCAGTGGTTCTACGCCAAGATAATCGAGCATCCGTCTATGCCCGCGCTCGCTCGAGCAATGGGAAAAAATAGAATATCCGCGAACGTTCGAATCGATCGCATCGGCGATGAGAAACGCACTTGTAGCAATGAAGCCGTCGACGAGAATTGCCATCCGGCGCTCGGCTGCGCGAAGCATTCCGCCTGCGATCATTGCAATCTCGAAGCCGCCGAACGTCGATAGAATACTAGTCGGGGATTCGCACGGGCCGCGCTTTTCCATCGCCTTTCGAAGCACAGCGCATTTCCTCGCTATACCGTCGCCTTCTAGTCCCGTGCCTCCTCCGACGCAGTCGTCGATTGCCGCGCCCGTAATAGCGCTCATAATTAGCGCCGCGGCGGAACTGTTCCCGATACCCATTTCGCCGAATCCGATAACGTTGCAATCGTTATCATTTATTTCGCTTATGACATTCGCGCCGCGCTCCATTGCGGTTTCGCACTGCTCATTCGTCATCGCGGGTTCATATAGATAGTTCCGCGTTCCTTTAGCCACCTTCGCATGAATAAGTTTTGCCCCCGGCTCGAAATCGAAATTAACTCCAGCGTCTACTATCTTGACGGTTATCCCATGCTGCCTTGCAAAAACGTTGATCGCCGCGCCGCCGTCAAGGAAATTGAAAACCATCTGCCATGTGACTTCCTGAGGATACAGATTCACTACGCCTTCCTTCGCTATTCCGTGATCCCCGGCGAAAACCGCGATGTGCGGATTACGAAGCTCCGGAGCGAGAGTGTTCTGAATCCGGCCTATCGTCATCGCGACGTCCTCGAGCATTCCCAGCGCCCCTACCGGCTTCGTTTTCTCATCGATTTTTTGGCGTAGCCCGCCCGCGATATATTCGCTGACGGGTTTAATGTCGAATTCTATCATTTTTAGCTCCCTTTTATGACCACGGGAATTCCGGACACCATCAGTATCGCTTTTTCGGCGCGCGCCGCGATGTATTGATTCATCCACCCCTGCAATTCAGTGAACTTTCTTCCGGCTTCGCTATGCGCGTGAACTCCCATTCCGATTTCATTGGATATAAAGATCAGAGTGCCGCTCTTACTCGATATTTTTTCGAATTCCCGCTTCGCTTCGTCGAACGAGCATTCGACGTCGTATTTCGAATCGCAAAAATAATTCGTCAGCCAGAGAGTAACGCAGTCTATAACTACCACCTTCTTCTCAATATCTATGCTTCCGATTCGCTTCTCTTCCTCGATATTGATCCACTCGTCGCCGCGGTCCTTTTTGTGGCGTTCGATTCGCGTTCTGAAATCGTCGTCCCAAATTCGGGCGGTAGCTACGTACGCCGGTTTTTTTGATAGCGATAACGCTATTTTTTGTGCGTGCGCGCTTTTTCCGGAGCGCTCGCCGCCAGTGATGAATATTATCTTCGCCATCTACGGATTCACCGCCGGAATGGCAGCCTCTGGCTGCCTGGAAATCGCCGGCATTCCGCCGCGGAGCAATTCGAAGGCTCCGAAGAGCGCGGACGAGAACAGGACGTCGCTCGCGAGGGTCTGCCAGAAATATGGAATCCCTGCGACGTAGCAAGCGCCGAGTCCGCCGAAGGTCATCGGATAAATAAGCCCCGTTGTCCATACGCCGAAGTTTGAGATAACGAAGAATATCGACGCCGACGCGAGACTTGCCCGAAAAACGCGCGCGCGACGTATTTTTTTCAGCGCGAAGGAGCCTGTTATCGCGATGACGCCGAACGCGATATACTGCCAGTACCATCCGGGATAAAAAATCGTGAACTTGCCGAGCTGGCCGGCGTTGACTAGCATTTCGCTGAAAATGTATGCAAGAAACGGAACGGCAAATGTCAGCCAGCTTCGCCCGTAATACGCGCCGCAGAATAGGCATATCGCTCCTATCGGACTGAAATTCATCGCGTGCCCCTCGTAAAGCGGCGTGAGCAGCCTCGTGAGCGCGATAAGAAACACCGTCAGAGCGACGGCAAACGTCCCGATTCCATCAGATACCTTCCTCATTTTGTCTTCCTTCCGTGGATAGAGGCTGGAGTTTCGAGCGATATCGCCTTTGCTCACAACCATTTTTCGCGATGGTCTTAAAAGCGTCAGTTTCAGCCGGTCTTCTGACTTACGACCTGATCCGAAGCGCCTTCCCAGGTTTCCCCAATCGAAAGATTACCCAGTGGCTGACCATCCCTGTAAGAGGGAAAGGTCTGCTCCGGACGAACGTCGATCACAGCTGCGCGACAGTGAGGGACTCGCACCCTCTTCCCGTAC
>JANLHZ010000197.1 GCA_024653775.1 Planctomycetota bacterium | reverse complement strand
CATACCGTGTTTGTTCATGTTTACACCTGGGACACGTGCTTTACCGAAACGCCACCTTGAATCAAACAAGGCGTCTGCATAAATCCGCGTGCGCACCCGGTGGTGGGCGGGTAGAAACTTCTGACTTCTAACTTTGCTTTCATCTGTGTTAATCTGTGTCCATCTGTTGTTAAAAATAATCTCCGTGGTTCAATTCTGTGACTGAAAAATTTGGCGTGATCGTTATCGGTAGCGGCATCGGCGGGATGACTGCGGCGCTCGTCCTCGCTCGGAAGGGCGTGAACGTCCTCCTGCTCGATCAGGCGAAGAAGTTCGGCGGGTATATGAATCCCTTCTCGCGGAAGGGCTACCATTTCGACGTCGGCCTGCACTATATCGGCGAGTGCGCGCCAGGGCAGAGCTTCCACCGGCTCATCTCTTCCCTCGGCCTCGAAGACAAAATCAAATTTCGAGAGCTGAGCGAAGACGGCTTCGACCGCTACGTATTTCCGGGGTTCGAGACGAGCCTGTGTAAAGGCGCCGAGCGGTACGCGGACCGGCTCAAGGGTCACTTTCCCGCGGAAAAGAAGGGCATCGACACGTACTTCGCGCAGATGCGGGAGCTGGACCAGCTCACCCGCGCGATGTCGAAAAAGATGGGCGTCGGCGCTATCTGGCAGATACTTCGCTATGGACTTCCCGCTCTGTCGAAGCTGAAGATGTCCTTCACGGAACTCGTATCGAAATGGATAAAAGATCCGATGCTGCGCTCGGTGCTTGCCGCGGCGTGCGGGGACATCGGGCTTCCGCCGTCAGAGGCGTCGGGCGTCGGGCTGATGCTCGTGACGAATCACTATCTCGGCGGCGGGTACTATCCGGTGGGCGGCTCCGGCGCGATCCGCGATGCGATGATTGACGCGCTTAAAGAGCAAGGCGCGACGCTGAAGAACAATTCCGAGGTCACGGAAATCGTCATCAAGGAAGGTGCCGCGGTTGGCGTCAAACTCGCGAGCGGCGAGGAGTATTCAGCGGACGCGATCGTTTCGAATCTCGACGCTGCCGTCACCTTCGGCTCGATAGTGGAGCGTGAGCATTTGTCGAACAAGCTCGCGAAGAAGGTCGAAACTCTCTCGCACAGTTTCGCACACATCGGATTGTTCATCGCGACTGATATGGACATCACGCAGTGCGGAATGACCGACGCGAACATCTGGCATTACGACGACGTCGATATCGATTCGCTCTTCAAACCGCTGCACGAGGGTCGCGTCCCCAAAAAGGTCGGCTTCTTCCTCACCGCGACTACGCTGAAGGATCCGGAGGGGAAGCGCGCGCCGGAGGGAGTGCATACGCTCGAGGGCATCATTCTCGCGCCGTTCGAACCTTTCAGGAAGTGGATGGACCTTCCGCGCAAGAAACGCGGCGAGGATTACGAGTCGTTCAAGAAGGAGTTGTCGGAACCGCTGTTCGACAAGATCGAGCGGACGTATCTTCCAGGGCTTCGCGGCAAGGTTCTTCACTCGGAAGCTAGCACGCCCGTAACGAACTACAGCTACACGAAAAACCCAAGCGGCGCGATTTACGGACCGTCGCACACTCCCGCGCAGATGGGCCTAAACCGCTTCCCGGTGAAGACGGAGATCAAGAATCTCTTCCTCGCGGGCGCCAGCGTCCTCGGCTGCGGCGTTGTTCCCTGCGCGATCTCCGGCAAGATGGCCGCGGCGCACGCGCTCAAGGCGCTACCACGCAATTAAGGAGTCGTCGCATTAAACCAACTCTACTCAGAAGATGGCTAGTTTTTGCAAGCTGGGTTGTGATAAAAAATTTAGACTTAGTCTTAGTCGTAATGTTATAAGCTATTTTTTTACCATTATAAGTCTATTAATATATGAATTAGTAGTACTATAATACTGATAAGGTATGATAGTGTCTGTGCCGATATTGTTGTGTCGATCCAGTGATTCATAGTGCCTCTCTTGGAACTTTTCAGCCCTCACAGACAGAGGTTGCCGAAAAAATGCCGGGGACGTGTTTCACCGAACCGATACTTTAGCCGATTAACCTATGCTTTTTATAAAGTTATGTGTGAATGTTCGGTGAACCACGTTGTTTGGAACGTTCCAGGCGTTTCCTTTGCGTGGCACGGTCATCCTGACCGTGAAAACACGGACGAGACGTCCGTG
>JANLHZ010000189.1 GCA_024653775.1 Planctomycetota bacterium | reverse complement strand
CGTAGTGTGCTCGTGAGAGCATATTTTCGCGGTGTGGTGGATCAAAGAAACGCCTTACGGCGCCACTACGAACGCGAACTACCCCGTGAACGGTTACATTTTTTTGTCCACAGATTAGCACCGATTCACACAGATTTTTATTGGGAGCGCGGACGTCTCGTCTGCAAAAGCCGTCAAACGTCTCGTTTGACGCTCAGAATTATCGATGTCGCTTGCCTGAGATAGTTTCTAAGTCCATCGGGATTGCCGCCTGCGCATCTTCATCCGCCGAGAAAGGCCCGCACGGCGCTTTCGATTCTCGCCTCGATCGCGGAAAGACAGCAGATCGCCGAGAGCGCCGCGAGAGGGAGACTTCGATGTCTCCGCAAACTGCTCATCGGCGCGACGAAGAGCCATTTAAGACCTTCGACGTGCGTGCGCATCGCTTCAGCGCGGGACCTTTGCGACGTTTTTGCGTTTTTAAGCAGCGCGTTCATCTGTCCGAGCGCGTGGCGTCTCACCATCCGCAGAATCGAACGCAGGTCGTCCCTGCGATGGTGGTAAAGCTCGACCTCCGGATCGTAGACAAGCCTTCCTCCCTCAGAGATCAGTCGCTGCGACACATCGACGTCCTCGCCGTTTGTGCGGAAACGCGCGTCGTACATCCCAGCGTCCAGAAGCGCGTCCCTCCGGAACATCGCGCCGAGGCCCGGAAGGAACGGAGCGTCTTCGATCAGACTTTCGCCCAGACTCTGCACCCAGAAATTCGCGCGCCACCTGTCCGCGAGATTTTCGCGGCTGACCTCGATCGCCCTCCCTCCGACGCCGACAACGTTTTCGTCCGAGGCGATCCTCGCGAGCATCTTTTCGATCGCGTCCGGCGCGGGCACGACGTCGCAGTCGAAAAACGCTACGAACTTCGTCCGGGCTTCCATGATCCCCGTGTTCCTCGCCGTAGCGAGGCCGAGGTTCCGCGGATGCGCGATCACGCGGACGAGCGGAGGTTCGAATTTCCGAGTATCGATCGCGGGCGAACTGCCGTCGTCGACGACGATGATCTCCTCGACTTCTCCGGATTGTTTCGCAATGGACTCGATCAGCTTTTCGAGGACATCGTCCGGATCGAGGCAGGGAATTATGGCGCTGACGGGTTTCACAGCCGCATTAAACGGCCTGCCCGCCGACTTTGTCAAGCCCTGGAATCGCGAACGTCACTTTCTCATCATACTACGCATCCCCGCCAGCGTTTATGACGCGCTCGCGCGGACGAGGACGTGCCGGTCACTTCCAGGTTTGTAGTGTGCCCGTGAGGGCATATAAACGCCTGACGGCGCCACTACGAACTTCAACGCCTGACGGCGCCACTACGAACTTGTGCCCGGCACATGAAGATTACTCGCGAGTGGCGGTGAAGTCAGACGAGGACGTCCACGCTCCCAATGTGTCTTGGCTTCTCCGCGTCCGCATTCCGCCCTTGAATATCCGTGCGGTGTGACGTAACATATCGCGCTTACGGAGTCTCGAAATTTGAAGGCACGCACCTTAGAGAAGATGAGCGATTTTCAGGAAAAGTGGATCGAAGAATCATCGTCCCTGATGGACGAACTCGAGAACAAGCTCCAGAGCAGGATCGAGGCGTGGAACGAAGCGCTTCTGAACCTTTTCAGCGTCCACAAGGAAAAACTTGCGACCCTCGGCGAGAAGTTCCTCGGTGAATTAGGCGACGACGATCCCGAGAAACTGGAGTTCCGGGATTACCTCGAAGAGATGGCGAATCAGAAAGTCTCGCCGCTGACGGTTGAGGGAGTCAGCTCTATGTGCCTCGGGGAATCCCCCGCAGATACTTCGATCGAAGCGTCCCCGCCCGGCCCGGCGGAACCGGAAGAAAAGGCAGCGGAATTGGCGCCGGAGGCCGGGCAGAACGCCGCGGGCGAAGATGACGGCGTGAAGATAAAGAAGCTTGAAAAGGACCTCCGGAACTTCGAAAGTTACGCGCTCGCGAAGGAGGCGGAGGTCGAGGACCTGAAAGCGCAGATCGCGAAGCTCGAGGGCGACGCGGAAATCAATCTTACGAAGAAGGCGCTAACGATCATTTTCGAGAACGCCGGTTCCGACCTCCTCCGGCTGTACAGCGAAATCCCCGCGATTCTGAAGCTCGCGGGCGCGGACGAGGAAAGGTCGAACTCTTCGCTCGAGCAGATCAGAAAGCCGATCGCGGGATTCCTGGCGAATTTCAACGTCGCGCCGAACGAGGAGCTTCGCATCGGGAGCAAGCTCAAGATCAAAAGCGCGCATCTCGGGCAGTACGAGTATTCGGGAACCGACTTCACCCCGGGCGAAACCAAGATCGTGCAAGTGACCGACTTCGAGTGGCGGCATCGCGGCAAGATAGTGCGCAGGATGAAAGTGGCGGAAATAAAGAAGTGAGTGGTTAGTTCAATCTGAAATTCTTAACTCTTAATTCCTTCAATGGCTCTTTCGGCAAAAAATCAATACTTCGGAATCGATCTCGGCACGACGAACTCCATAATCGCGTGGGGCGAGCAGGTGCGCGTCGGCTCGAAGTTCCGGATCAATCCGAAGCCGATCGAGATAATGCAGGGACCGTATCGATACGATTACCTCCCGAGCGTCGTTCACTTCGGCGAGGATGGGAACATTCTTATCGGACAGCCCGCGAAGGACCGCCTCAGCGACCCCGAACGGGTCTGCAAAAGCTGCAAGCTGAAGCTCGGCACGACGACGAAGTACCGAAGAAACGGCAAGGAATATACGCCGACGGACATAAGCGCAATGGTGCTCGCAAGACTCAAAGCCGCGGCGGAGAAGACCCGCAACACGGACGCCATCCGCGACGTCGTGGTGACGGTCCCCGCGAGTTTCGATACCGACAAGCGCGTCGAGACCATCAACGCCGCGAGGATCGCGTTCTACGACGAGACGTCGTCCTTAGGCGATCTGAGCGTCCACCTTCTGGACGAACCCACTGCTGCGCTGCTCGCTTTCCTCGACGATCAGAAGGAAGCGAGCGACGCGCGGAACTACGTCATTCGTTTCGACGGACCGAAGAACATTCTGATCTTCGACTTCGGCGGCGGGACCCTCGACATCAGCGTGGTGAGGGTCGAACTTAGCCAGTCGGGCGCGGGATTCAAGATCTCGCCGCTGGGTCTGTCGCGCTACACCGAAATCGGGGGCGACGACCTCGATATGAGCCTCGGCATCAACTTTCTGATGGAGCACGCGACGAACTGCGGCGTCGATGTTTCGAGCGTGGACCGGCACACGCTCCAGATCGCGAAGCGCAAGTTCGCGGTGCTCGCGGAGAAGGCGAAGATCGACCTTCAGAACGCAATCAACAACGCCTTCGATTTCAAGAAGGGGCTGGATCACGAAAAGGTACGCGAGATCAAGATCAACTGCACCGCGGCGGGGCTTGGGATTCCCGGATTTCCTGACAGACCATTCGAGAAAAGCCTCAGCCTCGGCGAGTTCGAGGACATTCTAGAACGGTTCCTGCATCCGGATGGAACGCACAGTCTGTTCGCGCCCATCAGGGACACGATGTCGAAAGGCGGACTCGACCGTTTCGATATCGATTACGTGCTGCTCGTCGGCGGCTCGAGCCAGCTTTACAGCGTAAAGCGGACGCTCGCGCGGTTCTTCGGCTTCGAACTCGGCGACGGAAGGCTGCTCGAGAGCCTCGATCCGATGCGCGCGGTCGCAAGAGGCGCGGTCATCCAGAACCACTTCATCCAGACTGGCTACGAGGACGGCATCGGAGTCCCGCCGACGCTTGCGGAATCGCTGAAGCTTCAGGTCGAGGACGCGGGCGAACGCGCGTTCGTCTCGCTGATAAAGTCGGGCGAGGTGCTGCCGATCGTGAAGGAGCGAATCAAGACGTTCAGCATCTCGACGCCGGGCAGGGGGGAGGATCATTTGTCGTTCCGCATCTACCGCGGCGACGGTAGCGATCTGACTGAACTTCACAGCAAGACGGTGTACTTCCAGGAGCCGCAGAAGCGCAAGGAGAAGGTCGTCTGCAGCGTGGATATGCGGGCGGACAAGGTTCTTCGGTTCAGCGCGCATTTGGAAAGCCGGGAGAGCGACAAGTTCGAAATCCGCATCGACGACGGTTTTTTGACGGACGCGCACGTTCAGGAAGCCCGCGCGCGGATATTCAATTACTGACCTCTCGTGCGGTAAAAACAAATCCTTGTCGAGGTTGACGAGTACAAGGTGAAGTATCAGAATGTTCTCGCCTTGGGGCTGTAGCTCAGCTGGGAGAGCGCGTGCATGGCATGCATGAGGTCAGGGGTTCGAGCCCCCTCAGCTCCACGAAAGACGTATCCAAATTCGCTGTAGAATCGCCAAATACTGCCCGAATAGAAAATGGTGGCGAGCTAAGGGGTACATTCAGGGGTAGCGTCTTGGCCGAACTCATCGACCGCTGGGACGATTTGCCGGAGAATGTCATCAGAGCCATTGCCGCGCTTGTTGGCGTCAGCAAGTAGAGTTTATCCCCAACACCCTCGTCAAATGCCGGCAACACCCGGCAACCACTACCCTCACAGCTTCCGGTTTCCCTGCTACGGTGAGAGTGAACCTGTTTTCTTTTTAGTTCATTCCAACCACAAGGAGGGAAAATGCAAGCAACGCAGAATCGAGATACTTCCAAGCACACCACGACCATCCGGATCAAAGACAAACACGGCAACGTGGTCGAGGAAATCGAAGTTGTCACCTACAAGGGGCTACTTGCAATGGCTCACGAGGCCGGGCTGAAGTCCGTGAGGACAACGCTTCTTCAAGCTCCCGCAGTTTCAAACGACGACACCGCCATTGTCGCGGCAATCGTGATGATGGATGATGAGCGGGACTTTCACGCTATTGGCGACGCCTCGCCGCGTTCAGTCACCAAACGGATCGAACCTCATCTGATTCGTATGGCGGAGACGAGAGCCAAAGCCAGAGCGTTCCGCGATGCCTTGTCGATTTCCGAGGTCAGCCTTGAAGAGCTTTCCGACGAGGTGGACTTTGGTGGATCGAGAAATGGTGGCAACCGTTCCGGCTATCGCGGGAACGGTAACGGCGGTGGCTACAACAGTGGCAACCACGGCAACAACCGCAGTCGTCAGAACGGCGGGAACGGTCGAGGGGCGAACAATCGACGTTCATCCGGTCCCGAGCTGATGACCGACGCACAGAGGCGGTATCTGTTCCGTCTCGCGAGCGAGCAGGGCATCACCGGCGATGCGGCGACGGACTACCTGTGCGAGAACTTCCGTGTGAACGATCTTGAGCAGATCACCAAAGCCGATGCGAGCGATATGATCGACCGGTGGACGAACGGCGGCGGCAACGGCGCACCTGCAAACGCGGAGGCGAACAATGACACCGGTTATTGATGCCGACTACCACCCGTGGCCTCGGGATCATTTCAGCGTTTCGCAACTAAGCTGCTACCTGCAATGCCCGCTCAAGTATAAGTTCAAGTACCTGGTCGGATTTGAGCCGTTCTTCACACCCGGCGCGCTGGTGTTTGGGTCGGCATTCCACAGCACTATCGAGTTTTTCTTTCAGCAGTGGAAGAAAGGCGAGAAGGTTCCGCTTGAAACGCTCATCGGCGTCTTTCGGGCGGACTGGCAATCGATGAAAACCACGAAGCCGGTTTTGAAGATTCCGAACGCTACGGAGGAAGACCTGCTCACCAAGGCTGAAACGATGCTCGGCGTGTTCGTCGAGAACGCCAAGCCGGAGATCGTCGTCTCCACCGAGGAGCGGTTCACGGTCGATCTCAAGAACCCTGAGTCGGGCGAACCCTTGCCGATTCCACTTGAGGGAGTCATCGACCGGATCGAAGAAGGCGAGACTATCGTCGAATTCAAAACAGCCGCTCGGTCGTATTCCCAAGCAGACGTTGATCGCAACCTTCAATGCACCGCTTATGCGTTCGCGTGGCGGGAACTTCACGGGAAAATGCCGAAAAAGCTGATCCTCGAATGTATCACCAAGGCGAAGACGCCGAAGTTCGGTCGCATCGAAACTACGCGCACGATAGATGACCTCGCGTGGTTCTGGACCCTCGTGATGGACGTCCTCGACGCCATCGCCGCAGGCGCATTTCCAGCCAACCCTTCACACTTCTGTCCGTCCTGTGAGTTCGCGCACTACTGCGAGGGCTACAGGTACGGAAGGTTGTGACCATTCTCAAGAGCAACGGAATCGTTGCTCTTTTAAAATGATGATAACATTTAATATTTTTCGCAAAGTCTCTGTGGCGCGACGCGCATTTCATCAAAAATCGCCACGCCGCGGCGGCCTGAACGGCGATCACAACCGTCTCAACGATTTTAGGGCAGTTTTTGTTTTACCAACCACCACCAGCTACTTGGAGATTTCTCCATCGAAGTGGGAGAGTAGCTTGAACACATAGCCGACACCATCGTCCACAAGCTGGAGGCATCTAACTCGTGGCTGTAATCGCAACACCTCGGCAAGCTGGGGTACTTTATGGTGGGATACCGTGAATCCATCCAAGTCCTGATCGGCAGCCTCGCAAAGTGAAAAATGAACTTCTTTGCACACTACTGTATGTGTCGCGACAGCAATTCTGAAAATCTCAACTCTTCTGTCATAATAGCAATTTGCCTAATTAAAGGATCAGTGATCGCTCTTGACCAGATAGAGTTTAAGTAACTTCTCATAAAAGAGTAGCTGTTCTCTACTTCTTGATCATTCTGCAATACTCGTTGTTTTTTTAACTCATCAAAGTCTCTTATTCTCGCACAATGCTTATGGGCAATAGGCTGAGAGGCGAAATCAATGCATAAAATTCCTAATAAAGGAACCGATTTTGAGGGTAGATTGGGTTTAATTTCAAACCCTTTAGCTGCGGTTGTGTCGCTACTATCTTTCCCTAAGGGATCATATTTCATTAGAGATTCACCAGTGATTGGAAAAGACAAATGGCATTGAGTATTTACCTTAGTCCCTTCTACTCTTCCTTCTTGCACATTGTGTTCTTTGTAGTATGGAGATTCGTAATCACCCTTATCTAATGTTGACGGTGGCAAATACCTTACATCGGTCAAAGATATGACAACTGGCACCAAGTATTTTTTAGCCAGCTCCCAAGATTCTAATTCGCTATCAGCGGTATTGTCCTTATTTTCAGTATTTATTTCCTTCAATTCAAGTTTATGGCCAGGTAAATTGTAAGCTCCGCTTTTAGTATCATCAATCCACTCTGGACGGTTCTTTTCGTTAGTTGCTATGTCACTATGATAGCTATAATATGCGATGCGAACGTCTCTAGTGACGTTTTTAGTAATGTAATACGAAAGTGCGCGGAGGGTAGTTGCAATATCAATCCTTGATATTTTAGAAAGTTTATAATTAAAGTTACTACCAATTATTTCATCAATCTTTTTCGATTCACCACCAGCGCGATCCGAAATTTCATTTCCTACCTCAGGTGAGGAATCAAGCTTGTCCCTAATATCGCCCTGCTCTGGATTCCACAAAGAGTCGTTCAGAGACTTTAAAATTGATTCGCGCATATTCAAAAAGTCCGTATTCGCATAAAACATATTCATATATATCCGAGATAGACATCTTATATCAGTCGCGCTTTCAATCCAGCCATTCTGATTCATGTTAATATTCGTCTTGCCACTATTTCCATTTCCGGCTGTAGCTCCATACTTTGAGCCAGGCATTTCAATATCCTTAGTGTCAATAAACTTTTCTACAGAGATATCCTTTACTTGATTCCTTATATTTAATTCTCTTATATCATATTTTTGTTCTCTTTTCGTCTTGAGGAATAACTCGATTTTTTCAAGAAATTTATCATCCAACGACATGAAGTGTTCTGTTAAACCCGTGTTATTCACCGTAGGAACTGAAATTTAATTTCCCGCTGCTGTAGTCATCATTCCAAATTATATCACTTTTCGACGCGGGGAATGCATGG
>JANLHZ010000186.1 GCA_024653775.1 Planctomycetota bacterium | reverse complement strand
CGTAGTGTGCTCGTGAGAGCATATTTTCGCGGTGTGGTGGATCGAATAAACGCCTTACGGCGCCACTACGAACGCGAACTACCCCGTGAACGGTTACGACGATTCAATTCTTCGCGGCTCTGCGACTTTGCGCGAGACTCCTCGCCGTACACGCTGTGAGTTGCGGGAACAACGAGTATCTGTTCACGAATTCACACTAATCTTCACGAATATTTAATTCGTGAAAATTCGTGCCGATTAGTGAATTGCTGCCTTTTTCGAGTGTGGAACGCTCCCCGCGGCATTCGACACTGCCGTACTTGGCGGCTTGGCGCGAAACACACATGGGACCGCGGAAGTCGTGGGGGGTCTGACATCGAAAATCATAGGCGCGCTACCAGAGCGCGCGGTGGAGTGCGAAATTCTTTGCGAGCCTGCGCGCGGCTTTGCGGACGAAGTCGCGATCCCGGTCCGCGAAATATTCGCGCAGGAAAAGAAGTTGCTCCGACCCGCTGACCTCGAGGGCTGTTTTCGCCTTCTGTTTTTCGACGCTACGCTTTAGTCTCAGCAGGTTCGAAAAGCGCGCGGAGTCGTGGAGAGTGTCCGAGAACTTCGTCTGCCCGAGGTCGAGGATTCGCACGTTCACGCCTGCGCCTCCGAGGGTTACGAGAATATTCTTCAGATTGAGGTCATCGTGGCAGAATCCCGCGTCGTGGAATCTCATTAGCAGACGCGCGGCTTTGCGGATTCCGTCGGTCCTGGTCTTCCGGTCAAGCGGTAGTCGCAGGAACTCGAGCAGGTCGACGCTGTCCGGAACTTCCTCGGTGACGATCGCGACGCGGTAGAAAAGTCCGCGCTTTTCAGCGAGCAGCGCCTCCACCGGAATCGCGGGGATCGCGAATCTTATCGCGAGCAGGGTCGTTTCGATTTCGTGCTGGAATCTGCTAAGTGACGAATATCTGTCGCCGGTGAGAAACGCGAGCGATCCTCCGTGGGAGGCAATCTTGACGACGACCCTTGTCCCGCCGATGAGATAGACGTTCACGGGTCTGCGCCCTTCGTAGCTCCCGAGCGACGGGCCGAGCTTTTCGAACATTGCGCCGAGATCGTTCGCGGTCCGGACGAGTTCCGCTATCTCCCGCGAAGCGGTCTTTCTGAAGGCGAAGACTACGCCGGTGTTTTTGTCCCCCGCGTGGAGGTTCGAAACGTAGTTCTGCTCGAAGAGAGGGTATCTGCCTTCCATTACGCTTAGTCCCTTATCAATGAAAACATCAGCAAAACAAGACGATTTTCTATTCTTCTTCAGCGCAGAGGCGCAGAGAACGCGGAGGCTCGCGGAGAATAAAAATTCAAATTTGCTGACCCCGCAAAGGATTCGGAAGAAGAATTGAAGAGATTCGAAAAATTCTCTGCGCAGCTCTGCGCACTCCGCGCCTCTGCGCTGAGGAATTTTGGTTCCGGCTCGTCCGGGTTAGGAGGCTAAAATAAATAAAGTATCCATCTCGCATCTCATATTCACATCGCGCGTGGTCGTCAATCCTCATCGAAACTATAGCTACGACTGCGGTTTGACGTGGTCGCGCAATGCGAATCTGCCGCAACTCTGAGCGCGATTTTGTACACCTTATTAATTTCAGACTCCTTACTCGATGACCAGCAGATCGAGAATGCCGAGGAGGTGTTCGCTTTTCTCGAACTTCTCTAATGTCGTCCTTGCCTCCGCGAGGAAATTCGAAAGCCGCAGTCTCGCGCCATCGAGGCCGTACACGAACGGCGCGGTGAGTTTTCCCTGTCGTTCGTCCTTGCCGGGCGTTTTCCCGAGAGCTTCGCGGGTGGACGAGACATCGAGAATGTCGTCGCGATACTGGAACGCGAGTCCGAGGAGCCTCCCGAATTTGTCGAGTTCCGCGACCTGATTTTCAGACGCGCCGGCGACGATTGCCCCGCATTTACAGGCGGCCTGCAGCAGCACCGCCGTCTTGCATCGATGGATCAGGTCGAGGATTCCCCTGGAGCCTTCCATCGAGTCCCGGCCCGGCGTTTCGAGGTCCGGGACCACTCCGCCGAAGTGGCCGGTCTTTCTGCGAATCGCTTCGCTGATGCTGTCCTTCCGGATTTCCGGACTGTGCGCGCCGCGGATTTTTCCCTCGGCTTCGAGGTCGAGCGCCTGCCCCGCGAGAATCCCCTTCCATCCGGAGGCGTAGGTGAATTCTTCGAGTATGCGGAGTCTCTTTTCCGCGGAAAGCTTCGAGCGGATCACGACTTCGAACGCAAGGGTCAGGAGGCCGTTTCCAGCGAGGATCGCGGTCGCCTCGTCGAACGCCTTGTGGACCGTCTGCCTTCCACGTCGGAGGTCGTCGTCGTCCATGCATGGCAGATCGTCGTGAACGAGCGAGTACGTGTGGATCATTTCGATCGCGGCTGCGACGGGGAGGCTGTCGTCGACGTTTCCGCCCAAGGCGTCGCATGAGGCCTGTACCAGCAGCGGGCGAATCTTCTTCCCCTGGCTTACGAGCGCGTACGCCATCGCCTCGGGAAGCCTTGCGGGATTGTCGTCGTAGCGAATCGCGCTGCGAAGCTCATTTTCGACGCGTTTCTTCTCTTCCAGAAGGAATTGAGTGAGCATGTGATTATTGCCTCTGCCTCGTAACGACGGTTGAGTTTAAACGCGAATCTGGTACAATAAAAGCGGAATCGATATTGCCATGTCTAGCCCGAACAAAAAACAGAGGGAAAAAGCTCAGTCCCCGGACGCCGCGGCGGAGGATGAAGAGCGGAGCACGGACTCCACGCTCTATCTGTTTTCGGACGAAGCTCAAAAGAAGATCGTGCCGACGGATTTCGACATCGGGCCGCTGAAATCCGAGGTGTCGTCTCCGGAGCTTGGAAAGAGTATCGTCCTCGACACGAAGCAGCCGTCTGATCTGATCGGAAAGGTTCTCGGCAAATGCCGGATCGAAAAGCTGATCGGGAAGGGCGGAATGGGCGCGGTGTATCTCGCGCGGCACCAGACGCTTCAGATCGAGGTCGCGATCAAAGTGCTGCCGCCGGCGTTCGGATTGCAGCCCGAGTATCTGGAGCGCTTCTACCGCGAGGCCCGCGCGGCCGCGTCGCTGTCCCATAAGAACATCGTCAGCGTCATGGACGTCGATGAATCCGAAGGCGTCCACTACATCGTGATGGAGTACGTCCGCGGCAAAACAGTCGAAGATATGATGGGGCTGAAGAGAAGGCTTCCGCAGACAAAGGCTCTGACCATCGCCATCGGGATTCTTCGCGCACTCGCCCACGCCCACGAGAAGGGTTTCATTCACCGCGACATCAAACCCGACAACATCTTCCTCACCGACAAAGGCGAAATCAAGGTCGGCGACTTCGGACTCGTCCACACTGGAGAATGCGGGCGCGCGGGAGAAATGCAGGAGGACAAACGGCTCACCGCTACGAGTCAGGTGATGGGGACGCCGCATTATATGTCTCCGGAGCAGATAGAGGGCACGCGGAACGTCGACGCCAGGACCGACATCTACAGCGTCGGCGTGATGCTGTACTATATGCTCACTGGAGAGAGGCCGTTCGAAGGCGATTCGACGATCACGATTCTGATGAAGCACCTTCAGGAGGAAGCGCCGCCCGCAAGCGCAGTCAACCCGGAAATCGAGGAAGCCGTTTCGCTCTTCATCGCGATGATGATGGCGAAGGCCCCGGCGGATCGCATTCAATCCGCCACGGACGCGCTCAAGAGCGCCTTGAATCTGCTGAAGGGGATCAAAAGCGGCGAGATCGAAAGGCTCAGGCCCGAGGAGTTGATCGACGTCCTTCAGGATACCAAGGCGACGCTGGCGGTTTCGGGGAGCAGAGTATCGAAGACTCCCGCTCCCTCCGGGAGGAGGGAGAAGGGAGCAGAGAGCAGGGAGCAGGGGGGGAGTAAGCCGGTTTCACAGGGGAGGTCGAAGACTGGCGCGATGGTCTTGACGGCAATTGTCGTGGTTCTAGTGATCGCCGGCACGCTCGTTTTCCCGAAGTTGTTTTCGAAGGATGAGAAGCCGGAAATCACCGTGATAGACAGCGGAAGGCCCGCGCAGCTCACGAGGAACGAAGAACGGTCGATGCTCGCGTCGCGGGAACGGATTTCGAAGATCGAGGAGTTCTACGAAAAACTCGGCGCGTATGAAATTCACTGCGAGCAGTTTCCGTCGGACCTGGACGCACGTTTCGAACTTCGGAATCTCCAGGATCGAAGCAGGGACATCGAAAAGGCGTGGGACGAGATCGGGAAGATCGGGGACGCTCTCGCGGAGGTCCGCACTCAGCCAGAGTTCAAGTTGAAGATCCTGGCGGTGGAAAGATTCATCGCGGACTTTCCGGAGGCGAAGCAGATTCCAGCAGCGGAGTCGCTGAGGGCGCTGCTCAGCGATCGTCTTTACGAAGTTCAGATCGAGGAAGCCGCGGCGGAAGAAGATCGAATCTGGAGCGGCGTCAAATCCGGGATCGAGCGGAATCCCGTGGATGGAATGTCCCTCGGGATGACCCGCGAGTACGTTCGTCTGACGCAGGAATACCTCGGCTGGGGCGAACGCAACGCATTCGAAGCGAGGGCGCTGCTCGTCGAGCTTCGGGAACGGGAAGATAAACTGCTGCATCGCGAACTCGAGAACATCCTCGCGCTTCCGGAGCAGAATCAGCGCGTCCAGCTTCTCGAAGCGCATATCGACGAATTCGGCGAGGACCAAATCTTTGTACAGGAGCTTGCGAAAGAGCGCGCAAGCTTGATGGCGGAAGAAGAGCAGTGGGACGAAATCGGGACGGTCGATATCGAATCTCTCGTCGCGTCGTCAGAGTGCGGCGCGCTGATTTCGAAAATCGACGCGTACCTCGCGATCGATAACCCCGCACACGCGGAAGACGCGCGACTCCTGCGGGACTCGCTTGAAGTTCTGAAGTCGGAGTTCGAGGAGGCGGAGTCGCTTTGGACGGAAATCGAGGCGCTCGACGCGGAACGATATACGACTCCGGATAGATGCACCGAGATTATCGAAGACATCGACGCGTTTCTGGAGCATCCGCGGGCCTCGGAGGAGAATCGCGCACAGGCGGAGCAGGTCAAGGAGAAGTTCATTGTGCGAAGGACGTTCCTGCAGTCGGTGATTATGCAGCGACGTCTGGCGGAGCGCGCACGAAATCAAGGGTCTGAAGGAGATCAGCCCGAGCCGCCGCAGCGAATGAACTGGGGCGGAAACCAGAATCAAAGGCCGCCGCGGGAAACGCGAAACGCCGTCAGCGAGCACGGGCCGGGGACGTGTCCGGAGCGCGAAGGCGACGCAATCCCGAACGGGAGACATTGCGGCCTTTGCGGCGCGGCCATCGTCCACTCTGGCGATTCGTGTCCGATGAGACCCGGCGAATCCATTTCCGTCCTCGCGCGCTTCTGCCCGTACTGCGGCGCCGCCGTTAAAAGATGAAAGCGATCTTCCGCCGCGGCAAAACATTAGGAGCCTGAGATTAATAAGAAACTATCGTGGGCTTTGGGAGTGCGGACTTCCCGCCTCATCATACTACGCATCTTCGCCTCTGTTTCCGAGCAACCACCCAGCCCACATATCGAGGAACTTTTCGACGCCCCTGCCAAGC
>JANLHZ010000185.1 GCA_024653775.1 Planctomycetota bacterium | reverse complement strand
CGCATTCCGCGGCGTATTCGAAAGAATGATAGAGGCGACCAAGCCGGATATTTGTCCCACCGTGAATGTGACTCTGCAGGACATTCTTGACGTGCTGGGCATCGGCTCCGCGATTCTCACAAAGACCGATTCCAACCAGGAAGTTCCTATCGAAGATGCGCTCGTAACTTCCGACCTCAGCCTGCTTCCCGTCACTATCGACTGGACAGAGCCTCACAACGTCCTCCTCAGGCTCGACCGCGTATCTGACACCACGCTCCGGATAACTGGATTTATCGACGGAAATCAGATAATCTCAAATCCAGCAGTGCCATTCGTCGATTACTACGAGATTTCCGTGAACACCACACAGCACGCATTCGGCAGAATTTCCCTCGCGACCGTCCCCGCCGCCGGTCCTCCCGGAGGTGACGGTGCGCCAACCGAGGAAGCCGAGGTCGCGGAAACCGGCGAGGAAGGCGAAGCGGAAAACGTCAGCCCGGTTACGGAAGTGCCGAATTGCTCGCAGGATTGCGATCCTCCGACTACCATGAGCGAAGAATCTGACGACCCGGAACCCGTGGAAGTTCCACTTCCGAGCGATCCGAACGCGCCGACTCCTTCATCGCCTCAGACCGTCGGTCCTGGACAACTTCCGAGCGGAGCAATAACAAAGAATTACGTTCCGTCGGGCGTATTCGCCGCCGCCTGGCATAGCGAGCATTTTATTGTTGATGTTTGATATGAGCGATGTAGAATATATTTCCAGCCGGGGCGTTTATTATTGTGGGTAGTCAATTTGGGAGAATGAAGTGCAAAGACCGCGGGGACGAAAAATCGATATCGTTTATTATGACGGAAATACCCTCTTAATCAGCGATGGCGACAATATCAAGCAAATTTTCGTTCCCATTCTTCCTGTAAATATCGAAATTGAAACCCGCGAGGATGCGCTGGCGGATGCGATGTCATTGTTTTTGATAGAAACCGATGCGTATTGAGGGCAGGATCATGGGGAAACAAGCGATAGCATATCTCAGGAAATCGACCAACAAACAGGAGCAGAGTTTCGATAATCAAAGGCGTATCATCGAGGATCGCGCACGGGAAGATGGGTATATAATAATAGAGTGGTTTGAGGACGCGGGGGTTTCCGGAAGCGATTATGATCGTCCTGGTCTTAGGCGAATGGTCGGCTTCTGCAATGAAAATCATGATTTTGATCGGGTATATATCCAGAGCACCGACAGACTTGCGCGGGAAACCGACGACCCCAAAAGGTTATACGCGCTGCTGAATGAAATCGAATCCACGGGAAAGGAGATTGTGGATGTCGAGAACGCCGCGATCAAAACCGGCGATCCCTATTTCGATATTATGATTCACACGCTCAAGGCGCGTCAGGATGGCGAATACCTTACGACGCTATCGCAAAAGACCGCGGGCGGGCAGATAACCACCGCACTCAGAGGCTATTCGAACGGTCAGACCACGCCCTACGGATGCAGCAAGGCAGTGATTGATGCAGCAGGAAAAATAATAGCAATCGTAAAGCGCGGCGAGAAAACCCGGAAGACGAGTTCCGATAAGATACTGATAGTCCCGGGCGATCCATTTGAAATGAGCGTCGTCAGGCGAATATACAGAACATATATCGATAGCGACCTCGGGTTTCGTAGCATAGCGAATTTGTTAAATTGCGAAAAGATTGCAGCGCCGAATGGCGGAACCTGGTCGGACGGCACGGTGCGCTCGATACTCACGAATCACTGGTATGCCGGGATTCTTGTATGGAACAAACGGACGCTCGGTAAATTCCACAGGATATCGGAAGGCAAGACCGTCAAAAAGCCCGTGAAAATGAGAGACAAGGCTGTCGAAAACGATCCGCACGATTATATCGTTGTGGAGGACATTTACGAAAAACTCGGATTGGATATCGAGTCTGTTATCGAAAAAGCGCTGTTTTTCGAGGCGCAGAGAAAAATGAGTGAAAAGAATACCGGGCAGAAAAATAGTAATATCGATCGCGATAGCAGGTATCTGCTCACCGGGCTGCTCTACTGCGGAAACTGCGGATCGAAAATGTATGGCAACTCCATCAAGCGCAAAAAGAAAAATAGCAGCGGCTTCTATGTCTGGCCAAAATATATCTGCGGCGGGTATCAGGTGAAGGGAACCACGGTCTGCACGCACAACTCGGTGCCTGCGGAAATTGTCGAGCAGCTCGTGATCGAAAAAATCCGCGAGCATTACGTTATGAAAGTCAGCCGAAGCGAGGTGGAAAGAATGATAAGAAATCGGCTCGAAGTCAGGCTCTGCGAAGGGGATGATTCGAGGCGCGAAATCGAAGCGCTCAAAAAACAAAAGGTCGAGGTGGAGAAAGAAATCAGCGATACTTTCGCTTATGTCGCGCGGAACCCGGATTTTGAGGATATCGCCACGACGAGATTGAAAGAGCTGCGAAAGAATCTGCGCCAAGCGGAAAGTCAGATCGAGTTCCTGAAGTCGCGGTCGTTTGAGACGAAATCGGCGGAGAAAGACATCGCGCGGCTGCTTGCGCGATACGATGATCTCGAAACCACGCTCGATGGCGCGGATCGCGGCATGCTGAAATCGCTGCTTCAGAAGGTTGTGAAGCGGATCGTGTTCACGTTCCGGACGGGCCAAGATCCCGACGGTGGCAAGAACAAGATCGTGCTGAACTTCATGAAGAGCGCGCTTGAATGCGCAAAGGAAACCAAACGCGACTCCCGCGCGAGGTTCGGCAAAGCAGGCGCACAAATTTCAGCCGCACGTTCTCGCAATGGCTGCCGGTTCAAGCCCGAACGCACGAGCGTTACGTTCATGAATCTGCTCGAAGCGCTCGCCATGCTGAGCGACCCAGTATCAGAACATTTTGTAAATTGTCCATGGCAGTTCATCGGGGCGACAGGATTCGAACCTGCGACCTCTTGACCCCCAGTCAAGCACGCTAAACCAAACTGCGCTACGCCCCGGGCGATATGAAAGACTATCCCAAAAGTCTCAGGCTTTCAATGCTTCTTTTACTTTCGTCACGATGAGCTCAAAACCGGACGGATCAACAACCGCGAGGTGTGCGAGCATCTTGCGGTCGAGTTCGATACTCGCCTTCGCAAGACCATGAATGAAACGATTATATGAAATATCGCTTATTCTGCACGCTGCATTGATGCGCTGAATCCAAAGCTCACGGAACTGGCGCTTGCGCTGCTTTCTTCCCGTGAAGCTGTAGCGATCCGCGCGCTTGGCTGAACTTATGGCCTGACGGTAGTTTCTGCTCCGTTTGCCATAAAAGCCCTTCACGCGCTTCATCACTTTTGCGCGGCGTTTCCTTTTTACATTACCTCTTTTTACTCTCACCATATTCTCACCTGCTTTCCAGTTTCGATGTCAATCCGGCCGGGGAGAAGTGAGCATCCCCTCCGAAACGGTGGCATTACGCGCCCATGAGACGTTTGTAGGTCCTGATGACCTTTCCCTTGGCGAGTGAATCTTTGCGGTTGACGCGCTTCCTGTTCTTCGATTTTGTCGAAAGCAGGTGTCGTTGTCCCGATTTTCTTCTCGCGAGCTTCCCGGTGCCTGTCACCTTGAAGCGTTTCGCGATACTTTTGTTCGTTTTCATCTTCGGCATTGTCGCCTCGAAATTACTTAGCCTTTTGAATACAGGCAGGCAATTTTAGACGTCCGGAAACCGAAAACAAGGGAAAACTCCAAAAAAGGAGACTCCCCGCGAACACTCCGGTGTGCGCGGGGAGCGGAGGTAGATCGGATGCAGCGCCTTCATCATCTTCGTTCGCGTCTGCCGTACACCTCACATCTGTTTATACCGATTCCATCGGCGCGCGCTCACTTTTGGAAAGCTATGATTCCGAAGCGTTCCACATTAGGACACGTACAATTAATAACTTACCGATCTCGCATCACATCTTCGCGCCATTTTCACATAGCGCTCAATCGTCAAATCCTCATCGGAACTATGGCTACGACTGCGGTTTGACTCTATCGCGCAAGGCGAACCTGACACAAATCCGAGCGCGATTTTCGGTAAGTTATTAATGCACGCGTCCTTACTCGTTTCCGTCTTCGCGCTGCTCAAGGAAGCGCTTGTACATCGCCTCTCCGCGCTGCTTGAACGCGTCCATCCGGAGGATAGCGCCCGCAAGGTTGAATTGCGTGTCCCACGAGCTTTCCGCGCCTGTGATCATCCGGGCGAGCGCGTTCGTGACGACGGTGTACGTCGTGTGGACCACAATCGTTCGCTCAGCGGTTGCCTCGTAGAAGTCGTAACGGTTCCAGCCAGTGACTTCGCCGCGGACGATTTCGCTGTGCATGCTCTCATTTTCGATAATCGTCCAGTCCTCGACCACCGTCCTGCGCGGCATGTACGTCATATTGTAGACAAGCTCCGTTCGAAGGTCCGCGTCTCCGCCTTCGACGACCTTGCTGCCTTCGACCTTGGGCACGAATCCGCTCCACTGGTCGATCCTGCGGAACAACGCGAACACGAGCCGGAGCGGGGCTTCGACGAGCGTTGAAACGCGCACCGGGTAGCCCGGGCCTTCGCTCTCTGTCTGAAGGACCTGCGCGAAGGATCCCTGCTCGAGGAAAGGCAGCATCTGATCGCGCGTCGCGGCGTCGCGAAGGTCGGCGTTAGCGATGCGCTCCGGAACCACCTCAGGATGCGCTTCGATCTGCGAAGCGTCTTCTTCCGCGGAGGCGATCGCGGCTGAGGCTTCCTCCGCGTCGAACTCCGCAGGCGAAGAGATTTCGTTCGTAAGCGCTGAGCGAGCCACCGGCGCTTCCGGAGCGGATGTGGGCGGGTTTGCGGCAAGCTCTTCGAAGAGTTCGTCCCACGTTTCGTCGGCGGCTTGCTCGAGTTTCTCATCTCGCTCCTCCGAGGGCTTCAGCGCGGTTGCGCCGACGGCGTAGACTCCGAGAACGACGACGATCGCGAATATTATCTGGCTGACCAGCGCCGCAAGAACGATGTGCTTGAATCTAAGGTTCATATCTGTGTTCACCCGTTTAGACGTAATGCGAATGAAAGATTGTATTCGTGGAACTCGGATCGCGAAACAATTTCCGAACTTAGGATGCGCGTCCTTAGAAACTATCGTAGGCAAGCGACATCGATAATTCGGAGCCGTCAAACGAGACGTTTGGCGGCTTTTGCGGACGAGGACGTCCGCGGTCCCAGGTGCCCACGATAGTTTCTTAGGGATCGCAAAAAAAAGGCGGCTCCAGCGGAGCTATTTTGCTGAACCCCGCTGAAACCGCCCGGATATGACGCCTGTAAGTCGAACTCATAAAACCGAGGCGTCCTTCTCCGTCAAAATTGCGCGGGCGCGCTTACGGAAACACGTCCGGAAGCACATCCGCCGCGGCACTCGCGCTGAGCGTCGCGCTTGTCTCGCTTGAAAGCGAGAACCCGGCGTTGCGAGTCCCCGCCTCGAAGCTGGCGATGGCCGAAATCAGCGCCTCGCCCGCCGCGTCTGCCGTAAGGTCCACGCCCAGGAACGGCAACGAAGTTCCGGACGCTTTCCCGTCGACAGTACCGTCAGCGAGGTCGAGCGCTATAAGTCCGACCAGCATCTTCGAATCCTCGGCGTCTCCGCCGAGATCGAGGTTGAGTTGCGAAATCCCGGCGATGATCAGCCCGTAATCGAGCTCAGCCTGCGTCGACGCGCTCGCGCCAGAATCCGTCGGATTCGCCGGCATCACGCCTGTGATGTCGACGCCGAAGTAGGCGCTGATCTCGGCGTTCGCCTTGGTGACGGCTTCCGCGCGCGCGCTTCCAAGAAGCACAAGCGCGTCCGCCCTCGCCGCCGCGAACGTTGTCAGAGGCGTCACCGCAATTTCGCCAGAAATCGCAGTGGACGTCGACGCGGTACAGGCTATCTCCGCGCGAAACGATTCGACGAGAGATAGCGCTACCGAGTCGCCAGTCGCGTGATCTATGTACGCACCGCCGGTAGACTCGACTTGAAGCACTCCATACGGGAATTCCCCCTGAACGGAGAAATGCCCCGAGGAGTCCGTCGAAGCTGTACCGACCGTGATTGTTTGCGCACCGCTTATGACGCGCACGTCTACCGTCGCTCCAAGCACGGGTCCGCAGAATGACACGTCGCCTTCAAACGAGACGTGAACGTTTGGAAGACAGTTCGCCTCCGCGCCCGCGTTCAGCGCGGCTTCCGTGGCCATCGACAGCGAGAAACCCGCGTTGCGTGAACTCGCCTCGAAGGTGGCGATCGCGTTGATAAGCGCCTCGCCGCCCGCGTCGACAGGAAGCGTAGCGCCAAGGAATATTTGGGCTTCGCCGTCCGCCTTCGCGTCGATCATCCCGTCCGCGAAATCCTCCGCGATCAGCTCGATCAGAACTTTCAGATCCGACGGCTGTCCGCCGAGGTCGGCGTTCAACTGCGAGAAGCCCGAGAGGATCATACCGTAGTCCACTTCAGCCTCCGTCCTGCTGTGAGTGCTCGCGTGGATCGTGTCCGCCGGGAGCGTCCCGACTATCTCGACTCCGAAGTATTCGCTTACCTCGCTGTTAGCCTGGACGGTAGCATCCGATGCGGTAAGACCCGCTTCGATAAGCGCGTCGGCTCTCGCCACCGCGATTTCCGTCAGCGGCGTTACCATTATCCTCGCGGACAAATCCGCGGAAGTTTCGCTGTCGTAACGCAGCCTCGCGCGAAGAGAATCCGTGGATTCCAGTTGGACGATCTGGCTTGTCGCCTGATCGATATAGAAACCTCCGGAAGACGTTGCCTCGATGACGCCTTCAGGGACGGTTACGCCAATGCTGAAGTATCCCTTCGCGTTGCTGCGCGTCTCGCCGAAGAAGGCGGACTCGCCTCCATCCTCAGGAACGACCCGAGCATGTATCGAACTCTCCGCGACAGAGCTGAACGCGGTCTTGCCGTAGATTCCGGCGAAGTGATCCGCGAGTCCGCCGGCGTTCGCGCTCGCGTTCAGCTTGGCGTTCGCCTGCCCGGAAAGGGAAAACCCCTGATTTCGCGGACCCGCCTCGAAGTTCGCGATTGCGCGAAGAAGCCCGTGGCTTGCGGAATCCGAGGGCAGATTCGCGCCTAGGAACAGCAGCACCTCGCCGTCCTCCTCGCCATCGACTTCGGAGTCGGAAATGTCTTTCGCGATCAATTCCACAAGCAGCATCGCGTCCTCGGAGTTGCCTCCCAGTTCGACATTCAACTGCGTGATTCCAGCAAGAATAATGCCGTAATCGATTTCAGCCTCGGCCCGAGTGCTCGAACCTGCGTCCGTCGGGTCCGCTGGCATCGTGTGAACGATGTCCACCCCAAAGTAGGCGCTGATCTCCGCGTTAGCCTGAGCTGCCGCGTCTGCCTCGCTCCAGCCTAAGTCTACCAAGGCTTCCGCGCGTACCACCGCGGCTTCCGTCAGCGGCGTAACCGCGATGTTCGCGTTTGTGGACGCGTTCCAGTTGACCTTTGCGCGAATCGACTGGTTCGAAGTAAGATTGACTGTCGTGCCGGTGGACTCATCCACGTACGATCCTCCAGACGCTTTCACCGTCACGACTCCGTCCGGAATTGCCCCGGATACGGTGAAGTGACCGTTCGCGTCTGTGGTGACGTTTGCGAAGTTTACCGTCGCTTCGTTTTGGAGTTTCACGTCGACCGAAACGTCGGCGTTTGCGATCGGACCTTTGGCCGCCATACCGGACATGTCGGGCCGTCTCATAAGGCCGTGGTCCCTTGAGTTAGAATCGCAACCTGCTGCGATCAATAGGGCGATGGAGATGAGGCCTGCCGCGAGGGTTAATTTCCCAGGCAGACCAACTCCAATCGTCGATCTCATCGTGAAAGTACGCATAGCATTCTCTCCTTTTTGAAATCGAGTTCGACTTACGCGAATTTTAACAGCGCAAATGTTCCCGATGTTCGCGATATGAAAATGCACACATTCCGGAAGCGGACATCTGTCACTTTTCACACAGTTGAATTCTGTGCAGATTTATCTGGGCCAGCTTCAAATCGAGCTTACGATTTTCATTCAGCGCAAAATAATTCTACAGTATGTCGCGCCACGGCGATGTGACATACATCTCGCTTAAAACCTCGAATCCACGGCGAAAGGCGGGAATAGCCTACTCGAAACTGTTCACGGGGTAGTTCGCAGTCTATAGCGAGAATCTGTTCGTAGTGTGCTCGTGAGAGCATATTTCCAGATAGTAGAGGATCAAAGAAACGCCTTACGGCGTCACTACGAACGCATTTAACCCCGTGAACAGTTACGCCTACTCGAACCCGCCGCCGAGAGAGAGGTGGAGATCGACGCGGGCTGCAATGCGCTGGTTCAGCGCCTGCAAGTGGCGGCTTTTCGCGTCGAGGAAAGAGAGCTTCGCTTGCAGGAAATCGATCGTGTTCGTGACGCCTTGCTCGTAGCGCTGCTTCGCGCGATCGAAATTCGCTGAAGAGTCCTCGAAGCTCGATGTCAGCTCCGATGTCGCCTGCTTTGAATAATTGTCGGCATCGATGAGGCTTTCGACCTCGTAGAACGCCTGCAAGACCGCTATCGCGTAGCCGTGGAGCGCCTGATCGCGCTTCGACGCGCTTTCATCGAGTTGTGCGAGCAGCGTTCCCCCGTGGAAGATCGGCTGGAGGATATTCCCGGCGATGTTCCAGACGCTGAAGTCGCCGTCAAGGAGGTCTTTGATGCTCTCCGTCGAGGTGCCTCCGCTTCCGGAAAGGGAAAGCCGCGGGAAAAGCGCCGCGCGCGCCGCGCTGACTGACATCTCCGTCGCGGCGAGCTGTCTTTCCGCGCGAACGACGTCCCACCTGCGCGTCACGAGCTGCGCGGGCATCCCCGCCGCGACGTCATTCGCAATCTCCGGGAGCGAATCCGCGAGTTCGAGCGCGTTCGCGGGGTAGTCGCCTATAACGATCTCGAGCTGGCGAGTGAGCTTCTGTTGCAAGTCGCGACGCTGGCTCTGCGCCGCGTCCCGCGATTTTCGCTGGATGGACGCGTTCAGGTACGCCTCCGCGGGTACGAGTCCGCGTTCGAAACGCTCTCTGAGCGCGTCCTCGAGCATCTTCGCCGCGCCCTGAGCTTCTTCCGCCGCGGCGGTCTGGAGCCGCGCCTCGACGCAGGAGTACCACATCTTGACGATTTGCGCCGCGAGGCTCTCCCGCGCCGCGAGCGCGTCCGCTTCGCTCGCCTCGTACGCCGCGGTGGCTGATCTGACCTGCGATCGCACGCGGCCCCAGAGGTCGAGTTCCCACGAGAGATTCAGCGACAGCCCGAATGTGTTCGAGCGCGACGTAAGCACGCCATTGCCTCCGCCTGGAATCGGGAAGCCTATGAAGTTCTGAACACGCCTCGTCCCTGTAATTCCGAGATCGAGCGCGGGGTACATCTGACCCGTTACCGCTTCGAGTTGCGCCCCCGCCGCTTCCACGCGCGCCGCAGCGATCTTGAGGCTCCGGCTGTTCTCTACGCCCTTCGTGACGACCTTCGCGAGCATTTCGTCTTCGAATGAAAGCCACCATCGCGAGTTATCGACGTCGCCTTCCCCGTACGACGCGTACCACGACTCCGGCACCTCGATATCGAGACTCTCCGCGGGAATCCTCTCAGGCGACATGTTGCATGCCGCAAGCAGCGGAATCATCAGCAGAAAATGGATGCGCATCTGACCCTTCATGGAGTTCAGCGGAAAGCGGAACCACGAAATTAGAAATCAGGAACGGCGATGAGGAAAGCGACGTTGAAAAAAAATAGTCGCTGCGTGAACTGCCCCCCTAAAACTGGACAGATGCCTTGCCGCGATTTACCGTCTTAGCCTATGAGGTTGAAGCCGAACACCCCGATCGCGATTGCGATGGAGGCGACGATTGCGATCTGCGGCGCGGTGCCGATGATGATGCTAACAAGCCCAGCGCCAAGAGCGACGAAAAGCGTCCTTCGCGCTCCCCAGATAATCCGCGACAGAAGGCACCTGCCAAGGTGATCCGTACCGAGGGGAAATTCGAGCGACGGACCTTCCATCCTGTGTTCCATCCTCTGCTCGAGAGGATCGTTATAGCTGACTAATGGCGCGAACACTCCGAAGAACAGCAGCCCGAGCACAAGCGACGCGGATCATCACCGATGGCTTCTGCAGGAAATTCGAAGATGATAATGATCGTTTGAATGCACTCGTTCCCGTGTGGGACGCGCTTTACACAAGCTTCAAGGCGGGGCCTCTACCTCCCCACGGATAAAGCCCGCGTGAAAAGACGAACTCGTGCTCGCAACGATAAGACACGGGTCAGAAGTCCGAAGTAAATTTCGGAGCGCGACTGTGAGCGAAGCGAGCTGTCGCGACTTCTCTCTCCGCCGGGGAGAGAGGCTCGCTTTCGTGGATAATTTCTTGCGCGATGCTACAAACAGGTCGCTCCTATGGAGTTGATCGCGTAACGGGTATGCGCGGGCAACAAACACGTCGCCACGCCGGGGCTGGTCCGCCATCCCTTCGGGGATGTTTGTCTCCGAGTGCCCGCCGCCGGGTCAGTCAGAATTCTTCGATGACATTTTGCGCCGTGATCAGGCTACGTCGAAACGATCAAGGTTCATCACTTTGTCCCACGCCTTTACAAAGTCGCTCAGGAACTTCTCCGCGGAGTCATCACACGCATATACTTCCGCAATGGCCCGGAGCTGGGAGTTCGAACCGAAGATGAGGTCGACGCGGGTGCCGGTCCACTTGAGCTCGCCCGTAGTGCGATCACGACCTTCGAACACGTCTTCGGCTTCCGAGGTCGCCTTCCACGCAGTGTTCATGTCGAGCAGGTTCACGAAGAAATCGTTGGTTAGTATCTCGGGCCGTTTGGTGAAAACGCCGTGCCGGGATGCTCCGAAGTCGGTCGTCAGGACGCGCAGGCCGCCTAGGAGCACCGTCATCTCGGGCGCGGTCAGAGTCAGCAGTTGCGCGCGATCCAGAAGCAGTTCCTCTGCCGATACGGCGTATTTGGTTTTCTGATAGTTACGGAATCCGTCTGCAAACGGTTTGAGTACTGCGAACGCCTCCACGTCGGTTTGCTCCTGCGACGCGTCCGTGCGTCCCGGCGTGAATGGAACGGTCACATCGTGGCCGGCATTCTTAGCAGCCTTCTCGATACCTGCGCATCCGCCCAGGACAATCAAGTCGGCGAGAGAAACCTTTTTCCTGCCTTTATGCGAGCTGTTGAACTTATTTTGGATTCCTTCAAGGGTCTGAAGCACACTCTTCAGTTTAGCCGGCTGATTGACTTCCCAGTCCTTTTGAGGGACAAGACGAATGCGCGCTCCGTTCGCACCGCCGCGTTTATCGGAACCGCGGAACGTGGATGCAGACGCCCAGGCAGTCGAGACCAGCTCAGATACAGACAGGCCCGAAGCAAGAATCTCTCGCCCAAGGTCCGCGATGTCCTTCTCGTCAATCAGCTCATGATCGACTGCGGGCACCGGGTCCTGCCATATCAGTTCCTCTGTCGGGACCTCCGAACCGAGATAGCGCGAACGAGGTCCCATGTCGCGGTGCGTCAGTTTGAACCACGCCCGGGCAAACGCGTCTGCGAACTCCTCCGGGTTTTCGTGGAACCGCTTTGCGATCTGTTTATAGACTGGATCCATCCTCAGCGAGAGGTCTGCCGTGGTCATTATGGTCGTAACACGCTTCGACGGATCGTGAGCGGAAGGCGCAAGATCCTTTTCATCCGGATTGACCGGAACCCACTGGTAGGCGCCGGCGGGGCTTTTCACTAAATTCCAATCATAGCCGAAGAGCATATCGAAATAGCCCATATCCCACTTTGTCGGCCTCGAAGTCCAAGCTCCCTCAATGCCGCTGCTGATCGTGTCGCCACCCTTTCCGCTTTCGAAGCTGCTCTTCCAGCCCAGACCCTGCTCCCCGATGCCTGCCGCTTCAGGCTCAGGCCCAACATGTTTCGCATCACCTGCGCCATGACACTTGCCGAAAGTGTGGCCTCCGGCAATCAACGCTACGGTCTCTTCGTCGTTCATGGCCATGCGAGAGAAGGTCTCGCGGACGTCACGGCCAGAAGCGACCGCATCCGGTACGCCGTTCGGTCCCTCCGGGTTTACGTAGATCAGACCCATCTGCACGGCGGCGAGCGGATTTTCGAGATCCCGGTCGCCTGTGTAGCGCTTGTTTCCAAGCCACTGCGCTTCAGAACCCCAGTAAATGTCCTCTTCCGGCTCCCACACGTCCTCGCGTCCACCTCCGAAGCCGAACGTCTTGAAGCCCATCGACTCCAGAGCGCAATTGCCGGCGAGGATCATCAGGTCGGCCCAGGAGATTTTCCTGCCGTATTTCCGCTTGATCGGCCAGAGCAAACGACGCGCCTTGTCCAGGTTCACGTTGTCGGGCCAGCTATTAAGAGGTGCAAGGCGTTGGCTGCCGGATCCCGCGCCGCCGCGGCCGTCGCCAGTGCGGTATGTGCCTGCGCTGTGCCACGCCATCCGGATAAAGAGTGGTCCGTAATGACCGTAATCAGCCGGCCACCAGCTCTGCGAATCGGTCATCAGCGCGCAAAGGTCCTTCTTCAGGGCGTCCAGGTCGAGTTTTTTGAATTCCTCGGCGTAGTTGAACGCCTCGCCCATCGGATTGCTTTTATGGGAATGTTGATGAAGAATCCCAAGATTCAACTGATTCGGCCACCAGTCGCGATTAGACGTGCCGGAGCCAGAAATGGGTTTGCTTTTACTTCCTGTTACCGGGCACTCGTTATTGTCATTCATGATGTGCTCCTCTTTTGTTTGATATTCAATAATTCGGAATGTTTAGCGCGTAATCCTAATGCCGTCCCTGATGCGGGTGATTGTGCGGGTCTGTTTTCCAATGCAGAAAGTTTTTCGTCGTCGTTTTCCTTCGAGTCTTCTCCGCTATGGAATAATTCAATTATACCCCAATTCGCATGGGCGAATGGGCCTTCCCTGAAGGCTCCCGAATGAATAGTGACTTATTCTGCAAAAAAACAGGGGGCAGATTTAGGCTTGTCCCTGTGGGTGGCTGTCTTCCTCGGTGGTTAGTCGGTGGAGTCGGAAGACAACCGAGAGTGGTTCCTTTTTTAATCTTTCATCGATTCAAAGCAGGCGCTGTCCTTTACCGGTAATGCGCAAGTCGCATTGCGCTAAAAAATCGCTAATCGAGCGCCACGAGCACGAAGGCGATGGTCGGAACGACGAGTCCCTCCGCGGAAACCGCAACCGCCGCGCTCGCGAAAAGGATCGTCACCAGGACGGAAAGAATCAAGGCTGAGGACTTTCTGGCTTTGCGCATCTTGTTTCCATGGCTTATCGTGCGGACCTTTCGCCCACAACTTGCCTCCCTCTGCTCGCGGATCAGGACCGGGGCGGGGGTAAACTAAAAAGGGTGCTCTATCACCAAGGTACGTTCGATTAAAGCGTTTGATAGCAAATGAGGATCGAGGGGTCGAGTGAACTTCCCCGTTTTGGGGCACACAAAAAACGAGGTAAGTTCACTATCGGAATCAAGCATCGACGTAAGGACGCTCAGCAGGTCGAGGAAGGTGAAGCTTGCGCGTTCCGGATTGAATCTACAGCCGAACGTCTATTCCCTCCAGAACGGCGCAAAACAGTAGCGCGAGCGCGAATGCCATTGCCGGCGCCATGATCCAGATGCCGCATAGCTTCAAGACCGTTTTTCTGGAAACGAATTCGCCGGTCCCCACTTTCAGCAACGCCAGCGCAAAAATGCTCGCAGTGTTAAGCTGAACGAGAGATGTCGGGATTCCACGGGTCAGCGAAGCAAGAAGCAGAAGCGTAGCCGTAAGGAAGGTGACGAAAGCTGCGCTGAACGGTCCTATGCTCACGATGTCTTTACCCGTCGTTTCAAGAACTCTCGGGCCGAGGAGGGAACTGCCAATTCCAAACCAAGGCGCGACGAGAAGCATAGAAATCAGGATTATTATCGCGGACTCGTCGCTTCCCTGCGAAATGCCGAGATCGCCGCACACCATTGCCGCGAGAGGACCTGCCGCGTTCGCGACATTGTTCGAACCGATAGCGTAAGCGACGTAGCAGGAACACAAAATCGTCAGATATTTCCACGCACGGCTTTTTTCAGTCAGAACGAAGCTCATCATGGGTCGGTCGCGCAGCCGTTTGTATACGAACTTTCCAAAGGCGTATGTAATCGCGAATGCAATCACAGGCAGGATGAACCACGTGGGCACGATCTCGAACAGAACCTTATCCCAGTCGATTTCATCCTTGTAAATTGCGACGCCGCATATTGCGAACACCGCGGACTGACTCGTTGACTGCGGCGTCTTCAGAATGTTCGCAAATAGCAGGGAAAGAGCGCACGCGAGCAGAATAATGCAGACGCTCGAAGTCGTCATCAGGTTCCCCGGAAGAATCCCGAACCCGAGGGTCTTCGCCACTCTGCTTCCCGCCGTCGCGGCGCCAAGCAGGACGAAGAAGCCGAAAAGCCCTGGGATAAGGTCGCGGCGTATCAGATTAGCGCCAAAGGTCGCGGAAAACGACGGCGAGGTTCCGCTCGCTCCCATATTGATTGCGAGGAAAATCGCGATGGAAATCGGGATGAGGTAATGGAGCATTTATCGATGTTACTCCGAATCCACATCCGACGGAAGCCAAGGTCGAACTTCCGTGCTCTCGCTATGGAGGCTGGAACACGCCGAGGTCGAGTTTTATTTGATCGCCTTGATCTTGCGGATATCGTCGGACCTTCCGAGCATCACCAGAATGTCGCTCGACTTGATTTCCTGATTCGGCGGCGGCACGAGTATGAAGTTTTCCGGTGAAAGCTCCTTGATCGCGATAATGTGCACTCCGTATTTGGCGCGGAGGTTCAGGTCCTTCAGCGTCTTGCCGATGAACTCCTTAGGCGTCTCCACCTGGATCAGGTCGAACTCGTCGGCGAGCGGGATGAAGTCGAGAATGTTCGGGCGGGAAAGACTGCGCGAAACCCGGATCGCCATGTCGCGCTCCGGATGAATGATTTCGGTGGCGCCGACCTTTCGGAGGATTTTGGCGTGGTCGTCATCGAGCGCCTTCGCGACGATCTTCTTCGCGCCGAGTTCAGCGAGGTGCAGGCAGACGAGGATGCTCGTGCTGATTTTCGTTCCCGTTGAGACGATTACCGCGTCCATGTGTTCGAGACCGAGGCTGCGGACCGCTTCCTTGTCGGTCGCGTCGAGCACTATCGCCTCCGTCGCGTAATGATCTACCTGGTGCACTCGCTGCTTGTCGGTGTCTATCGCGATCACTTCCGAGCCGTCCTCGAACAGCGCCTTTGCCGCGTAGAAACCGAAGTTCCCAAGTCCTATTACCGCGTAACGTTTCATTCGTTTTCTCCGCTGTCGTGATTCGATTTATAGTCGTTGCTATTCAACATCATTCGTAATTCGTAATTCGTAATTGAACTCACCCGATCATCACGTTCTCCTCGGCGTATTCGATTCCGGTGGCTCGTCCCGAACCTAAGATGATGTACGAGAACGTCAGCACTCCGACTCTGCCGACGATCATCATGAAAATGATCCAGATTTTGCCCCACGCGCCGAGGTTCGCGGTGATTCCCATCGACAGTCCCACCGTCGCGAACGCGGATACCGTCTCGAAGAGATATGCAAGGAACTCCGGCCGTTCCTCCCCCGCCGCGAATATCGAGTCGAACGCGAGTATCATGAAAAGCGCAAGTCCGACGAGCGCGAGCGAAAGCAGCACGAGCGAAGCGCTCTTCGTGACCGTGTCGGTAGGCACGCTTTTATGAAAGAGATTGACTCTGCGGTTTCTCCGCAGCCTGCTCAGCGTGAACGCCACGAGGATCGCGAGCGTCGTCGTTTTGACTCCGCCGCCGCACGAGCCGGGCGACGCGCCGAAGAACATCAGGAACAGCATCGCGGCGATGGTTCCGGGGCTGAGCGCGCCGATATCGACGGTGTTGAACCCCGCCGTGCGGCATGTGACGGACTGAAAAACAGAAGTCAGCGCGCTTTCCATCACGGAGGCTCCTTCCTCTTGCGCGGTCCGCTCCAGAACTCCGAACATAATCGCTCCTGCTACGATGAGAATCAGCGTAGTTACGAGCACGGTTTTCGTCTGCACGGACAGCCGCGACCTCCGATCCCTCGAAAGGAACCTGCTCTGCAAGTCGTAGAGCACCGGGAACCCGATTCCGCCCAGTATTATGAGTCCGCACACCACGCCGTTGACGAGAAGATCGCCGCGGTATTTGACGAGGCTGTCCGGGAACAGCGCGAACCCGGCGTTACAGAACGCGGATATCGAGTGGAAGACTCCGGAGTACACGGCGTCCGCAAGCGGCATGTCGTCCGCGAACCTAAAGGCGAGCAGCGCCGCGCCGATGGTTTCCGCGCTGAGCGTGAACGCGATGACGCTCTTTACGAGGCTGTAAATGTCCTCCCTTGGAGTGTGAGCGAAAAGATCCTGCATCACCATACGCTGGTGGAAGGAAACGCTCCTTCCAAGCCAGCGGAACAGCGCGACGGAGATCGTCATAACGCCAAGCCCGCCTATCTGTATCAGGACGAGTATGACGACCTGCCCGAAGGTGGTGAAGTACGTTCCAGTGTCGACGACGACGAGTCCGGTGACGCAAACCGCGCTCGTCGACGTGAAAGCCGCATCGAGAACGGGGATGCTTTCAGAAGTCGTCGCACCGGGGAGACAAAGAAGCGCGGTCCCGAGAGCGATCGCGAGCAGGAACGTGACGAGCACAAGGCTCGCCGGGTGCGCCTTCAGAACTCTGCCCCGAAAGGTCATGTTTCCCCCCTGGGCGATAAGAAGTACGGACAGCCGACGTGATCCTTCGACTCGCACGTTTCGAGAAGTCGTTCGCCGCCTAGTACAAGTCGGCTGCGGTAGGCTCCGCATACGCGCAGTTCCGCGGATTCGTCCAGCGGCTGGTAGCGGATGTACGGGCATATCTCCTTTAGCTGCTCCGCGACTCTGAACTCCGGACGCAGATTGCGGGCAAGGTCGACCAGCAGGTTCGAGCGGAACACTCTGTCGTCGGCGAACCGGACGTAGCGCACACCCGCGTCTTTCAGCGCGTCCATCACGAAGCGGTGCTTCTCGTGAAGAACCGCGAGCACGGGAATTTCCCGCGTGTGGCTGTTTCTGGACAGCGCCCGGCAGAGCGCCACCAGTTCGTCCCTGACGTTTCCGGGCGCTTTCGGAAACCTGAGTACGATCAGCTCCGGGCGTTCGTCCACCGCGAGATCGAAGAGGTCGATCGCCCCGTAGGTCCACCGCCACCCGGCGCATTCGATTGACGGCTTCGCTTGAAGCGGGTCGCAGATGAGAAGTTTCAGATTTCCAGTTCTGCGGTACATATCGGAGCTTTGTTCCTGCTTATGCATATTGATGCTCCTTCCGAACAGTTTTGAAAGAGGCGCGGACGTCGCTCGCGAGCTTCATCACGCTCACTACAACTACTATGAATTCCAGGCGACCGAGGAACATCGCGATGGTTTCTGCCCATAGAGCCGCTACGGGCATTTTCGCGCTCGTGACTCCGACGGAAAGACCGACGGTTCCAAGCGCGGAGGCGAACTCGAACAGCGAATCCGGAAGACTGTACCCGGATGCGCAGAGAAGCAGCACGCCTAGCCCGTATGTCGCGAGGTACAGAAACACGAACACGAAAATGGCGCGCAGTTTCGAATCGTCTAAAAACGACCGTCGATTACCATCCCATACAGGCCTAGGCTGGACTACCGTCCGCGGAAGAAGCTGCGCGCGTATGTCCCACACCAGAGCTTTTATCAGAATGTATATCCTGAACTGCTTGATGCCGCCCGCGGTGGAGCAGGTCCCTCCGCCAATTAGCATCAGCGCGATCATCAGACACAGACCGAAGGCGTTCCAGTCTCCGTAGCCTACGGTCGAGAACCCGGTCGTAGTGATCGCGGTCACGATTTCGAACATCGAAACGCGGACGGATTTTTCAAGCCCGATGTAGAGTTCCTGGCAGGTCAGAAAGAACACAAGAGCGATGGAAATCGGAATTACGAAAGCCATCAGACGGACTTCGCCGTTCTTCAGCACCGTTCTGAATTTTCCGCGCCAGAGATACCAGGCGGTCACGAAGCTTAGGTTTCCGAGGATCATCAGCGGAAACGTCACCGCTTCGACGAGTATGGAATCATAGTAGCCGATGCTTTCCGTCCTCGTGGAGAACCCTCCGGTGGAAACCGCGGCGAAACTGTGGTTGACCGCGTCGAAAATGGGCATGCCCGCGAGGTAGTACGCTACTGTCCCAAGGGCGGCGTAGCAGCCGTAGATAATGAGGACGAGTCGCGCCGACCTGCGCACATGTGGAACGAGCTGATCGCTGCGACCCTCCGCGCTTGCGATCCCGGCTCCCGTCGGACCGACGATCGCGGACATCATCAGTATCGCAAGACCGGCGCCGCCCGCGAGCTGGATTATGCTCCGCCAGATCAGGATCGACTTCGGCGCGGAGGTCACGTCGACCACGGAAAGCCCGGTGGTCGTCCAGCCGCTCATGGATTCGAAGAATGCCTGCGAGAAATCGAGACCTGTAACCGTTATGAACGGCCACGCAGAGAACGCCACGACGAAGAGCCAGCTAATCAGAACGATTACCCCGCCTTCCTGGACGGATAGCGCCACGTCCGACTTCTGTCTGAGAGTGAGCCAGAGCAACATGCCAAGCAGCGCCATTAGAATCGCCGGCAGTACGAACGCCATCGCGTGGGTAGCTTCCGTCGGCTCCGCAAGAAGCAGAATCAGCGGCGTAAGCGCAACGACGGACGTGAGAATCAGGATCGATCCCACGTAGGAAAGGATGACCCCGTATCGCTGTTTAAGGTGCTCCCGCATTTTCATCTTCCGCTCCTACGCGCGCTCCCCTGTAAACGCCTCGATCACTTTGCCGTGATTCTCTGGAAGCGTAATCAGAACAACTCTGTCTCCCGCGATGATCGAGCTTCCCCCGCGGGGGACGATTGTCTCGTTCTCGCGGATTATCACCGCGACGAGCGCGTTCCCTGGCAGCTCGATATCTTTAAGCAACTTGCCCGCGACTGGCGATCCCGTATCCACGGAGACTTCCGTCACGTTGACCTTGCCTTCCCCCACCGGAAGCAGGTTTCTCACCTGATCTATAGCCGCGTGCTGCTCGATCAGACTTCCGATGATTTCAGTGGTCGAAAACGCATCGAGTCCAAGATCCCTGAAAACTGTCGCATTCTCAGGGTCGTTCGCGAGCGCCATCGCCCGGCGCACGCCGAACGTTCGCATCGCAAGCTGGCAGATGACGAGGTTGTCCTGATCGTTCGACGTGATCGCAAGCACCACGTCCGCCCCGCGAACTCCGGCTTCATCGAGGATCCTGGAATCGCTTCCGTCACCCGCGACCACCGTCGCAGTCAACTGCCTCGACAGCGAAACGCATTCATCCCTGTCGCTATCGACGATGATTACGTCGTGCCCGGAGGAAGTGAACTTCCGGCAAAGGAAATAGAGCGTCTTGCCGCCGCCAACGAGAAGAACTTTCATCGTTTTCCTCCCTTCGAGGCCTCGATAAGAAACAGTTCAGCCGCCACGGTTGTCGGGCATATCGTTTCTACGCCGAGCTGTTTGTACATTTCTTCCCTCCGTGGATCGAAAACCCGCGCGATGACCTTCGGGACCGCGAACAGCTTATGCGCCACCTGAGCAACCATGAGATTGACGTTATCCTCGCGCGTCGTCGCGATAAGCACGTCTGCGTCCCCAAGTTTCGCTTCCTTCAAAACCGACAGACGAGTGGCGTCACCCTCTATGCGGAATCCGCTGAAATCGAGGGAGAGGTTTTCGAACGTCGACTCCTTGTTATCGATGACCACGACGGAATTGCCTTCGATGCTCAGTCTGTTTGCCAGATGGGATCCGAGCCTTCCGCAACCGACGATCACGATGTATCTGTCATTCTTCATGGCTTCTCTCCGGTTTCGTCGCCATCTGCAACGAGTTTGATTCCGCCGTTCCGGAAAAACGAAGTCACGCGCTCCAGATTCGACTGCGCCGGTCTGAACGTCGGGTCGATGTCGAGAGCCGCGCGGTAGAACCTTTGCGCTTCGAGTTCGTCTTCCGTCACCTCGTGCAGAGCACCGAGAAGGTTGTACGCCTCCGGCTGCGATGGCTCCATCGCAATGGCTCTCTTCACAGCTTCCATTGCAAGGTGGAACTCACGATCCGCAATCCTCCGCGCGGCAAGCTCGATCAGCGATTCGTAGCTGATCGCGTTCTGTTCGTCCACGTCTCCGCGTCTGAGCACCGACATGGCGAGATCGCGGATTTCCCTGGGACTGAACGGCTTCTGAATGAAATCCGCAACTCCGAGCTTCATGGCCTCCACCGCGTTATCGACGGTCCCGTGCGCGGTGATTATCACTACAGGTGTTTTCGAATGATGCTTTCTTATTTCGCGCAGGACGTCCATTCCGTCCATCCCCGGCATTCTGAGATCGAGGAAGACGAGGCTGAAGTCCCGCTTGTCCATCTTTTCGATGGCTTCTTCGCCGTTGACGGCGGTGTCGATCTCAAGCTCCAGGTCCTCCAGAGTGTGCGACATGGTGAGCCTGATGTTTTTCTCGTCGTCGATGATCAGTACCGGGGTCTTGTCCATAAATCTCTCCTAACTTGCGACTGGCAGCGTAAACGTGAACGTGCTCCCCCGCGTCGGGGACGATTCGACCCAGATCGAGCCGTGATGGGCCTGTACGATCTCTTTGCAGATTGCGAGGCCTAGGCCGGTGCCGCCTTCCTGTCCCTTGACCTGTATGAATTTCTGGAAAACTTTTTCGTGGTACTCGTCCGGGATGCCCGGCCCGTCGTCCTTTACCGATACGTGGACGTTCGCGCCGACTCTCGTCGCGATCAGCCGGATGTGGCCCTTCCGCGAAACGTATCTGATCGCGTTCGAAATCAGGTTCGTAAGCACCCACGCGATCTTGTTCGCGTCAGCGCGCACCTGCGGCAGATCGTCCGCAAGCTCCGTCCGGAACTCGATCTCCTTCATTTCGATCTGGCTCCTGAAGACGCTGCATGCGGTTTTGAAGAGCGTCGTCGCGGACACGTTCTCGAAATCGAGGTCGATCTTTCCCGCCTCGATCTTCGAAAGGTCCAGAAGGTCGCTCACGAGTTTCTTCATCCGGCTGACCTCCTCGTGCGCGGCTTTCAGAAGCTCACGGTCCTTCTCCGCGAGATTCTCTATCGCGTGCTCGATAAGCAGATCGACGCTCATCCCGAGGCTCTGCAGCGGAGTCCTCAGCTCGTGCGACGCGGCGGTGACGAACTCGCTCTTCATCCTCTCGATCTCGCGAAGCCGCGTTATGTCGCGCAGCATCAGAATCACGCCGATTACGCCCGAATCCCTTCCGGACACGGGGGTCGCGGAGTAAAGGTAGTGCCTTTTCTCGCCTGAAAGCTCGATCACGAGGATTCGTTTCTCATCGGAGACTTCCTGGCGGACGCCAGTCTCCACTACGGCGCTTACGAGACAAATGACGCTTTCGTCCGAAACGATTTCGTAAAGCCTGAGACGCCTTTCGTTTTCGAATTCCAGTGAGAGAACCCTCCTCGCCGCGGGGTTGATCGAAATCGCGACGAGCTGCGTATCGAGCACCACGATTGCGTCGTCGATGCACGAGAGTATCGCCTCGTTCTTGTTCTTCTCCGCGATGATCTTGTCGATGTTCAGTTCGTGAAAAACCGAGAGCTGCGACGCCATATGGTTGAACTCCCCCGCGAGCGTTCCAAGCTCGTCCGACGAAAAAACGGGGATGCTGACGCTGTAGTCTCCCTGCGATATCTTGCGCGATGCGTCCATGAACCTCGCGAGCGGCCGTACGATCCGCTCCGCGAGCAGCAGACAGAAGACAAGCGCTACCATCGACAGCGCGGCGGAGAAGATTACCGTGGACCATTTCGCGCTGGTCGCAACGTCGCCCGCATCGAGGCTCGCCACATACATCGTATCTTCGTTAAGCTTCCGGAGGTCGACGCAGCGCTCCCGCACGACCGAAAACAGCGGATGAACCGTGATCTGGTAAGTCTCGATGAACGACCTGGTCATAGGCTCCAAATCGCTTTGTACCTGCGTCAGCTCCTCGAAGCGCTCGATGTAGGCCGCGTATTCCGTCCCGATCGATTCGACGAGTTCCTGCTCGCCATCGATAGTGATGTTGTCCTTCGCCTTCGCAAGCCACGATCTGAACTCGGTCTCCGCCTCGCGGAACTGACCCACGCCCTTGTGACGATCGCCCAGGAACATTATCAGCACGCCGCTGTCCTGACGTTCCAGCGCGTCGATCATGTTCTCCGCCGCGAGGATGCTCCGATAATTTTCGCGCAGGATGCCGTCAGTCGCTTCTCCGAGCTTCTCGAGATTCGTCACCGCGAGCCACGCGATCAACGCGACGAGCAGAAACGCCACTCCGTAGCCAACGAGAATTTTTTTCTTGAGCGATAAAGAACCCATCGGAATCCTTTCGACAAAGATAAATAGCAACTGCCTTGCCAGACCGGTGGAGGCGAGAATCCTCGATTTGACACCTTCCCGAGCCTGAATGCATTGAAGATTTCAACATCGTCCGCCGCGGACCATTGCATTTTGCAAGGCGCGAACCGTCACGGGAGCAATTACGAATTACGAATTGAATGTAGAGTCAGAAGTAGGATGTTCAATCTGAAATCTCGATAACTTTGGCGCCCTATCGGGCGCGTGGCTGAAACCCCGCCTCAGATTCCATAGTCCTTGCGCCTGCGCCAAAGCGTCGCCTGATCTATGCCGAGCACCTCCGCGGCTTCCGCAAGCGACGACGTAGCCGCGATAACCTTTCGAATATGTATCTCGTCGATCTCCGCAAGAGTGAGCAGGTCTCCGAGCCTGGGCGCGGCTTCCGCTGGAAGCACGCTCGCGGGTAGATCGCTCGCATGGATCGTCTCTCCGGACCCGAGGATTACCGCGCGCTCGATCGCGTTCTGAAGCTCCCGCACGTTTCCAGGCCATCCGTACCCCGAGAGCGCGGCTTTCGCGTCATCGTCGAAACCGAGGAAGTTCTTGTGATTTACCGCGCTGAACCTCGCGAGGAATTCATCCGCAAGCGTAAGCGTGTCCTCCGCGCGCTCGCGCAGCGAAGGCATCGCCAGCTCGATTACGTTCAATCTGTAGAAAAGATCTTCGCGGAACCTTCCGTCCTTCACCCGCGCCTCGAGATCGGCGTTCGTCGCCGCGATGACGCGCACGTCCGCCTTCCTCGTGACGGACTCGCCGAGGCGCTCGTACTCCCTGTCCTGCAAAAACCTCAGCAGCTTCGCCTGCACTCCGTGCGCGAGGTCGGCGATCTCGTCGAGGAAGAGCGTGCCTCCGTCGCAGACTCCGATCCGTCCCTCGAAATCGTTCGTGGCGCCTGTAAACGCGCCTTTCCCGTGGCCGAAGAGTTCGCTTTCGAGCAGCTCTGACGGAATCGACGGGCACGCGACTACCGCGAATGGTTTCTGCGCGCGCGGGCTCCACCCGTGGATACCGCGGGCGAGAAGCGATTTCCCCGTGCCGCTTTCGCCGTAGATCAGGATCGTTGCTTCCGACTGCGCTGCTTTTCGCGCCGTTTCGATGACGCGCTGCATTGACGCGCTTTTCGACGCGAATTCCACCCGCGGTTCGCGAACCCGCGCGTTTTCCCGCAGCGAGACGTTCTCGTCCTCCAGATCGCGAATCCGCTCGACCCTGCTTGTCAGCAGCCTCACCTGATCCGGCGTAAAAGGTTTCGCGATGTAGTCGTAAGCGCCGCGCTTCATCGCCTCCACCGCCGTTTCGAGCGACGCGAACGCGGTGATGACCACGACCTTCATCCAGGGCGAACTCGCAAGCAGCGCGGGAATGTAGTCCATCCCGTTCTCTTCGCCGAGCTTCAGATCGATGAATGCGAGATCGAACCTCCGTTCGCGCGCCTCCGCGAGCGCGTCCGCGGGGTTACTAACCGCGATGACCCCGTGACCTTCAGCAGCGAGGCAGTATGAAAGCGTTTTGCGGATGTTCGCTTCGTCGTCAACTATCAGAATTCTCAAGTCGTTCTCGCTTTCGAAGGTTGCCCCGCCGCTTAAATGCTCGAAATCGATTCTAACAGCCCTGCAAATGCGCGGTCAAAATCATTCCGACTCCTTAGAAACTATCGTAGGCACCTGGGACCGCGGTCGTCTATGTCCGCAAATCCACAGGGCCTTCGTTACGCGGATTCGCCCTCCAAAAACGGCCTGTCCCTCCCGCTCGTCTGGGCGTGAGGGACAGGCGCCGCGAATTTATAGCGTGCGGAGACTGGAATCTAGTTGTCGCTCAGCATGCTGACGGCGTCGAGGGTCGCGCTTCCTTCCCGAAGCGAACGCTTGCCGGCGGAAACGTTTTCGAAGACTTCGACTGTGCCGGACGGCCAGCGAACTTCGAGCCGGTCGACCGCGGTGGCGTCTCCGAGACCGAAGAATGCCGCGGGGTTGCTCTGGGTCGCGCCCGAAACCGAACGCAGCTCGCGAACGAGAAGTCGATCGCCGACGCGGGCCGTAACCGTTGAGCCGATTCCGTCGCGGTTGCTTTCAATTCCTTCGAGATATACAGTCAGCGAATTGCCGCCTTCGCAATTGTTGCGCAGCATCACGACTCCAGGGAATGGCCTGCCCGGCGCGGGATCGCAGTTACGAAGAACCATGTCCTGGCGACCGTCGCCGTCGAAGTCCGCCTTGGCGAATACGTATCCGTCCTCGATGCGGTCCGCGCCTTCGAGGAAACCGACCTCGGTGAATGTGCCGTCGCCGTTGTTGCGGAAGAGACGATTACGCTCGTTGCCCGCGAAACCGAGCGAAGGAAGCGCGTCGCCTTCCTCGCGGAAATCGCGCAGCATGGCGAGCAGCGGATTCGGATTCTCCGCCGGGTTTCGACCGAGCTCCAGACTGTCGGCTTCGTCGCGATCGTTCTCGTCGAATCTCGCGCCGCGCTGAATGATGAGTCTCGTGAAGAGGCTGGTTATGTCCTCATCGCCGCCGGACCAGAGTCCGTTGGTGACGTATATGTCGAGGTGGCCGTCGTTATTGTAATCGAGGAAATCGCCGATGCCGGGCGCGTCCCCGAGCCATTCGACACCAGCTTCCTTCGATACTTCTTCGTATTTCCCGTTCCCGAGATTACGGAAGAGATATTTCGGAGCGAACGCGTCTGAAAGTCCTGCGATGACTTCTGCCTGCGCCTCGTCCGCTTCGCGATCTTTCCACGACTCGACAAGTCGAATCGAGTCCGTGATATCGATCTTGGTCATCAGCAGGTCGATTCGTCCGTCGCCGTCGAAATCTCCCGCCGCTGCGGACATTCCTATGCCGGGAATATCCGGCCCGGATTCGCCTTCGATGCGGGTGAAATGCGCTTCGCCGTCATTGACGTAAACCGAGTTTTCCTGCAGAGCGTCGTCAACGACGATCAGATCCGGTTTCGAGTCGGAATTCATATCCGTAACGAGCGCCGCGTGGGGAACTACCGACTCGCTGACGAAAGTATCCTGCTCGGTTTCCGAGAATCCCCATTTGCCGTCGTTCAGCCAGATGCCCTGGAAATAAACGTCGGCGTGAATACCCTCCGGCTTCAGCCTTGTGGTAAAGTCCCGCGCGCCGGGGAAACCGATGTAGAGGTCGAGCGTCCCGTTTCCATCGAAGTCGCCCGCCGCCATCGGCATTGCGCGTTCGTAGAAGCGCTTGCGCGGAAGAATATTTCCCTGATACTCGAATTTGCCGTTTCCGACGTTGCGGTAAGCGACGACATCGCCCGCCTTATGTTCCGCGCGGAGATTCGTCCAGTCGTGGCGGCTCGGATCGACGTCCACGAAGCGGAGCATCACGATGTCCTTCATTCCGTCGTTGTCGAAATCCGCGATCACCGCGCTCTTGACGAGAGTCTCCTCGCGTATACCGGCAGCGGAAGTCACGTCCTCGAACCCGGCTTTGGTGTTGCGAAGAAGCTGCGCGTTACCGTAGTGGCCGACGAGAATATCGGGACGGTTGTCATCGTCGAAATCAGCGACCGCGAGGGCGTATCCGCCACGGCGAATTGCTTCGCTGCGGGAAACCACCGGGCAGTCGCCCAGTCCCATTTCAGAAGTCTGATCGGTAAACGCAGGTTCCCGTCCGGAAACCGTTTCCAGAGTCTCGAATTCCTGCAAACCGAGGCTCGTCATCTTCCAGCTTCCTTCGATCTCACTCGCGACGAGGACGAGAGTGCCGCGATCGGTGCGGAGCCGTTCGTCCGCGAGCACACCGCGAAGGTCGTACTTGAGCACGAGAGTCGTAGCGGATTCCTCGATCTGCATCGACGCGACTTTTACCGTGAAGTCCACTATCTCCGAAAACTGCGCAAGGTACGCTTCCGCGTCGGAGGTGTCAGCCGCGGACGGTTTCCAGTCGTACTCGCATAGTCCGTCGCGTTCGGTGCGAAGTTCGCGCTCCGAATTCGCGAAGGAAATGCTCGTGAATTCCGCGCTGAGCAGCCTTCCGTACGCCGCGGCGTCCCGTTCACGCCAGGCTTCCTGCCAGGGCGAAATCAGCGCCCGCTCGATATTATCCAGGTGGGTCTCTTCCGCGTTGATCTTCGCAAGAAACGAATCGTCCGCGACCCGGCGGCGCATGGCTTCAACTTCGCTCACGATATTTCCGTTCGCGGTTTGTGTGGGAGCTGTCTGTTTCGGCCCGTTTGCCGCAGAATTCGGTACGCAGGTGCCGCTGCACGCTGAAATCGTTCCAGCGCATAGCGCTACAAGTATGGCGACGATCAATCGACGCGACTGTATAGGGATGAATGCCATGAATCGTCCTCCAAAAAACCAGCCAAAAGTGCATTTTGGGCTAAAGTAGAAACGGGAAGGTGAACTTATAAAACTATAGACTTAAGTCACGTATTCGTCAACAACAAAAAAACGTGCATCATTATAAATATGTTATCAAGAGTGCCTTTATCGATCTGGGCTTCAGTTTTCAATAATAGCAGCATTTTGTAGCTATACATACTATTTTGTTCTGCGACCCATGTCGCACGCCCGTCTCGTCCGTGTTTTCACGGTCAGGATGACCGTGCCACGCAAAGCAAACGCCTGGAACGTTCCAAAACAACGTGGTTCACCGAACATTCACCACCGAACACTTATTTGAAATACTACATTAAATTCGTAGACGGTACGAATATAATGTTCGATCAAACTTCTGATCGCTGACCCCTTGAATTTGTCATGAGATATATTGTATAGTCTGCCCCCATCAATGGCGGACCTCATCGATCACATCGTTAGAGCGTCCGTAAATTTGTATCAGGATCGCTATTCCCACCTTCACATTTCTCTTTATTTTCAAGGGGTAACCATGTCTCTTCAAAAGCGTGCAGTCGCCGAGTTTATCGGGACGTTCTGGCTTGTGTTTGGCGGTTGCGGAACCGCGGTGCTCGCCGGGCACAAAGTCGGCTGGCTTGGAGTTTCATTTGCGTTCGGACTCACGGTGCTCACGATGGCTTATGCGATCGGGCACATTTCCGGCTGTCACCTGAATCCCGCGGTAACGCTCGGTCTCACCGTTGGCGGTCGTTTCGACAAGAAGGAGGTTCTTCCTTACTGGTTTGCGCAGGTTCTTGGAGCGATCGCAGCGGGTGGGCTGCTCTATTTCATTCTGATGGGGAGTGAGGGCTTCGTAGACAAGGTCCACGAGACGTCTTTCCAGGAAGCTTCCGGCGGTTTTGCCACGAACGGATTCGGCGTCAGGCCGGAGGGTGCGTCTCCGGAGGGATATTCGCCGGAAGGGTATTCTCTCGCTGCGTGCCTGGTTGCGGAAGTGGTTCTCACGATGCTATTCCTGCTCATCATTCTCGGCTCGACGGACAAACGCGCTCCCGCGGGACTTGCGCCGATTGCGATCGGGCTTGGGCTTACTCTGATTCATTTGATCGGGATTCCCATAACGAACACGTCTGTGAATCCGGCGCGAAGCACGTCGCAGGCGGTGTTCGCCGACGGCCACGCCTGGGACACGCTGTGGCTGTTCTGGGCCGCGCCGCTCGCGGGTGCGATAGTCGCTGGGTTCATTTATCGGTACCTCTTCGACGCGAAATCCGAAGCGCAAGGTTCATAAATCCGGACGACTTTATGGGCAAGATTTATCCGATCCTGCTACTTGTGGGTTCAAATCTGTTCATGACTTACGCCTGGTACGGGCATTTGAAGGATTTCAAAGGTCGCGCGCTTGCGCTTGTCGTCATGATAAGCTGGGGGATTGCGTTCTTCGAATACTGCCTTCAGGTGCCCGCGAACCGTCTCGGCGCTGGTCACTACAGTCTCGGGCAGCTCAAGGTGATCCAGGAGGTTGTCTCGCTGAGTGTCTTCGCTGGTTTCTGCGCGCTTTACATGAAAGAGCCGATGAAACTCGATTATCTCTGGGCTGCGCTTTGCATCGTCGGGGCGGTGTATTTCATGTTCCGCGGCGCGAGCGCTTCGTGAACGGAGCGGAACGCAGATGGCGGAGCGCAGACGCGTGACACTTTCGCCATCGTCCGTGGGAAACAATACTCACGGGCAAGATGCCCGTGCCACGTCTGCGCTCCCATCAGCGCCGGAGGACGTAGTACGCGGGGCAGCCCGAGCAGAGCGGCTCGACGCCATCCAGGTGACGTTTGCGGAACTCGCGGTACTCGTCTGAATTCCAGACGTCCATCAGATCCGTCTCCTTGACGTTCCCGAACTTTTTTGGCGGGAGCGAAATCTTCTTCCCACTACGGAGAATGCGATTCACCGGATACGCAAGGAAGCAGCAGGGAGAGACGTCGCCGTTATGATGGACGAAGGTCATACGCGTGGCGTTGCAGAAGCATTCTCGCTGTTTCTCGCTGGCGTCCCGCTCCGCCGCTATGAAGAGGACGACGCCCGTCTCCCGCGCTGAGTCGCGAGCCTCCGCGATTTTTTGGTCGACGATACTCTGGTCGAAATCCACGTCGTAATAGCCCGTGAACAGCGCTTCGCTTACGTCTTCAGGTTCGAGCGGAATCACGTTGCGCACGATGACTTCGTCAACCCCAACGCTCGCCATCAGACGCACGAACGGCGGCAGCTCGTCCAGATTCGTCCGCGAAAGCACGAAGCTCCCGCACACCCGTGGCGTGGCCATCCCGCGGCGCGCGCGTTCGTCTGTCAGCCGCTTCAGATTCGCGAGCAGCTTTTCGAAATCTGCATCGTCGCGGAGGAGCTTGAACGTCTTCTCCGTCGCACCGTCGATACTGACGTTTATGTCGGTGACTCCGCTCGTGAGAATTTCGTCGATGCGTCTGTCGTCGAGCAGAAGGCCGTGGGTGCTGAACATCACCGTGCGGACCTTTGCGTTCTTCGCGGTCATCGCGAACCGTGGCAAATTCTTGTTCAGCGTCGGCTCGCCCCAGCCGCAGAAATCGACGGTGTCGACGCCCGCGAGGTGCGGTTCGATCCGCGCGAAAACTTCCGCGGACATGTTCACGTTGACGGTCTCCTCGCTGTAGTGCTGGCGATAGCATCCGGAGCAGTCGAGATCGCAGGCACTCGACGCCTCGATTTGCAGCGCGCGCAGATTTTCGATGGAAATCTCCTGATCCCGGCAGGTCTGGTCGTCCGGCGTAGTCGACCATCCGTGGGGGAGGGTAACGACTCCGCCTTCGCTGCCGCCTGCGGCGCGGACGAAAAACGCGGCGCGCTCGCTATCTTCCGCGAGAATTTCGCCGGTCTTCGCGTCGCGAATCCGCACCGCAACGAAAAAGCAGCCAGAGATCAGCGGCAAATCCTCGAGGCGGAAGCAGAGGTAGAGTTTCTCGCCGGGAGCAGCCGCAAGCGGGACGCCGTCGCCGCGGGTGGAAACGACGTAAATAGGAACGAGGTGCGAGGGGCGAGGGGCGAGTAATTTTCCCTCTCCCTTCGGGAGAGTGGCAGGGGTGAGGGATCTCTGGTGAACCGCGAATTCGAGGTAGACGCTCTCGTCTTCGCTGACGTCGCACCAGACATGGACGGAAACGCAACTCCCCGCGGCGAAGGTTTCGCGCGTCTGTCCGTCGGCGTCGGTGAGTCTGATTTCGTGAAAGCTTGCCACAGGATTATTAAACCACGGAAATCGCGGAACGCACAGGAAGTGAAACTGTTCACGGGGTAGTTCGCGTTCGTAGTGGCGCCGTAAGGCGTTTCTTTGATCTTCTAACTATCTGGAAATATGCTCTCACGAGCACACTACGAACAGATTCCCGCTATATACTGCGAACTACCCCATGAACAGTTACCAAAGCTGAACTTACGTTCAGCACTCCAAGGTTTCCTCACCTCCTCGATCCTTTACAAACAATCAAACGCTTTAATCGAACGTACCTTGGTGATAGAGTACCCTTTTTAGTTTACCCTCGCCCCAGCCCTACGCCAAAAGCAGAGGGAGGCAAGTTGCGGGCGAAAGGTCCGCACGATAAGCCACGGAGACAAGATGCGCAAAGCCAGAAAGTCCTCAGCATTGTTCCTTACCGCCCTGGTGACGATACTTTTCGCGAGCGCCGCGGTTGCGGTTTCCGCGGACGGACCTTCAGTCGCGGTAAAGAGCGGGATAAAAGTTCCTCCGCCGCAACTACAGGCCGGATTCGGCGTCGAAAGCCTCGTCTCCGAGCTTTACGAAGGGCTTCCACTCGGCGGCTACGGAGATCGTAACGGCGCGCCAAGCGAAGGCGTTCACGATCCGGTGTACGCGCGCACGCTGATACTGAAGTCCGGGGACGAAATCGCGGTCGTAGTATGCCTCGATCTCATCGGCGTTTCGCACACTCTGCGCCAGCCGCTGGCGGACGCGCTGCCTGCGGATCTGCCGATAACGATCGACGACATCATGGTCACTGCGACACACAATCATTCGAGTTACGGCGCGATGGCGTCGCCTTCCGGATCGATCGCGATGGACACGCTGTTCCGCGCGACCTGCGGCACGTTCAACCAGGGATTCCTTGACGAGACCATCGCGAACGTGGTCGAATCGATCAAGGAAGCGTGGAACAATCTCGCGCCCGCGAAGATCGGCGTCGGCACCATGGACGTTCCGGAGCTGACGACCAACCGCGGCGTCGACGGAGGTCCAATAGACCCGCAGCTAGGAGTCATCCGGGTGACGGACCTCGAAGGAAAGCTTATCGGACTGATGGCAAACTACGCGACCCATCCTACCTGCCACGGCGGAAGCAACATGCTCGTGACCAGCGAATATTGCGGCGCGTTCTGCAACCATTTCGAGAAGCTGCACGAAGAGGGCGTCGTCGCGATGTTCATCCAGGGTGCGGAAGGCGATCAGCGTCCGACGTGCCCGCTTCCCCACGACGGGGCGTTCGAAAAAACCGACCGGATGGGATTCTACCTCGCCGGCAAGGTGAATGAAGTCCAGGAGCACGTCGGCGCGATGACTTCGAGACCGGCGATCGACTTCAGCATGCAGAAGCTCGATATGCCAGCTTCGGGCGGATTCGCGGACCGTCTCAAGTGGGCGGTCGCGCTGCACGAGAGCTGGTTCTCGCAGCTTATAATCGACGACACGCTGATAATGAGCATCCCCGGAGAACCCTGCGCTCAGATCGGACTCGATCTGAAGAGCAGGGCGCGCGAGACCGGGTTCAAACAGGCGTTCATCTTCGGACTTGCGCTCGACCACCTCGGCTATTTCGTCCACCGCGACAACTACGCTCCGGAGAGCGCGAGCACCCACCAGTACGAGAAGGGACTCAACTTCTACGGCCCGGACGTCGTGGATCGGTTCCTCGAAATCCATTTCGAAATTTTCAGTCCAAGACCTTTCCTGCGGGACGCTCCAGAGACCGCGCCAGCGCCGGGCGGAGGAAGCGAGGATTTCTAGTTTCGTTTTAGGATCGAATTTTCTGACTACCGACAACTGACTACTGACTACTATTCGATGAACAGAGTTACAAAAGCGCGCATTTCGGTTTTCGTTCCACTAGGACTCGTCCTTCTGGGCGCGATCACGGGCGCGGTGAATTACGCTCTGCGGGTAATTCCGGAGACGATTCCCGCGGAGGATAATATCGTCGTCACCGCGGTGACTCTTCGAGAAGGCGACAACCGGAAGACGGTCCGCGCGCGCGGGAAGATCATCCCGAATCGAAAGACAGTCGTTTCCGCCGAGGTCACCGGGACCATTCTTCATATCGAACACTACCTCGGCGCGCACGTTGGCGAGAACGAAACGATTCTCGAGATCGATTCGAGCGACCTTTCGGAGCAGGTCAGGAGCATCGAAGCGCAGATCAGGAAGGCTGAAATAGATTCCGGTCTCAAGGAAGGTCTTTGGAACGAGCGACGACGCGCGGTCGGGCTGCCAGAGGGCGCGTTCGACGATCCCGAGGTCAAAATAGAAGATTTCCTCGGCGGCGAACTCTACGGCGTCGTCGAGCTTCGCGAAACTTGGGGCCATGCTAATGCCGCGAAGGCGGAACTCGATCGACTCAGCGCGGAACTTGGCAGACTAAAACTCCGTCTCGATGACTGCACGCTGAAGGCGCCGTTTTCGGGGTACGTGACGGACATGGTCGTCGAAGTGGGGCAGTTCGTTTCGCCGGGGATGACGTTGTTTACGCTTCAGGATTTTTCGACCGCGCTCGTCGAAGTCGGACTCGCGGAACCGGATGCGGTCAGCGTCGCGATCGGCGATCCCGCAAGAATCCATGTGGACTCGCAGGGCCGGACGTTCGATGCCGACGTGCTACGGATGTCGCCTGCGCCGGACGCGGGAAGACGGTACAAGGTGCAGCTACGGATTCGCGACAGCTTCGAGGAAAGCGTCCTGCCTGAGCTGATCTCGGAGGAGGATCGCTCGCACGGGATCGAGACGCGGAAACTTCCCGCGCTGTTCGAAGGACTTTCCGCCGGAGTCGAAATCGTAACGGACGTGTTCCCGAACTCTATCGCGGTGCCGAGGAACGCCGTCGTCCGAAGAACTATGGGTCGGCTCGCAATCGACGTTCCCGATGGCGGATGGCTGGGCGCCGGACTAGGCGAGAAGCCGGAGAGCCGGCAGCGCTTCCTTCTGATGGCGAAGCGCGCGGGTTCGCAGAGTTCGGAGGAGATGGTTTCGTACTTCGCTCACGTCGAGCGCGCCCGATCCGCGGGAAGCGGGTTCCGCGTAGAAGCCGTGGTTCATGACAAGGGCGCCCGCGGACTTCCTCGCGTCGGTGAAATTCGCGCGGGCGACGAAATCGCGGTCGGAACCGGGGTTAAATTTTCGAACTGCACCGCGGCGAGCGATCTCGTACAGAGTCCCGAGCTTGTGATTTTCGACGTCGAAAACGTGTGGAACGAGATTTCCTTCAAAATCGAAGACGAAGGAATGGACGACAAGGATCGCGACTACGCCGCGAGTTCGTATCTTTCGATCGATCGAAAGTCGGTTGTAGACTGCTACGCTCCGCTGGACGAAAAGCTCCCCGCGGCGGACAATTCCGGAAAATTCAGGTCGTATTTCAGATTCGTGCGCGCAGGCCCTGGCGGATCGATTTCCATCGACGCGTTCGCGGTCGCGCTCGAGCCGTGGGAGAGCTTCGAGATGAAGGAGGCGCGGGCGTCGGTGATCGACATTCACACCAACCGCGAGATTACGCGCCTGACGCTTTCTGGCAAGGTGAGCGCGTCGTCGAGTCCGGTTCGCGGCGGCGAGACGCTTCCATACGGAATCTCGAAGGCGCGGGTACTCATCCCGAGCGTCGAGACAGAGCTTCGCGATAAATTCCTCCTTCAGGGCGTCATAGACGGCGACACCGTGCTCACCTCGGGAAACGAACTCCTCACCGACGGCGCCATCGTCAAGGTATTCTTCGAGTGATCGAGGATCGTGCTGCAAGGCGAAGGAATCGTTCATTGCCACAATCAGTTGCAAAACGCTGGATTCCAAGTATCATTCCGGTGAGCTATAAAGTTGTTTTAAGGAGCCTCAAAGTAATAAGTAATACAAAATCGCGCCCAGAGTTGCGGCAGATTCGCATTGCGCGACCACGTCAAGCCGCAGTCGTAGCTATAGTTACTTCGAGGATTTGACGACCACGTGCGATGTGAAGATGACGTGAATATGAGATGCGAGATGTATAACTTATTATTTTGAGGCCCCTAAAGTCACGAAGCGATGAAAATCTCCATTTCCGATCTCCAGACGGATATCCGATACAACGTGCGTATGTTCCCGCCGACGTCGCTTTCGCATTTCTCGGCGTTTTTCTCAGAGTCGGTCGGCGAGGCGATTCTGAGCGCGCACGAAGCGCTCGTGTTCCTCGTGGACGGCCTTTCGGACGAACAGGTAGCGGCTCTTGGCGACGTCGGAAAGAACCTTCGCGCCTACATTCACACAGTCGTTACCGAAGAGGGCCACGTCTCAACGGGACTCCTTGTCAGACTTTCAGACTTCCAGAACTACCTGAAAAATCTTTCTGACGCGTCTCCGACTCTGCCGGGATTGTCGGAGAGCATCTGGCGGACGTATCTCGCTTCGAGAAGGGATCACTTCCAGATCGGAGACGCGGACTCGAAGATGCATCTTTCGATGTACAAACCGCGGATCATGGGCATTGTCAACGTCACGCCGGATAGCTTCAGCGACGGCGGCCAGTTCGAAGACACCGACGTCGCCATCGAGCACGCGCTTACCCTCGCTGCCGCGGGAGCGGACATAATCGACATCGGAGGCGAGTCCACAAGACCCGGCGCGGGAGAGGTCGATCAGGACGAAGAGTTGCGACGCGTTGTCGAGGTCGTTCGAGGCGTAACGATGCACAGCGACGTTCCCGTGTCCATCGATACCAGGAAGGCGAGCGTCGCCAGGGCCTGCGTCGAAGCGGGCGCAAAGATTATAAACGACGTCAGCGGCCTCGCATTCGATCCGGAGATGAAACGCGTCGTCGCCGAGACAGGAGCGCTCTGCATCATAATGCATATGCGCGAAACGCCGGAGACGATGCAGAAAGACCCGTACTACGCCTGCGTGATTGCGGAGGTCGTGCGCGAACTTCGGATACGAATTCTGGACGCGATCGAAGCGGGCGTGCAATTCGACCGCATCATAGTGGATCCCGGAATTGGGTTCTCGAAGACTCTAGAGCACAACCGGATTCTGATCGCGCGGCTCGGAGAACTCCGGTGCCTGTCCGCGCCCATAGCGGTGGGCGTCAGCCGGAAAAGCTTCATCGGCGCGATTACGAGCCAGGGGGTCGAAAATCGTCTCATGGGCACCATCGCCGCGGAGACTCTCGCGGTGATGCACGGCGCGAGCATCATTCGCACCCACGACGTTACGAGCACCAGGATGGCGCTCAGCGTGGCGACGAGCGTTCTCGGAAGCCTTGAACCGAAAAGGCAGTACAATACATAGTTGAAATATTGCATACTCGTCGGAGAAAAAAATGTCGGATTATGCACACGTAACTTGTGGGCACTGTCAAGGTAATGGAACTTGTAAAAATGGCGCTCATAACAATAGTTGTGCCACCTGCTTAGCCAGAAACAACTGGGATTACCCCGGGGACTCACAAAGACATAAAGACAAATTTGTCGTCTGCTCCATTTGCAAAGGAACTGGATGGGTGAAACTTGAAAAGTAGATACAACTTTTCTAAAGCTGTTCGGGGCAAAATCTATCGCGAAGACGCGGGGCACTACTCGCCGATATATCTTGACACGAAGCTCGATGAACGATTGAAGGCGCTCGCAGATCTGACCGGAATTTCCGTTCAGGAACTAGCCACTAAGTGGCTTGAACGGGATATAGAAAACGTCGACGCGGCGACTCCAGAAAAAAAGAAATAGACATGCCGGAGCCGACGAACGTAAAGTTTTTCAAAACGAAGGACGCGCCGCAGATACAATCGCGTTCACGTCCTCGCCTGAATTCGATGGCGGCGAACATTGCAGGTGCTTCATGAACCAGGTTGGCATGAATGAATCCGAGAAGACGCCGGGGCGCGCGCGAGTCGCGATTTTCGTTTCGGATGACAGAGTCTTCGCGCTGCCGACGTGGGAGCGAACGATTCCATTGTTATTAGATAAATATGACATCGCCGGAATATTGGTGTTTCCGGATCGTCTTGGAAAATACAAAGGTTCAAAAATATTGTTTTGGTATTTGAAGACATTCGGGTTGTGGGTCTGTCTTCTTCTCGGATTATATTCTTTTAAAATTACAAGATTCGGGTCGCACAAATTCGGAAGCTTCGAGAAACTCGCCAAACATCACGGAATAGAATTGATACGGCGAAATTCCCCGAACTCTCCGGACGTCGTCGGCTGGACCCTGGAAAATCGAATAGACGTCGTATTCATAATGGTGTCGGACATATTGAAGAAGCCGATACTCGACGCGCCGCGGGTGGGCGTGATAAACAAACACGCGGCATTGCTCCCGTCGTGCGGAGGCATCTATCCGTATTTCTGGGGTCGTCTGCACGGAATCCCGACCGGAGTGTCATTTCACGAAGTGGACGAAGGAATAGATTCCGGAAGAGTTCTCGTACAGCTCGGCTATCCATCCGTCGGCGAAGAGAATTATTCTATGCTCAGATTCTATTTCGACGTTTTCAATATGTATCCCGACATTGCGATAATCGCTATTGAAAAGCTGCTGCTTGGCAAATTTCAAATAAATAGCAATGGACTTGAAAAATCCTACTACAGTCTGCCGACGCGTCAGGATTATATTAATTATAGAAAAAAAGGATTCCGGATATGCCGTCTGTCCGATTTGTTTCGCAAACCATTCGATCTGCCGACAGAGAAATTAAATGAAATTCGCGGCAATTAATATCAATCTGGATTCGCTGAACGAAGCATACGGGTTTCCCGATGGTTATAGCGATCCTACTTTCACGTCGGTGATGGACAGGTTTCTTCGCTTCGCTGAAAAATACAATTTCAAATACAGCATCTACATAATCGGCAGAGACCTGGAGAAAGATGAGAATCGAGAAGCGGTAAGTCGCTGGGCCAAGCTCGGGCACGAGATCGGAAACCACTCATGGTCGCATTATCTTAGCCTCGGAGCCATGCGAAAGAAGGAACTGTTCGATGAAGTCAAGCGGAGTCACGACGCCATCGCTAACTGCGTGGGATACGAGCCGCGGGGGTTCATCGCGCCGGCATGGTCCACGTCGCACAGACTGCGGGACGTTCTGATGGAACTCGGCTACGAGTACGACACGTCCGACTGGCCGTCGATCCTGATGTATCCCGCTCTCGCGAAGATGCTTGTAAACCACTTCGGAAGTCCGAGCTTCAGAAAGATTCTCAACCGGAGGGATCTGCACTACCCCATCCTCGCCAGCAGGAACGCGAGGGTGATCAGGAAGGGCGAAAGGCGGCTTGTTTCGCTTCCTCTACCAACAAACAGATGGCGAATTTCGGTCTGGCACACGACGTCGTTCATGTTCGGCTGGAAGTGGCATCTGCGCCTGCTCAAGTCCTGTCTTAACGACGTGGAGTTCTTCTACTATCTTCTCCACCCCGCCGACCTGACGGAGGCGAAGGACATTTCGCCGGAGCGACGGATGAATTTCGAGCGGATGCAGTTCGATCTCACGGTGAAGGAAAAGCTTCTCGACGACTCGCTTTCGGAGGTCGCGTCCGCCGGTCGGCAGTTCGTGACAATGCGAGAGCTGGCGAAGGCTGTCGCGGAAAGAGCTTCCTGCAAGCGGGACTGATCAGTTCGCGGGTTTGCCAACCGCGATCTCGATCTTCGCGCGGATTCTGCCGATGGCTTCGGGTACTTTCGTACTCACCGTCCTGATGGTGATTTCTGGTTCGAGCGGCGGTTCGTACGGGGCGTCGACCCCTGTGAAATTCGTTATCTCGCCCGCGCGGGCTTTTTCGTAGAGACCCTTCGGATCCCTTCGTCTGCATTCATCCACGGGGGTGTCGACGAAGACCTCGATGAAGGAATATCTTCCCGCGCTTCCCCGCGCGCGTTCGCGCTGCGCCCTCATTGGCGAAATGAACGCGACGATAACGATCAGCCCGGCGTCCGCGAGAAGGTGCGCGACCTCCCCGACGCGGCGTATATTTTCGTCGCGGTCCTTCTCCGCAAAGCCGAGGTCGCTAGAAAGACCGTAGCGGACGTTGTCGCCGTCGAGGACGTATGTGTTATAACCGGCGCTGAACAGATCTTCCTCGAGCGCGGTGGCGAGCGTAGACTTGCCCGACGCCGGGAGTCCGGTGAACCACACTATCGCTCCCTTGTAGCCGTGACGGAGCGATCTTTGGTCCGCAGTGATCTTCTGCGCGGACCAGGTGATGTTCTGGCTGGTGACGTCGTAGCTGGAACGATCGACCATCTTCGCGCCCTTGATGATCCCGCCCGCGATGATGCGGTAGTCCTTCACGAGCACGAACCTGCCCGTGCTCGAAAGATCGCTGAACGAATCGAACGCCAGGGGCCGGCGAGCGCTGAACGTCACGTCCGCGCTGTCGTAGCGCTGAACTCCCCGGCTTTCCGCGTTCTCGAAAACCTGAAGCGTCGAGGTGTCCATAACCTCGTGGATGCTGGTGACGCTGGCAGTGACTTCCTCCGTCGCGAGCTTCAGCTTGAACTGATCGCCGACGTGGATCGCTTCTGGGCTGAGCGAGAAAATCGACGCGCGGAACTCGCTTCCGATAGTCGGCGCGGTATCCATGTTGCTCGCGAACTCGCCGCGGTCGACGTAAATCTGTTCCACCAGAGTCACGCCGATGCTCTCGCCGGCGTTCGCGGTATTCGACTCCGGCGCGTTCCAGCGTTCGATGCTCTTCACGATTCCGACCTTCTTCGAAGGCGAAAAGAACAACTTCTCGCCTACGCTTATCCTTCCGCTCTCGACCCTTCCCGCAAGTATTCTGCGTTCGTCGAACCGATACACGTCCTGCAGCACGAACCGTAGCGGCTTTTCCGCGGGCGCCTCGATCGTAACGAAATCGTCGAGACCGCCCAGCATCGTGGCTCCCTGATACCACGAAAGTTTATCCGAGTGATGCGCTACGCCGTCGCCGTTAAACGCGGAAATCGGGACTACCGCCATCGGCGTTATGCCGAGGGTTGCGAGATGGTTTGTAATCTCGTCCTTGACCTCGTTATATCTTTTCTCGCTGTGGTCGACGAGGTCCATTTTGTTGACGCAGACGATGATCTGCGAGAGCCCGAGGAGCTTCAGGATGTACGCGTGCATGCGCGTCTGCTCCTGCACTCCTTCCGATGCGTCGATAACGAGGATCGCCGCGTCGGCGCTCGCCGCGCCGGTGACCATGTTCTTGACGAACTCGCGGTGGCCGGGCGCGTCGATGATGACGTACATGCGCTTATCCGTCTTGAACCAGATCTGCGCGGTGTCGATGGTGATGTTCTGGTCCCGCTCGGCCTGGAACGCGTCCATCAGGTTCGCAAGCTCGACCTGCATACCGCGGGCCTTGGCGATGCGCTCGATCGCGTCGAGCTTCTCTTTCGGGAGACGTCCCGTATCGAGGAACAGCCTTCCGATAAGGGTGCTCTTCCCGTGGTCCACGTGTCCGACGATTACGATTCTTACCGCTTGTTCCATGGGAAAATCAGGAAGTGTTCACGGGCTGGGAACGCGGACGTCCTCGTCCGCAAAATCCATCAGGCGTCCTCGACTGATGGATAAGATAAGCATTGTCTGTTGAAACCAGCAGATGATGGATTTGAAGATGCGCAGGCGAGACGCCTGCACTCCCAAGCTCACCACACGAACGGTTATGAAAAATGAATTTACACGATTCGATCGAAGATTCCATTAAAATCAGGAATCCTTGAAACCCTTCGGCGGTTTGGTAGAATAGCACTATTGCCTCTTACGTATTAGCGTTCGTTTGCGGGGATCATCGATAATTCCTCGCGGAATGTGTCTAAGGTGCGCGAGAGGTTTCCAAACGGATTTCGATGTCTTTTCGTCGGTTTCGATCGCGGAGAGTTCGGAGTCCTGTCACCACCTGGGAAAGCTGAATTCGGGAACGCCCGAATCCGGCGCAGCATCTGTTTCGAAGGGAGAAACCATGACGCTCACAAAAGAGATGAGTCAGAGCTTCGGTCCCAATCCGACCAACGTTCGCGAGACCGATCATTACAAGGTCGAGTACGTCCACAGCTTCGTCGATAAGTGGGACGAGCTGATCGACTGGGAAAGTCGCGCGGAAAGCGAGGGCACGTTCTTCATCGACCTTCTGAAGGCGAAGGGCGCGCGGAAGGTGCTCGACGTCGCCACCGGCACCGGATTCCATTCCGTCCGACTTCTGAAGGCGGGGTTCGAGGTCGTCAGCGCGGACGGAAGCGCGGAGATGCTTTCTAAGGCCTTCGACAACGCAAGGGAGCGCGGATTCATCCTTCGCACAGTGCAAGCGGACTGGCGTTTCCTGAACCGCGACGTCCACGGCGAATACGACGCGATTATCTGCCTCGGAAACTCGTTCACGCACATCTTCTCGGAGCGCGACCGCAGAAAGGCGCTCGCCGAGTACTACGCCATGCTGAAGCACGACGGCGTTCTCGTCCTCGACCAGCGCAACTACGATTCCATTCTCGACAGCGGCTTTTCGAGCAAGCACATCTACTACTACTGCGGCGAGAACGTCAGCGCGAAACCCGTACACGTCGACGACGGACTCGCGCGCTTCGAGTACCGATTCCCGGACGACAGCGTTTTCCACCTGAACATGTTCCCCCTGCGCAAGGCGTACACCCGCAGGCTGATGCACGATGTCGGCTTCCAGCATATCGAGACCTTCGGCGATTTCCAGGAAACCTACCGCGAAAACGAGCCGGATTTCTTCGTCCACGTCGCGGAGAAGCTCTATCACGAGAACGAGAATCCCTACGAGAACGACTGATAGTAAGGTGTCGTGCCAAACATAAGAAGGAGAAAAACATGACCACAGAAGCAAAGCCCACCGCGGTCGATAGCGCGCGGGATTACTACAACTCGGACGACGCCGACAATTTCTATTACGAAATCTGGGGAGGGTCCGACATTCACATCGGACTCTACGATTCGAAGGAAGACGACATCAGAGTCGCTAGCGAAAAGACCGTCGAGCGGATCGCGTCGAAAATTGAAGGCGTTACCGGGGATTCCCGCGTCATCGACCTCGGCTCCGGCTACGGCGGCGCGGCGAGGTTCCTCGCGCGGAAGTTCGGCTGCCACGTCACCGCTCTGAACCTAAGCGCGGTCCAGAACGATCGGCATCGCGAGCTGAACGGCGAACTCGGCCTCGAAGAAAAGATCGACGTTGCCTGCGGCAGCTTCGAGGAGGTGCCCGCGGAGGATGCGAGCTTCGACGTCGTCTGGTCGCAGGACGCGATCCTTCACAGCGGGAACCGGGAAAAGGTCATCGCGGAAGTCGCGCGCGTCCTGAAGCCTGGCGGTGAGTTCATTTTCACCGACCCCATGCAGTCCGACGATTGCCCGGACGGCGTGCTTGACCCGATCCTCGATCGGATTCATCTCGCGACGCTAGGCTCTCCCGGCTTCTACAGGAACGAGTGCGCCAAGCGCGGGCTCGAGCTGATTTCCTTCGAGGATCTCACGCACCAGCTTGTGAATCACTACAGCGCGGTGCTTCGCGACACGGAGCGAAATGAAAAGAGCCTTAGTTGCAAGATCAGCGCGGATTACATCGAGCGGATGAAGGAAGGCCTCCGCCGCTGGATCGAAGGCGGCGAGAAGGGCTGGCTCTCCTGGGGCATTTTCCATTTCAGGAAACCTGGTTGAACCGCAGTTTCGGAGTGCGTCGGAGTGCGACTGTGAGCGGAGCGAGCTGTCGCAAAGATAAACCACAGACGGATACAGATGGACACATATACAATTCAAACTCCCTCTCCTTCCGGGAACACACCTCGTGTGACGGGCCGGGGTGAGGGCGAATTGCGACGGAGAGCGTAATACGTGAACGAATCGCATCCGCCCGCGCCGATCCTCCGCACGGAAGGTCTGACGAAGATCTTCGGCGATAATCCTTCAGCGGCTCTCGCAATGCTCGCGGAAGGAAAAGAGAAGGATGAAATCCTCGCGGAGACGGGGCAGGTTGTCGGCGTGTCCGGGGTCAGCTTCGAAGTCTTCCACGGCGAAATCCTCGTCGTGATGGGGCTCTCCGGCAGCGGCAAGAGCACGCTCGCGCGGCTAATCAACCGCCTCATCGAGCCGACCGCGGGTAAGGTATTCATCGACGATGACGAGATCACCGCGATGAATCCGGAGCAGCTCCGCGAAACCCGCCGGCGCAGGATTTCGATGGTGTTCCAGAAGTTCGCGCTGCTGCCTCACAGGACCGTCCTCGAAAACGCGGCGTATGGACTCGAAATCCGCGGAATGCAGAAGGTCGACAGAAACAAAAAGGCGATGGAAGTGCTGGACCTCGTCGGACTCGCAAGCTGGGCTAAGAGCAAAATCCGCCAGCTTTCGGGAGGGATGCAGCAGCGCGTCGGCCTCGCGCGGGCGCTCGCGCTCGATCCCGAGGTGATCCTGATGGACGAAGCGCTGAGCGCTCTCGATCCGCTTATCCGCAAGGAGATGCAGACGGAAATCCTAGCGCTGCGCGAAAAACTCGGGAAGACGTTCGTCTTCATCACGCACGATCTTGACGAAGCCTTCGCGCTAGGATCGCGCACGATTCTGATGAAGGACGGCGTTGTCGTGCAGTCCGGAACCGCGGAGGAAATCGTCAACAATCCCGCAACGAAGTACGTCGCGCGGTTCGTCGCGCCGTGGGCGGAACGGGGTGGCAATTAGGAATTAGGAATTACGAATTACGAATTACCAATGAATACTACAACCGCAGAAATCGAAATCCCGAAAATCCCTCTCGGCGAGGCGGTGGAGCGGTGCATCGATTTTCTGGAGAGCAGCTTCTCGAAGCTGACGAAATCGCTTTCGCTCGTTGTCGACGGCGCCATCCGCGAACTCGAGGGGTTCATCGGATTCTTCCCGCCGATCGTGGTGATTCTGTTTTTCGCGCTCGTCGCGTGGTGGCTCACGAGAAGGGTTGGCGTCACGCTTTTCACGTTCTTCGGATTCGCGTTCATCTGGAACCTCGGACTATTCGCGCCCGCGGTATCCACGCTTGTACTCGTGCTCCTTTCTACCTCGATCTGTGTTCTCCTCGGAATTCCGCTCGGCATCGCGGCGGCGCTGTCGGTCGGATTTCGTCGGGTGACGATGCCCGCGCTCGACTTCATGCAGACGCTCCCGGCGTTCGTCTATCTGATTCCCGCGATCCCGTTCTTCGGACTCGGCAACACGTCCGCGATATTTTCGACCGTCGTGTTCGCTATGCCGCCCGCGATCAGGCTGACGGTGCTCGGGATCGACCAGACGCCTAAGGACCTCACCGAGGCGGCGGACGCGTTCGGCGCGACGCGCTGGCAGAAGCTCGTCACGGTACAGCTTCCAACCGCGACGCCTTCGATAATGGCGGGCGTCAACCAGACGATAATGCTCGCGCTTTCGATGGTCGTCATCTCAGCGATGATCGGCGCGGGCGGACTCGGTAGCGAAGTGTGGAAGGCGATCCAGCGCCTTCAGCTCGGCGCGGGATTCGAAGCCGGCGTCGGCATCGTGATCCTCGCGATCGTTCTCGACCGGATTATGCGCGCGAGTCGCAGGGAGTGATTTCAGCCACGCGCCAGATTGGGCGCCAAAGTTATCGAGCCACGCGTCCGATAGGGCGCCAAAGTTATCAAGATTTCAGATTTACCAACAACTAACAACCTACTGACTACTGACTACTGACTAAAGGAGCAACAAATGAAAAACGCAGCGCTGCCATTACTAGTACTCATTCTTCTCGTGGGCGGATACGTCGGCTACAAGTTCTATGCGGACGCAGATCGTGCGGACGTTACGCTCGCGTACGTCGAGTGGGACAGCGAGGTCGCGAGCACGAACGTCGTCCGCTTCGTCTTGCAGGAGAAGATGGGTCTGAAGGTCGAAATCCTTGCGGTGAGCGCGCCAGCGATGTGGCAGTCGATCGCGAAAGGCGAAGCCGACGGTATGGTCGCGGCGTGGCTTCCGACCCTGCACGCCGACCTCCTCGAGTCGACGAAAGACAGCGTAGTGGACCTCGGCCCGAATCTTAAAGGGACGCTGTCCGGACTCGTCGTGCCAGGGTACGTCGATTGCGTTTCCATCGAGGACCTGAGGGGGCGCGCGGAAGAGTTCGACGGAAGGATCATAGGCATCGAGCCGGGCGCGGGGATTATGAAGGCGACGGAGCGCGTCATCGCGAATTACGGACTGGAGGGCTTCCAACTCATCTCAGGTTCGAGCGCCACTATGACGAAGGAACTCGAAACCAGGATCAGGTATGAAAAGCCCGTGGTCGTCACAGGATGGACGCCGCACTGGATGTTCTCGAGATTCGAGCTGAAATACCTCATTGACTCGAAAAACGAGTACGGCGGCGAGGAGGAAATACACACTATCGTGCGCAAGGGACTCGAAGACGACATGCCGAAGGTCTACGCGTTCCTGGACAAGTTCGAATGGACGACGGACGATATGAGCTACTGCATGCGGATGATCCAGGAGGGCGAGGAACCCTACGACGCGGCGAATCTTTGGGTTGCCAAGAACGAGGACAAGGTCAGGAAGTGGCTCGAATGATTAGCGGGGTAACGTTTTCCCTTTCGCAATCGCGCCGCGGCGAGCCTTCCAGTGTCTGCCTTCGGGGTGAATTCCCTCCGGCATTAAGAAATCCGCGGCGCAAATTCGATCTCAATAGTTGATTGTCAAAAATAGGCGCGGAGAAAAATTCCGGTGGAATTTCGAATAGGAACGGCGTGTCCGCTGTTCAAATCGGTGGCAACGTTGGAAGTGGGGATTTCACGGTCGGAACCTTCATGTTCCGCGTCCCCGCTTCCGAGAACTGGCTGTGAAGTAAGGAGGTAGGAATGAAGATTACTGCAATTACTCTAGCGGTAATATTCGCTCTCGCTTTCGGCTACTCGGGTGTTCAGTTCTACGCGAACGCTCAGGACGTAGACGAGGGCGACGGAGTTAACCGCGAGGCTGAACCGATCAAACTCGCATACGTCGAATGGGACAGCGAGGTGGCAAGCACCTACGTTGTGAAAGCCATTCTGGAAACCAGACTTGGCTACGAGACGGAGTTAATATCCGTCAGCGCGCCCGAAATGTGGCAAACCATAGCGGAGGGCGTATCCGACGCGACAGCTTCGGCATGGCTACCGACGCTGCATGCGGAGTTCCTCGAAGCGAACAAGGACAAAGTCGTCGATCTCGGCGCAAACCTTGTAGGAACGCGTTCGGGGCTTGTCGTGCCGAGCTACGTTCCGATCGATTCGATTTCCGAACTTGCGTGGAGCTCGAGTGAGTTCGACGGGAGGATCGTCGGAATCGAGCCGGACGCTGGAATAATGCGTGTGGCGAGCGATGCAATGTACACGTACGGTCTCGACAGGTTCGACCTGATCACCGGAACGGACGACACGATGATCGCGGAACTGGAGGAGGCAATCCGCCTTCAGCGGAACATCGTCATAACCGGCTGGACGCCTCACTGGATGTTCCAGAAGTTCGATCTGAGGTACCTGGACGATCCGAAGGGCATCTTCGGACGTGAGGAGGAGATCCACACGATCGTCCGCCTCGGACTCGACGAGGAGCATCCGGACGTTTACAAACTGCTCGACAACTTCGAGTTTACGGTTTTCGATGCGGAATGGTGCATGCTCAAAAATCAGGAGCCTGAAGCCGATCCGTACGAAACCGCGCTTGAGTGGATCGAGCAGAACGAGGAGACAGTCGACTCGTGGCTCAGTGAAGAACCCGTAGAAGAGCCGGAGGAGGAACCGGCGGAAGAGGAACCGGCGGAGGAACCGTCGGATGAGCCAACGGACGTCCCGATGGACATGCCGAATGACTGATCGGTGCTGACGTGAACGACGGTTGCGGTGACTTGCCCCGATATTGTATCTGTCACCTTAGGGGCGAGTTGCCGCAACCCGTTTGCGTTTTTGGACCGCGGATTCAGGAGGCGTAAAATAATAACTTACCTAACTCGCATCTCATCTTCACCTCATTTTCACTCCGCACTCATTCGCGAATTCCTCGACGTAACTACAGCTACGACTGCGGATTCGCTCAATCGTGCAAAGCGAACCTGACGCAAATCTGAGCGCGATTTTAAGCAACTTATTATTTTACGCCTCCTTACCGCGGGAGTGCGCGCCCCTTCCAAAGGCGTGCGCTTTTTTTTCGCGAGCGCAGGAACGACAGCCACAGAATCAGCACCGCCACTGGGCCTGCGATGGGCGCGAGCAGACTCTGCGCGCGGGTGAACGTGTGCGCGCGGTAGATTTCCCCCGCGATGAAAACGTAAAGCGCAAGCAGCAGCGATCCGGGAGCGAGGGTGCTCGCGCCCGTGCCGGCTATGCTCGCGTCCGCGAGGCAAAGCATGACTGCGCAGACGAAGGGAAGCGTCGTCACCGCGGGAATCGCGAACGTCAGCGCGAACAACTTCGCAAGCGCCCCTCGCGACTCTGGACGGCAGACGATCTGATAGAGGTTCTTCGACCAGCCGTCAATCGACGCGCGCAGGGAATCGTACATCCGCGTGCGCACGATCCCCGGCGCGAACGCGAAGCGGTATTCGAGTCCGCTTCGTTTCACAAGAGCCGCGAGCGCGTAGTCCGTTGGGACTTCCGCGCGCAAGGCGCAGTAGCCGCCCGCGCGATCGTACGCATCGCGGCGGACCAGCATCAACTGCCCGTTACACGAAAGCGGCGCGCCTTCGCCAATCCGCGCGACCTCGGCGAAACTGTGCCGTTGATCGAGCAGCGTAATCACCATCGGCTGCACGATCGCCTCCCCGATGCTACTGCATTCCTGCTCCGCGGCGACGGAAACCATGTCGGCGTTTTCTCTGCGAAGGTACGCAAGAACGCTCGCGACCCCCGCAGGGTGGTGAACCGTGTCCGCGTCGGTCAGCAGCAGGAAATCTCCCGACGCGTGGCGTTCGCCGCAGACGAGCGCGTGGCTCTTTCCCGCCCAGCCCTCCGGGAGCGGGTCCGCGCGGATGACCTTCAGCCGGGGATCGCCCGCGCCCGCCGTCTGCGCGACATCGAAGGTTCCATCGGTCGAGTGGTCGTCGATCACGATGATTTCGAGGTTCCGGTGGGTCTGCGCGAGAAAACTTCGCACGCACGGAGCGATGTTCTGCGCCTCGTCCCGCGCCGGGATCAGAACGCTCACGAGTGCCCTCTCGTCCGCTTCCGTAGGCGAGAGATACGCGTCGTTTCGGCGGATCCACATCGTGCGCGCGTAGTACGCGAGGAGGATCAGCAGCGAAAGCGCCGAGGTTACAATTAGTGGATGACTCAGGGGCATCGAATTTCAGATTGAACAAAGATACGCCTTCGAAAACCTTCAGCACGGAGGCACACAGCGTCTCTGTGCTGAAAAATTTTGAAGATGCATCTAAATGCGTCACTTCAAAAATCAAAAAACAAAAGTTAGATTGTTCGCGAAAATCCGCGCTTGACGCTCGAAAGGTATTTGTCGAACACCATCCCGACGTTGCGGATGAAGACTTTTCCGAGCGGGAGAACCGTCAGACGGTCGGCTGAAATTTCGAGGAACCCCTCCCGCTCGTAGTCGCCAAGCGTCTTCATCTCTTCCGCGAAGTAAGACGAAAACTCGATTTCGAACTCCGAGCGAAGCGTTTCGAAGTCGATTTCGAAGGTGCACATCAAAAGCCGGAGGGTCCTGCGGCGGATGACGTCGTCGCGGGTCAGCCAGATTCCCTTTTCGGTTGCAAATTCGCCTCCTTCGATCGCCTCGTGGTACACAGAGAGTTTCGTCGTGTTCTGCGCGTAACAGCCCGCGACTTCGCTGATGCCGCTCGTTCCAAGGCCGACGACGTCTTTCGTCTTCGTGACGGTGTAGCCCATGAAATTCCGGCTCAGCTCGCCCGTTTCGAGCGCGCGCGAAAGCTCATCCTCCGGGAGCGAAAAGTGATCCATCCCGATTGCGCGGTAGCCCGCATCGATAAGCATCCTGCGCGCGTTCGCGAAGATTTCGTACTTCGTCTTCCCCTCCGGGATCGACGCGGCATCGAACTGTTTCTGCTGAACGCGCATCCAAGGAACGTGCGCGTAACTGTACACCGCGAGCCGATCCGGGCGGATGCGGATGACCTCCTCGACGGTTTTCGCGAACCCGGAAGCAGTCTGCCCCGGCAGCCCAAAAATCAGGTCCATATTGATGCCGCTGTACCCCTGCTCCCGGCATTCTCCGAAAATGTCCTCGGTGATCGCAACGGTCTGCTGCCTGCCGATCAGATCCTGGACCTTCGGATCGAGGTCCTGCACGCCGAGGCTGATGCGATTGAAGCCGATGCTGCGGAGCACGCGAATCTGTTCGTGGCTTGTGACGCACGGATCGGCCTCGAGCGCCATTTCCGCGTTTTCGTCGATCGTGAAAAGATTAGCGATATGCCCGCATAGTTCCTCGAGCTGAGAGATGGTGAGGTAAGTCGGTGTGCCGCCGCCGAGGTGGAGTTGCACGATCTTCCTGCGCGCGCCGAGCGCCTCCGCGGCCATCGAGATTTCCTTTTTCAGAGTCTCGGTGTAGTTCTGGACTACGTCTTCCTTTTTCGTGATGATGACGTTGCACGCGCAGTACGTGCAGCGCTCCGGGCAGAACGGAATGTGCAGGTACATCGAAAGCGGGACGTCCGGAGTCTCAGACGCGAGGCGGAGCGCCTTCCTGAAATCCGACGGCCCGAACTCATCCTTCCACACGGGAGCGGTCGGATAGCTTGTATACCGCGGACCCGGCTTGTCGTAGGCGAGAAGAAGGTCCGAACTGACCTCGGTTTCACTTGAAAGGTGCATTTTCCGCTCCGTCTGACGATGACTTCCAGAGCATAGCAGAGCGCCGCGGGAACCTCCAGCGACTGGCGGGATTCTCTACCCACAATGTTATTGATAGTCCGAAATTCTTCGAATACAATTTTGCCAGCATGTGGATTGTCGCTAATATGGCCGCGAATGAGTTCATTCGGGAGGCGTGACGTGAGCGATGCTCAGGAAGAAAAACCGATAGTGAAACCCGTGAGGAAAGTTCTCGTGGTCGAGGACGACCCCGGCATCGCGCTAGTGCTCCGAAAATTCTTCGAAAAACGCGGCGTCGAGGTCCATCAGGCCGGGAGCGGCCGTGCGGCGTTCATGAAGACGAGCAAGGGCCGCAGAGGCACGAGCACGATCATCGCGCCGAACTACGATCTCATCACGATGGATATGATGATGCCGAACTGGGACGGCGTGACCGCGATCAACGCGATTCTGCGAATGTGCCCGGATACCATCTTCATCGTCATCTCGGGCGTTCGCGACGGCAGGATCAAACACCAGGTTTCGCAGATTCCGAACGTCAAGTGCTGGGTCGAAAAGCCGTTCACGCAGGAAAGACTCGCCGCGATAGTCGATCGTCTCGAGAAGGGTGAATCCTGCGAGGATCTGAGCGATGCGAACCGCTGAAAATTCTGGCCCTCCGGTAGCGGATCGGCGCGTAAGTTCGAAAGTCGTCGCGCTTGCTATAGTCCTGGTCGCGCTTGCAGGCTTTCTATACGTCTCGAACGAAGCTGTGTCAAAACCAGCGGACGATTCCGCGTCGGGCGGCGCAATCTCGAACAACTGGAATTCTCCGGACGTTTCGAAGCTCGCGCACCTTTATCCGCGCGCCGTCGAACTTGGTAGCTCGAATCTCACGCTCGATAAGCCGCCGACTAAGATCGTTTCGCAGACAATGTTCAGCGATCACGTTCTTACAGCGATTTGCGATCTCGAAAGGATCTATGCGCTTAGCAAGGAAGCCGCGTCTCCGCAATATTCGAACTGCGTGGACGAGGCGCGCAAGGTCGGCCGGTTCTGCGCGGAAAACGCGGAGCAGATCGTGAGTATGGAACCGGATCTCGTTATCGTGACTCATTACACCCAGCCCGATATGCTGAGAATGCTGACGTCGCTCGATATTCCGCTCTTTCAGTTCTCGCAGTTCGATACGGTCCTGGAAATTCAGACGAATATCAGGACTCTCGCAAAGCTTGTGGGCGAGGACGCGAAGGCGGAAATGCTCATCGCGGAAATGCAGGCGAAGATCGACCGGGCGAGATTGATGAAACCGGTAGGCGCGAAGACCCCGCGGATCCTGTCCCTCATCGGAGCGTTCTCCGTCGGAAGCGGAACGCTTTTCGACGAACTCATAACCACCCTCGGCGCTGTAAACGTATGCGCCGAACAGGGTCTTCGGGAGTATCCCGGAATTTCGGACGAGCAGATCGTCAGCTTCAATCCGGACATAATCCTGACGTCCGCGTCGAACGAGAATTCCAGCGACGTCCGCGCGGAACTCCTCGCGAACGAAGCGGTTCTTTCGACGAACGCGGGGAGGGATGGAAGAGTGATAGTGATCGCGCCGAATTTGTATTATTCGGTGTCGCACTGGGTTGGGGATCTTTACCTCGCGGTCGCGCGCGCAATCTGGAACGTCCCGGGTTAGAACCGCGACTGTATCAGATCGGTGAAGTCATAGTACCTTCGAACGTTCAGGAAGAAGCTGTTCGCCGCTATGTTGAGCACCGCAAGCATCTCGTTCAGAATCGGCGCTTCCGAGAGATGGATATAGATGAGGTCCTTGTCGTAGATCGGAATGTTCTGCCTCGTGTCGAATTCGTAAATCAGCTTCTCCAGATCGCAGAGGATGATGTACTTGATGGTCTCCGATTCTCCCTCCCTGCCTACGACGACTTCCCTCGTTCGGTGGACAGCGACTTCGTTCCAGTCGCCTGCGCCTACCCAGCCGTTTTTGATGAGGACGGTATCGAGAAGGTCGCGGTCGGGGTCTCCCGAGAGCGCGGAGATGACGCTGCTTCCTCCCATATTGATTACTTTGACGCTGCCCGCCTGTACTCCTTCGCCGGCGTTCTCCGGGATTTCGATCCGGATGTCCGGATTGATGTAAAACCTGCTGAGTTCGGCCTCGATTCTGTCTTCGAGCTCTGTAAGAGTTTTTCCCTGGGTCGGAATGTTCTCGACGAGGTCGAAACTGATGGTGTTGTTCGGACTTACGAGTTTCGTCTCTGAAATATCCTCTTGGGCGAACACGATCCGGAGCGGCGTGCCCGGGCCGATGATGAAGGAGTCGACGTTGCGCTCCCTCTCCGCCCGGCGGTTCTGGTAGTATTCGGCGGTCATCACGAGCGCGCCGGACGGAAGCGCCACCGGAAACTGATTCACGATGCTTCCCACGATTTCAGCGTAGGTTCTGTCGTATGGGGAGCTTGTGAGGGTCGTGTAGCAGCCGGTAAAAATATAGATTGACGCCACCAGAGAGATAATAACCGGTATTCTCTTCATAACAATGCTCATTGATTCTGACAAAGATTCCTGAGAACTGATACTGCGGAAGAGGGGAGTCGAACCCCTATGCCCTTTACGGGCACTAGGACCTGAACCTAGCGCGTCTGCCAATTCCGCCACTTCCGCCCGGAGTTGGAAGCGACATGTATACTGTATAAAATATCGGCTGTAAACACGTTAGAACAAATACAAAAAAAAGACCCGCACGAATGCGAGTCCTTTGAACTTGGTGGGCGGAAATGCCCAATCTATCTACACAGGGTTCACCCTGACTGCTCCGATTTGCTACTGAGCTTGTTTCAGCCTGCCGCTCATAGCCTGGAAGGAAGGGTTATTCATCCAGCTTTTGAACGAGTTCCAGCATTCGCAGCAAAGGTAGAAAACCTTTAGGTCGAATTTCACGTACTGGAAGGTCGGAATGTACTCCGCCTTTCTGCAACGATCGCAATTGTGCAGGGACATGGTCTCCTCCGGGTTGGAATTAAGATGTGGTGGGATTGAGCGGTATGAGTGTGGATGATCGGAAGAGCAATCGAATTTGCCGACAGGGTTATCGGATTTCGCGGAACCGTCCTTTAGCCTGTATTTTCAACTTTGCTTGACGAGCCGTTGGGCTTTCTGGGGAAACCCCATCGCGTCGATACATGTTCTATAAATTATCTTTTGTTAATCCAATTCATTATGAATTGGATTAACAAAAGATAATTTATAATAAGTTTAATAGCTAAATCATGATAATTGAATATTAAATTATGGTAAATTGTTCCCAGAGTATGCGAATACGTCTGGACCGAAAAGTTTAAGCGACGGTTCGTTCCGAGCACCAAAAACGCATCCGGATAAGGTCGAACGCTATCACGGCGTGAACGAACTCGCGGCAGTGTCTACCGCGTAACGACTGACGGTCCTTGAGATGTTGTCGGTGCGCTTGCCGCTCAGGTCCGGAAGCGAAACTTCGAACGATTTCACGTACCAATTGTACGTCGTTCCGACCTCTAGTTGAGAGTCCGCGCCGACGTCACCCGGCAGCATCGGAATGGTGAAAGAGTCGATATCCAGAAACGCGGGGATCATTATCTCCCACACCGGAGTGCCGTCGGTTTTTTCGATTTCGATCATGACGAATCCCGAGTCCGGCGCGCCGGAAAAATCGAACTGAGGATTCGCGCCGACGCCGACCGCCGAATCGGCGGGAGAATCGCGGGTCGCGGGATTCATTGCTACGTTTGCCATACTGTACGTGAAATCCGAAGACGACGTGCCACGGTCAACGATGACGCTTTTTCCGCCCGACGAGTCTTCAAAAATCATTGCAACGAAATAACCAGTTGCGCCGTCGATCTCGATGTAGCTCAGGTCGGTTTGAGTCGAGGAGGTACCGGGAATCCGGAATCCGGTGACGACGCCGCTTCCGGGAAGGTATTTCGGGTACGCTCCCGCGATCAGCGTAATTTTGTCCAGGGAACTGAACCCCGGCGCGCTCTGGAACTTGACACCGGCGATCGTCTTGATCCCTGCGGTAACGACGCTCGTGTTCGGGAACGCCAAATCCTGCGTCAGCGGCGACGTCCCGGAAAGCGCGTTCAGATTTTCCATCGCCGCGAGGTTTGTCGTCACGCCGAGATCGTCGGTTTCGACCGCGGTTAAGCTCCAGGTTTTCCCGGTCTGAACGTTCAGCGAATATGGAACGGTCGAACTTCCCGACCCCGGCGTCATCGTGTCGAACTCCGGCAGTATTTCGTCGCCAAGGTTGTGGGAGATCAGTACGACGTCGCTCGCGGGACTCGAATGGCTCGCGAGGCCGGAGATGGTTCCGCTGACTGCGATCTCGCTCACTGCGTTTGGCCGGAGCGCGAGCGTGACTTCGTCCGTGGTAACGCCCAGGATCGTGCGTGTAACGTATCCGCTTTTCGCGACTGTGATGGACTGGGTTCCGAACAGCGAAGTGTCGTCGATTTTCACGCTGCCGTTCGCGAGGGTCGTACCCGAAAGCGTTCCGAGGTCTCCTATGCTGACGATAGCGCCCGCGATCGCGGCTCCGGTAAAGGCGTCGTGGACCTTGACCGTGAGAGTCCCCGTAAGCGTCGCCTTGCTGAAGTATTCGCTAACGCCTGTGGTGAACTCGATTCGAACGTCGCTGGCGAGTCCGTTTCCCGCGAGGTCCTCCGCGGCGGTTGTCGCTGTGAAGCTGATCTGCGTCCCGCTCGGGAGGTTTCCCGCGGGAGTGAATACCACATGGATATCGTTGTCCTCGTAACTGATCGCGCCCGCGATTTCGAGTCCGGACGCTTCGTTCTTCAGCACGATTCCGCCGGATTCGATCGTATCGCGGTTCATCGGTTCCGAGAACGTCACCGAGAAATCGAGAAGGCTCTGCGTCACTCCGACCACTCCGTCCGTTGGGGTCATCTGGGAAACGGTCGGGCGCTTGGCGTCGAGGGTGAGCGAGAGGGTGCGGGTTCCAACGAATCCGCGGGTGTCCGTCGCGACGATTTCGATTTCGTCCGTTTCGTCATCCTCGAACAACTGGACCGTGGCCTCGAATGATTTGAAATCGCTCGAAAGCGCGGTCGCGCTGACTTCGCCTACCTTGACGCTTGCGATCGGGTAGAGACTCTCGACTGTTCCGCGGACGGAAACGATCGTCGAGTTCACCGTGAGCGCCGCGGGGGTTTCGATGCTGATAACCGGCGTGTTCAGGACGATCGGGGAATACTCGTTCGATCCTCCCCGGCAGGCGAAAATCGTCGCGACAACGGAAATCCAGAGAATAACGCGCTTGGAATTTGAACGGAGCATTTTAGTCCCCTGACACGAAATGTAGACGTTCAAGGTAGTCAAACCGCGGCGGGGAGTTAAGAGTTAAGAGTTAATAATTAATAATTAAGAGTTAAGAAGCGAGAGCCTATGGCGAACCGCGCGCGAAACATCCGGCCTGGATTCCGTCGCGCAGTGGCGTTCCCCGGACCGACGTTTTCCGTGCCCTTGTTCATTCGCCTTTGTTCCATTCCGGAGAGAGGTACTTCGTTCTTGCGAGTTCCTCGACTTTTGCGATCTCGCCCGCGTCGAGCGCCGCGGGGGTCGGGTGCATCCCGAACTTGGCGGCGTAGGCGGCGACGATGTTCGTTCCGAGCGTGGAGATATTCGCGTTCGAACTGACTTTTTCGAGCGCTACGCTGTCCGCCATCACGCGGTTCGACCTTAGGAGTATGCTTCCGTGCTGGAGTATCGCCTCATTCGTCCTGCGCTGCGCGCTTCCGATGACTTTCCGGTCATGATGAACGATGTCGAAGGAGGTCTCGCGGTCGAAGCAGGAGTCGACGGAAATGTCGTCGCGGGAGAGTCCGCCGCGGAAGTCTGCCTGTACGCCGACGGATTCGAGCGCGTTGACGAGCGGCGAGCACAGATCGAAAAACGAAAGTTCGAAGTTCTTCGACAGGAAAGGCGAGTCCAGCGGACAGACGATGCTGTATGTCAGATCGTTTTCGTGAAGGATAGCTCCGCCGCCAGTGAGTCTGCGTACGACGAACACGTCCGGCATTCCGATTGCGAGTTTCATCGCGCCGTCGTATCCCTGGGAGTGTCCGATCGAAAGCCCCGCCGGGGTGAAGGTGTATAGTCTTAGTATGAACGCGTCCCGCGCCTCGCGGAGGAAAAATTCATCCACGGCCATGTTCCAGGCGGGGTGTTTCCCGAAATCCTCGATGATGTAATATTTCATTTGTCAGGTTTCGAAAATAAGAATAAGCGGAGGGAAAGGGATTCGAACCCCCGGTACCCGTTAGGGCACAACGGTTTTCAAGACCGTCGCAATCGACCACTCTGCCATCCCTCCGTGGAAGTCCGCGAGCGCAATTTTGCCCGAGTAGTTGAAGATTATTATCTCCAAAGGTCAACATCAAAGTTCAATCTAAGTTAACGAATGGTTGTTGAATTAATTGCGTTTGAGTTTACACTTTACAGCTTCGCTCGAATATACAGCGAAGTATCGGCCGAAGTTCAAAGAAGGTCTACAGCAATGTCACCAAAAAAGGTCGACGAATTCATATTCAGAATCGCTCACCGCAGCAAGATCGTCACGAAGGACGACATCCGCGAGGCGCAGGATCTGATCAAGGAAGCGAAGGACGAAGGCGAGGCGATCGATGCGCTGGAGGCGATGCTCGAATGCCAGTTCTGCACCAAGGTCGAGGCTGATGCGCTGAGGAGAATTCTGGACGAGGCCGACGAGGCGGACCTCGCCAGCGCGAAACTCGTCGATGACGGCGATTCATACGCGGCGGTGATCGTGGTCGATGGCGAGGACGAAGAGCTTTTCACCGTGGAGAAGGAAGAAAAGAAACCCGCGCGCAAAGGCGGGAAAACCACCGTCCAGAAATCCGCGCCTTCGAAGGATCGTTCGACGTCGAAGGAGCGAGGGTCGTCAAGAGACCGAGGTTCGTCCAGGGATTCGAGGGATCGTGGAAAATCGCGAGGCGAGGCGAAAGCGAAAGGAAGAGGCGGCAAGGCTTCGAGCACGCCGGACGCAAACAAGAAACTGATCGTCATCGGGGCCGCGGGAGGCGGCGGGCTGCTCATCGTCATCATTGTCGTCCTGATCGTCGTGCTTTCGTCCGGTCCGGACGTTCCGAATTCTGGCAGCGGCGGAGTCGTCATATCGAGCGGGCAGGGCCAGGGATCGGGAAGCGGCGGAAACCAGCAGGCCCCCGTCAACCAGGACGACGTCGCGAAGTTTCGGGCAGACCTCGCGCAGTACAAGGCAGCGAAGGACGCGACGCTGCTCGTCCAGCTCGGAACCTCGTGGAAGGAGCGCGATCGGAGCCTCGCGCTGGAGGCGTTCCAGGCGGCCCACGAGGTCGATCCGAGGAACCGCGCCGCGAAGATCGAAATAGGCTGGCAGTATTTCATCGTGCCGGCTGACCTTCGCGAGGCGTTCGACGTCAACGTCGACGATCTCTACGCAGTGATCGATCCATTCAAGGACGGGCAGCAGTTCCTGATGCCTCCGGACAAGCACGCGGAGGCGACTGAAGTCGCGGGGAGACTCCTCGGCGAAATGCAGGGCAAGCAGGAGGCGTGGGCGAACAATCCGAATCTCAAGTGGCAGGAGCAGATCGAGAACAACATCCGCACGCACTCGATCTTTAGCAACTATCAGTTCATGTTCAATTTCGACAACCCGAACTACGTGATCGCGGTCGATAAAAAGCTCGAAGAGAAGCTTTCGAAGGCGGAGATCGATAAAGTGCTCGCCGTTCGCGAGGCTATGTTCAGCACCGTGCGCGACTTCTTCTACGAAAGGTTCGCGGTTCCCTCCGGAAGGACCGAACGTTCCCACCCGTGGCCTATGACGGCGCTCGTGCTCGCGGATCGTCAGAGTTTCGAGAGTTTCAGCGAGGGCGCGAACACACACGGACTCTCGCCCGGGACGATCGCGTACTACCACAGGCTCGCGGAGTACATCGTGCTCTACGAGGGCGAACGAAGGCTTTCCCAGGAGCAGAACGAAGGCGTCGTGTTCCACGAAGGCACACACCAGCTCTTCGACGCGTATCGTCGCGAAGGCGGCTCCGTCAGCTCGCTCTGGTTCCAGGAAGGACTCGCGGAATACGTCGGGACGATCAAGCGCGTCGGTTCTGAGGATAGCCCCGCCTGGGAACTCGCGCAGATTTCGGAATCGAGGCTCGACGAATACTTCCGCATCCGCCACTACACGGAGTTCTGGAACACCGTCGCAGTGAACCTGCAAGTCCCCGGCGCGAGAAACGATCAGCAGAAGATTCAGGTCGTCCGTGCGGACAACTGCCCGGTGCCTGACGGACAGAACATCGATCTCGATCTTACCGCGCTGATCCGGATTGCGGGACACAGGGAGAAGGCGGGAGAGGTCGCGAGGCTCGCGGAAGCGATTCCCGGCAGCGCGTATGCGAGCGCGGGATTCCAGACGAACCCGCGAAACGTGGGCGGCTTCCTCTCCTCCATTTACGAAAGCGGCATTTACGCGGCCTCGTGGAGCTTCATCTACTTCTGCTACACCTATCAGGGCGGAAAATACAAAAGCAAGATGGACGCGTACGTGAAGCTCGAACTCGACGGACTTCCCGGCAGGCAAAGTTTCCTCCGAGCGTTCGGCGCAACGCGGGAAAGCGACCTCGACCCCATAAATCGCGAGTGGAAAGACTACGTCGAGACTCTGTTCGAGCAGCAGGGCGGTCTTCAGGGAGCGCTGACTCGCTTCCGCGACAAAATGCAGGCCCAGGCGGCGCAGCAGGGAGGGTGAGGAATCAGTGGTGAGTGGTGAGAAATTAGGAATTCCTCAAGTTGACGGCTATCTTTTCAGCCTCCCGATCGGAAAAAAATAAAAATCCACGCTTAGTAAATGTCTCACCAAATATTTCTGCAGGAAGAAGAGACAGAGATTGGAGGTTCGA
>JANLHZ010000184.1 GCA_024653775.1 Planctomycetota bacterium | reverse complement strand
AGAAATCTGGCATTTTTGACGGTTCGCTAGTACTCCCACGTTCGGTTTTGCCCACCATTGAAGGAATTTGTATCGCTTTCACTTATGCAACAAAGCCGTTTGCCATTATCCTTAAGCGTCGGCTTGAATGCCTGGGATGTTATTTCGTCATCCATAATCCAACTTGGATGAATCTGACGATGGAGCAAAGTTTCGGGGTCAAGCATCCGAATCGTTTTCCGCTAGCAAAAGGCAAAGTCTCGACCATCCCACGGCTCCGGACAAATCCATAACCTCTTCATAGTCCTCGTCGGTCACTGTGTTGAGATCGTGCCAATACCCGGATTTCTCTTCAAGATCGATCTCGATCGAGAAATAGTGCCCACTTTCTTTCCACTCGATCTGAATCCCGCCTGCTTCTGTCGGATAAATGTATGGCTTAGGAGCATCACTTGGATAGTAAAGAGCCATCGCCGATTCGAGCCAGATCAGACCTTCCTTCGAAGGCGCCTTGCCTTCGTTGTCGAGCCAGCCGTCCTTCATTTGCGCGAGCTCTTTGAGTCTCGATTTAATGCGATCCGTCCTGGTAGAATTATCAGGCGGAGCAAGTTCCAGATTGTCTGTTTTTCGAGCAGCCATTATTTTGCCTCGACATTTATATATATGACATTGAATTATACCTGCCATATTGAATTCGGGCAATGAAGATCCGTTATTCCTCCAGCACGTCCGCGCCGGATTTGATCTTGTCGAGGGCGTCGCGGGCTTCGCGGGTGGCATTGGCGTCCCCGCTCTTTGCGAGCGCTGGGAGCTTCTTGAACAGATCGAGGAGGTCCACGCCGCTTAGGGCCTGTACCGTCGGCGGGAGCTGCGCAAGGACTTTCGTGACCTCGCCGGAAATCCTGCTCGCCATGCCGTCGGACCCGTTTTCGCCGCCTGTACTGACGAGCGTGATGTTGCCGATGTTCGAAAGCGGCGCAGCGACTTCGCGCGCGATCTCCGGGAGTTTCGCGATGAGCATTTCGAGGATCGCGGCCTCGTTGTACTGACGCCACGCGAGCGCCTTCTTCGCCATCGCTTCCGCCTCGTTTGCGCCCTGCGCGAGGATGACGTCCGCCTTCGCGAGACCTTCCGCGCGCTCGACGTCCGCCTTCGCGAGACCTCGCGCCTTGTTCGCCGCGGCTTCACCTTCACCGAGCGCCCTGTCCGCGTTCGCCTGACCAGTGGCTTCCTGTTCTCGCTTGAATCGCTCAGCCTCGGCCATCTGCTGAATCTTGTAGCGTTCCGCCTCCGCGGGACGATTGACGCTCGCTTCGAGTTCCTTCTCGCGCCTTCTGATTTCGCGCTCCTGGATTTCGATCTGCTTTTCGCGCTCGACGATCTGGACCTGCATTTCCTGTTCCTTGACCGCCTGCATAGAGCGGTGCGTTTGCAGATCGTAGCTGAGGTCGGCCTCCGCCTTCTTGAGCGCTGTGGCCTGGTCGTACTCGGCCTGCTTCATCTCGTAGTCGCGTTTCGACATTGCGATTTCCGTTTCCGCGGTGTAACGCGCCTGCTCGCCTGCGCGGAATGCCTCGGCTTCCTTGACCTTCGCGTCCTTCTCGGCGTCGGCTTTCCTGATCCTCGCGTCGCGGCTCATGTCCGCCTCGGCTATGGTGGCATCGCGCTTGACCTTCGCGATCTGCGGCTTGCCGAGCGCTTCGAGGTATCCTTCATCGTCCTTGATGTCCCGCAGCGCGAAGCTGTTGATCATCAGTCCCATCCCGGCCATATCGTCCGCTGCGACGAGCTGAACCTCCTGCGCGAACCTGTCTCGATCGCGGTATATCTCCTCGACGCTCATCTTGCCGACGATGGCGCGCAGGTGGCCTTCGAGGGTCTGGAGCGCGATCTGGCGAATCTGCTCCGTGCGCTTTCCGAGGAACCGTTCCGCCGCGGTGCGGATCGAACCTTCCTCGCCGCGAACTTTTAGCTGCGCGACGCCGTCGACGCTGACGGGCACTCCCGCGGCGGTGTAGATGTCCTTAAGCTGAATGTCGATCGTCATAATTTCGAGGTTCAGGTACTGCACCATCTCGAGCACAGGCCACACGAAAGTGCCTCCGCCCGTGATGATGCGGAACTTACCCTTACCGCTGATCACCGCGGCTTCGTTCGGTCCGACGCGCTTCCACCTCGTCAGGATGATGACGAGTACCAGAAGCAGCAGCCCGCCGAGAACCGCGCCCAGAGCGGGCAGAGTCGGATCGAATTCGGCCTCAAGAAAATATGCGAACATTCATTCCTCCAGTAATTGTGGATAGTTGTTAGTGGTCAGTTGTTGGTTTTTGGTTGTTTGCGTTTCTCAGCTCTCGGTCTGTACCACGCAGTTTCCTGAATTCACGCTCAGAATTTTCACCTTCGCGCCCCGCTCGATCGCCGTGGAAGTCGCGGACCGCGCGGGCGAAGTCTGAAGCACGCCGCCGAGTTCATAGCGGATTTCGCCGAGGCCGTTTTCCGGCACGGGAGTGATGATCGTCGCGATCGCTCCGACGCAGTCAGCGTCCGCGATGTGGCTCGTTCCCTGCATCCGACCTATAATATCGTTGATCATATAAAGGACCAGCATCGTGCCGATCGCGCCGCCGACGACCCCGCAGGGCGCGGAATACATCGCGGAGACTTCGTAATAGTACGTGACCGCCGCGCCGACTCCCGCGGTGAACGCGATGAAGAAGCTGATAATCAGCGGCGACCAGACAGTCACCTGCGGAAAATTGAACCCGCCGCCGTGGCCTCCGGAGTCGGACGAATCCCCAGCGTGCCCCGCGCCCCCCGCGTCTCCGCCGTGCCCGATGTCCCCGTGGCCTAGTCCGGACGCCAGAACAGCGGAAAGGACGATGAACACCCCTCCGAAAACGAGCATCGCAATGTACACGTTAAACGTGGTCTGCAATTCTTCGGGGAGTTCAGCGAGAATTGAAAGCGTCATTTCGAGCCTCCGGGTTTGTGATACTCATTGTACGCACGACCAAACGAAAGGTTCAACGAAGAACGAAGTATGTCGCAATGCGGAGACAACCCGAAAGTTCCCTGTTGCCAGAAGTCCGGGGAAAGTGGATAGTGGGAAGACCTGCGGGCCGGAATCGCAATTTCCGGAATCGGCGCCGCCGTTCGAAATCCAATATCATATCGAGGCCTAAAATGAAGAACCTGGCGAAGCGATCTTTGTATTTACTCTCGTTTGCGTACGTCTGCGTGTGCGCGCTGACGTTTCTTCCAGGGTGCATCGAATACTTCCTGCTCCACCCTGAGAAAATCGACGGCGGAATCTCCGCCTCTGAAATCGCGGAGGCGAGCGAGTCCGGCGCGAAGATCGAAATCGAGGAGTCCGGAGGCTATAGGCTCGACGCGGCGTGGTTCCCGGTGGAAAGCCCGCGCGCTACCGCGCTGATCTCCCACGGAAATGCGCGTTCGCTGCGAAGCTTCCGCATCTTTGCGAAATTCTGGAATGACGTCGGCTGTAGCGCCATGCTCTACGACTATACCGGCTTCGGCGGAAGCGAAGGCGACATAGACGTCGACGTGCTCGCACACGACGCGGAATCCGCGCTCGCGAAACTCCTGACTCTCGAAGGCGTCGACCCGGAGAAGATCGTCGGCGTCGGCATTTCCCTCGGAACTACCGTTTCGATGCACCTCGCGAAGGAAAAGAAGGTCGCGGGCGTCTTCCTCGACGGCCTCGCGGACATTCCCTACGAGATTCACGCGCGGGATATGTTCGTGCTGTACCCGCTCGCACTTTGCTTTTCCGCGCAGGTTCCTGTGGAGATGGACGTGCGCAGCCTTGCGCCTCTGTGCAAGGTTCCCGCGATTTTCGTCCACGGCGACGCGGACCCGATTTGCAGCTACGACGCATCGAGCGAAGTCTGCGATCTCTACGCGGGAGAAAAGAAGTTCGTCGGCTTCGAGAACGTTTCGCACACGCCGGACACTCTTTACAAGAAGCCGGACGAGTACAAGGCCGCAGCGGAACAGCTCCTCGCGTGGATCGGCGCCCCGCCGGCGGAAACTGCCTCGGGTGGATGAATCCCGTCGTCGAACCCGCGCCGGGCGTGCGGAGTACCGAGGTGAGCTAAGCGGTTCCCATCGAAATCGCCCATAGCGGCTGAATTCGTCGATTTCGGAGAAAAAAATTATTTTCTCTCAAGTCGTAAACAGATTTCGCCGAAATATGGAATAAGTTTATTTTCAGCCTGGGACACGACGCTGAAGGTGAAGCGATGGAATTGGGACTCCAGCGCATCACCAAAGGTACTCGAAGACCGGGCGCCTACTCTTTTCATTTAAATTCAGAAGGAGGTGATGTAGAGAAAAAACTCTATCCGACAATGCGGAACCAATCTCATGGGACGAGATTCCGCGGAGTCAAAAACGTTTTCCCCGCGCTCTGGGACAATTGCGCGAGGCAGGCGTTAAGCGGTTCAGGTTAGGGAAACCTGCGTCGCTTCGTTGTGGACCGTGCTATTTGCATTGTCCATTTGGACAGGGACGTCCAAATTTTATCAATCAAGGAGGATTGAAGTAATGGGACTTAGAATCAATACCAATTCTGCGGCTATGTCCGCTCTGCGCCAACTTGCAATAGTAGATCGCGGACAAAGCAAGAATCTTCAGAGACTTTCCACGGGACTCCGAATCAACTCCGCCGCCGACGATCCGTCGGGTCTGGTGATCAGCGAGCAGCTACGCGCGCAGACCGCCAGTCTTAAAGCGGCGGTGAGAAACTCGGAATTCGCTTCAAACCTGATTGGTACGGCGGAGGCAGCTCTTAACGAGGTGTCTTCGCTGCTAGTCGGGATACGCGAATCCGTGGTTTACGCGCTAAACGGTGGAACGCTCACAAGCGAACAGATCGCCGCCGAGCAGTCCACGGTCGACCGCGCACTCAGCGCGATCGATCGCATCGCGGCTGCGACGAGGTTCGGCTCGAAGTCGCTCCTCGACGGTAGCGCCGCGTTCAAGATCAGTGACAAGTCGAGCGCAATCGACAGCTTCTCGCTTCGGAACGTGAAGTTCAACGCAAACTCAAGCAGCGTTACCTTTACGTTTGGAGTGATGCAGGTCGCATCGCGCGCGACAATTCGTCTCGCCTCCACCGGTGGAAGCGTCGCGGCGACGAGCAGGCTGATTTCCGGTTCTCCGGGTCTTCCCGCCTCTTCGGGCGGAACGGGCGAAGTCATCAGGTTCCGCATCACCGGAAACCTCGGCGTCGCTGAAATCTCGCTCGCCTCGGGTTCGACCTTCCAGGATTTCATGGATCAGGTCAACGCGAACACCTCCGCGACGGGCGTTTTCGCGTCCGGCACGAACAGCTCTCTATCGGGGGCGAGCTCGGGCGGGTCCGGTGCGTCCTTCGCGCTCTTCAGCGTGGGATTCGGTTCCGACCAGCAGATTTCGATGGAGCGCATCACCGCGAGTTCGTCCACCACGAAGATCGTCCTTACCGACGCGTTCGTCGCAGGCGGCTTCAACAAGGTGAACGGCGATTTCACCACCGACGGCATCAGCACAATGAGCCAGAAGGGCGAAATCGTCAGCGACATCGGCCAGGATATCGTCGTTCGCGTCGGATCGACTCCCGTCACCGGCAAAGGCAACAAGATTTCCGTGAACCTGCCCACTCTGCAGGCGGATGTCGTGTTCGGCCAGCGCTACCAGGTGCTCGGGCAGACCTCGCCCACGACTAACTTCCTCTCCGGAAATCTCATCACCGTGCTGAACAGTTCTAACAGCGGACTGACCTTCCAGCTCGCGGAAAGCGCGCTTCCGAGCGATCGCATTTCCGTCGGTCTAGATTCCGTCAGGACCGCGGCTCTCGGATACGAGATCAGCAGGGAGAACGAAGTCGGAACGGCGAACGCGAACGCCGGAGTCCTCCAGGGAGGCTTCCTCAGTTCGCTCGTCACCGGAGGCGACAACGACCTCAGCTCTAACCCGCAGAACGCTCTTCAGATCGTCGACGCGGCTATCGAGCAGGTGTCCGGAATCAGGAGTTCGCTGGGCTCGCTCCAGAAGAACACTCTCGATCCGAACATCGACAGCCTCAACGTCGCCATCGAGAACCTCAGCGCCACGGAAAGCGCGATCCGCGATCTCGACTTCGCGTCCGAGACCACGGACTTCGTGCGGTCACAGATTCTCTTCCAGGCGGCGGTTTCGACCCTCGCCTCGGCGAACCTGATTCCGCAGACCGTGCTTTCACTGCTGCAGTAGTAGGGATGGTCAAGAGAGATATGGGGGTGGGAGAATTCCTCCCACCCCGGCTCTCTGACTTTCGACCCGACTACTGAAGTACCACCGTGATCTGAAAGGACTGTCAATATGCCGAAACTGGGTAAAAAAAGATCCGACCTGGATAAGAACGTGCGACATCGCTCGAAGTTGTCCCAGGAGGATCGCGATCTTCGCGTGCTTCGAATCAGACAACAGATTCTCGAAGGCAACTACGACGTCGAGGGAAAACTCGACCTCATTTTCGATGAGCTGTGCAAAGACGCGATGAGGAAATGACCTTCTAAGAACGAATTCGATATGAGTTACAAAACAACGACTCGGGCAAGAAAATGCTTCTTCTAAAATGCCTGAAACATTCTGAGGTTCCTCCCGATACGCGCGTCCACGCAGGCCGTGCGAATCGAGAGGAACCATTTTTTTTGGTTCGACGTTTCGTCCGCACGCACCGGACGCGGCGTTTTCAAGGAGCGTTCACGGAGGGACGCCTCAATAATGGCTGGAACCACGGGGGCGACGGATCGCCTTCGCCGGACCAATTCACGGGACCAGGCTCCGCAATTCGGGGCTGACGTCTGACTATCGCGTCCAAACCTTTTAAGGCTTCGACGTACAAGCTACAAATAATTCCTGGTTGCAAGGGTCGAATTCCTCTCCAGTTCGATCCGCCGGGGGTTCAAAATCGGCTCCATGCGTTACAGACGATGGATCGTGCGCGCAAATTTCGAAACGATTCGACATTGGTGCGGGCTTTCTAAGTCCGATATGCGCGGAAGGAGCGGGTATCCGGCAAGGTTGATGAGTTCGTTCACTTACGACCCGGGTAGAGCTATAGCGAGTCCATAAATCTGGAGTCCTGGCTCTTCCGGCGAACAAGCGGACGAAGGCACGGTTACAAGCCGGAAACGCTTAAGGAACTGTCTCAAGCAGAAAGATTTGAGGTTTCGGAGCCTCTGAACGAGGCGTCCGAAGGCTTTTGCGCAGACGATGGCGGAAGCATTCCCGGAGCTTGAGATAGTTACTAAGGATGCGCTGAGCGCGGGCTGCGCGATGCCGGACGTTCAAGGTTCGATTGCGCGCTGACTGTGATTCGCGGAGTCATCGATAGATTTCTAATTTCTTTCATGCAAGTTGGTATTGATAGAAAGGAGGAGTTGCCTATGAAGCAAACGTGCCCTCGTGGATAGGGACATCCAGCGGGGGTTTTCCGGATGCGTGCGAGTTCTGCTCGGGTCCATCCTTGCGACCTTCCCCAAAAACGTCGCTCGGGGCATCCGTGTCGGAAGGCTGTCAACCGGAAAAAACTTTAAGGAGCGTTTCAGGATCGAGGATTTCCCAACCTCGTCCGGTGACGATCCATTTCACTTGGGTTCACGGACGAACCCAATCACCAATTGTCAAGGAGGATAAGAAGTCATGGGACTTCGGATTAACACCAATTCAGCGGCTATGTCCGCCCTTCGGCAACTCAATATTGTCGATGGAAAACAGCAGAAGAACATGCAGAGACTCTCTTCGGGTCTTCGCATCAACTCCGCTGCCGACGATCCGTCAGGGCTCGTCATCAGCGAGCAGCTTCGGGCTCAGACCGCCTCTCTGAAGGCGGCCGTGCGCAACTCGGAGTTCGCGTCGAACCTCATCGGAACCGCGGAAGCGGCTCTGAACGAGGTCTCCTCGCTACTCGTCGGGATTCGCGAGTCCGTCGTGTTCGCTCTTAACGGAGGCAGCTTGACCTCCGAACAGATCGCCGCGGAACAGGCATCGGTCGACCAGGCTCTGAACGCCATCGATCGCATCGCCGCGGCGACACGTTTCGGAAGCAAGTCGCTTCTCGATGGAAGCAGTGCGTTCAAGATCACGAACAAGTCGAGCGCGATCGACGGCCTCGCGGTGAACAACGTGCAGTTCGCGAACAACGCGTCCAGCGTGTCTTTCACCTTCGGAGTCACCCAGATCGCTTCGAGAGCGGTTATCCGTCTCGCTTCGACCGGCGGCAGCGTCGCCGCGACGAGCAGACTGATCTCCGGCTCCCCGGGTCTCCCCGCTTCGTCGGGCGGCACGGGCGACGTGATCAAGTTCCGCATCACCGGAAACCTCGGAGTGGCGGAAATCTCCCTCGCTTCGGGTTCCACCTTCCAGGACTTCATGGATCAGGTCAACGCCAACACCTCGGCGACCGGCGTGTACGCATCGGCGACCAACTCCTCGGTGTCGGGAATGTCGACCGGCGGTTCAGGAGCGTCCTTCGCGCTGTTCTCCACGGGCTACGGCTCCGACCAGTCCATAAGCCTCGAGAGGCTCACTGCTTCGAGCTCCTCGCTCAAGATCGTGGTTACCGATTCCTTCATCACGGGTGGTTACAACAAGGTCAACAACGACTTCACCACCGATGGAACCAGCACCATGAGCGCGGCGGGGCAGATCATTTCCGATTCCGGTACCGATATCGTCGTCCGCGTCGGCTCTACGCCGGTCACGGGCAACGGTAACAAGGTGAGCGTGAACCTGCCGACACTTCAGGCGGACATCACGTTCAGCCAGCGTTATCAGTACCTCGGTCAGGTCGAGAGCTCTACCAACTTCCTGTCGGGAACCCTGTTCAAAGTCGCAAACACCTCGAACAGCGGTCTTTCGTTCCAGCTCAGCGAGTCTGCGCTGCCGAGCGACAGGATCACGGTTGGAATCAACTCGATCCGCACCGCGGACCTCGGTCTCGAAGTCAGCAGGGAGAACGACGACTCGACGGCGAACGCGAACAGCGGCACGCTCGAAGGCGGGTTCCTCAGCTCTCTTCGTACCGGCGGCGACAACGACCTCAGCGCAAACCCGCAGAACGCGCTGGGAATCATCGACGCCGCGATTTCGCAGGTTTCCGCAACGAGAGCCGCCCTCGGCTCGCTCCAGTCGAACACTATCGATCCAAACATCGACAGTCTCAACGTAGCGATCGAGAACCTCTCCGCGACGGAGTCTTCAATCAGAGATCTGGACTTCGCGTCCGAGACCACCGACTTCGTGCGGTCACAGATCCTGTTCCAGGCGGCGGTGTCCACGCTTGCTTCTGCAAATCTGGCGCCTCAGGCTGTCCTCAGTCTTCTTGGTTAATGGAGAGGCCGGGGCGGGCGTAAAAACCGCCCCGGCAGGCTCCTCGTCATATCCTGGCGATCGTGGAAGTTAAAGGTATGGAAACTCATCGGATAATCGAAGCGGCGAGCGTCTCGCTCTGGACGGTCCACCAGACCGCGGAGGGAGTCTCTCCTAATTCGACGTCCGAAGTCGGTACATGCCTCGTCCTTCTTCGAAAAAGGGATGATCTCTCTTTTGAAACGAAGGGCGCGCTCCCTCGTTGCAAGGACATTAATGGAGGCAAACCCATGGTGTCACAAGCAAAGAAGCGTGCACAAAAGCGCCGAGAGGATGCCCTCCGTTCCTTCGATGACGACCGCAAGCAGAAGGTTCTCAAACTTCGGGAACTGATCCGCAGCGGGTCTTATGACGTTGATGGAAAATTCGAGGCAATCTTCGAGGAGCTGTTAGAAGACATCAAGCACCACTAATCGCACTGGCGGTTAACTTCTTGAAAGGGGGTTTCGAAAGAGACCCCCTTTTTTGTTTTAGGATCGAGGGTCGAGGATCGAGGGTCGAGGATCGAGCGGCGAGGGTCGAGTAAATTCAGTTTTCAGATTTCAGATTGAACCTCTGCGAAACGCAGCGATATAATCCGTCACTCATTTCGGGCGTTTAGCTCAGTTGGTTAGAGCGCATGCTTCACACGCATGAGGTCACTGGTTCGAGTCCAGTAACGCCCAGATTGTACGTGGCACGGACGCTAACGGGACTGTAGGCGTCTCGCCTACAGCAAAAAATAATGCGTGGACGGGACGTCTGCACTCCCGGAGCAGGCGAGGACGCGGGTGTTGCAATTGCCGCGAATGTGGGTTATCGAGCGATTGGCAATAATTTTACAAATAATTCGTAGACGGCACGAATAAAATGTAATGCGGTGCGCACAGTATCAAGTCCCGGTCAAAGCACGCCGAGCCGTTCGAGAAGCGACTCGCAGAGGCTCGACGACAGCGCGAGCGGTCCCTTGATCGTGTCCGGCGGCTTTCCGTGCCAGTCGGAACCGCAGGATGTGAAAAGACCGCGCTTGACCGCGAAGCTCTGGTATACGTCTCCTGGAAGGCTGCTCTTCGCCACGTTCAGAATCTCGACCCCTTGCAGCCCCTCGTCCGCGAGCCTTTCCGCGTACTTTTCGAAATGATTCGGATACGGATGCGCCCAGACGGTCACTCCGCCCAGATTCGCGATGTCCGCAAAAAGCTCCCGCGAAGTCACCGGCGGCTGCGTGACGTATTCGTGGTGGTTGCCGAGATGATCCCAGACGGTATCCTCGCGCACAAGCCCGCGGCTTCTGAGGAAGTTTTTCAGATGAAGCCTCGTCGGCGCGGGGCAGTCCCCCACCGCCGCATTCGCGTCGCCTTCGCTCACTCCGAAGCCCTTCGACGCAAGACCGCGCAAAATCGAGCGAACTCGTTCCTGACGCCACGCCATCATCCTCTGGCAGTATTCGCGAACGCCCTCGAACGCGTCGTCCGCGAAAAACGAAAGAACGTGGATTTCCTTCTCCGACGGTTCCTCGCCCAGATAGCAACTGAACTCCGCCGCGAGGACAAGTCTGATCCCGACTTCATCCGCTACGCGTTTGGCGCGTTCGTAGCCGTCGACGCAGTCGTGGTCTGTCAGCGCAAGAACGTCTACCTTGTTTCGTTTCGCTCTGCGGACAACCTCATCGGGACTGACCGCGCCGTCGGAAATCGTCGAGTGGCAGTGAAAATCGACTTTGAGTTCGTTTGATGTCACTTGCAGAGCATCGCATCATTACAGGCTAAGCGCAACCGTTCGCGAGTAAGAAACTATCGGAGACTCCCGGGACCGCGGACGTCCTCGTCCGCACAAGCCGTCTAACGTCTCGTTTGACGGTTCCGAAATGTCCTGTTCGCTTGCCCGCGATAGTTTCTAAATGAAAAAGGGCGGAACTCGTCCGCCCTTTTCGAAGATTCACTCCGTCATTCGATTCATCTTCCCCACGCGGGTCTGTTGGTCGGCTGACTCGCGGGTTCATTCGCCGGAGGATTCGCGGGTTCATTCGCCGCGGGCTGATTCGCGGGCTGGTTGCCCCAGCCAGGCGCAGAGCTTGGCTGATTTGCGGGCTGGCTCGCGGGCTGGTTACCCCAGCCGGGAGTAGTGCTCGGCTGAGTCGCAGGCTGACTCGCGGGCTGGTTGCCCCAGCCGGGAGTAGTGCTCGGCTGAGTCGCAGGCTGACCGCCGCCCCAGCTCGGAGTCGAACTCGCAGGCGCGCGCGTCTGCAGATAACTGCGAATGTCCGCGACCTTCGCTTCCGCCGCTTCGATTCCCGCAAACTTCGCGGCGAGTGCGTCGAGTTCCTCCGTAAGCGATTCGTTCGTGGAAACCATGTCGCTTTTCACCTTGGTTTCAAACGCCGTGAGCTGATCGAGCGCCCAGGCCTGGCGTTTCGAATTCCAGCGGCCAAGAGCGTCCGCAAGCGAACTAACGAGAGTCCCGCCGATGTAGCTCGCAGGGTTGCGATTCTGCTCCGTTGCGAGCGCGGTCTCGAAACTGTAAGTCCCGAAATCGGCTTCCGTCGCGTTTTCGAACGCGCTGAAATAAGGCGCAACGAGAACGGTGTAATCCGTCGTCATCATCATGTTCGGATGGAGATAGTGCAGCACCGATCTCCAGGCTGGAGTGTATAGGTTCAGCTTGGCGTACAGATCGGCCGGAGTCGTGAACGTTGCTTCGTAGAGAACCGGAGTCACCTCGGAGTTCGTAAACGCGGCTTTGTCCGGAACGACCGAGTAGATTCCGAGAACGCCCTTGTACGCGAAACCGATGACGTGGCACTGCGCCTCCAGACCGGCAAACCTCGCAACGAAAGTCCGGAACGCATGTCCCGTGGTCTTATCCTTGAAAACGTTTTCGAGCGATTCCGTATCCTTGAAATATCCGGAGAACTTGGAAATATCGACCTCGACCGTGTTAGCGCCATGTTTCTCCTTGAAGCAGCGCAGCAGGACCGACCTGCTCCCGGCGTCATCGCTCGTAGCGAGCGCACCCGCGAAGCTGATCACGCCGACGCGGATAGGAGTTGCGCTCATATTTTCATCGATCCCGGGGCGCCCCACAAACGGCGTCATCGGATCGGGCGCAACGATGTAAGCGCCGGACATCATATTCGTGACGGCGGTGTTGTTCGCCGCGGGAACTATCCCTCCGGTGTTCTCGTTTCCCGCATTCGCGTTATTCGGCTGCGGTTCCGGTTCGCTCCCGAACATCCAGTCCCACACGCTGCATCCGGTAAGCGTGGAGCATGCAAACATAGCCAATACAATCAGGAACTTTGTTCTAGTCATAGCGCAAATTCTCAATAATCCAAAATCGGGAGTAATAAGGGGATCCTATCGTGTGTGAGGATTCTAACAGTTTCAAAACCCGATGCAAAAGGAAAATCGCACAGGTGCGATCCGCGCCAAAGTCGAAGCATTGAGTGGTATTACATTATATTCGTACCGTCTACGAATTTACTGTGCTATACTTCCGTTGTCGAAGAATCGTACGAATAATTCGTAGACGGTACGAATATAATGTAATGTAAACGCTACTGCGGACGCGGACCGTCGATGTTGACACCCAGCTCGTCCGCCCGCTCCCTCAGTTTCTTTTTCAGTTCCTCGGCCTCTGCGGGCAGCGTTCCGCCTGAGAGGAATTCGACGCGCTCGATCTGATCCCTACAGTCGAACAGCCGATCGTATTGAAGGTAAAGCCCGCCAAGTTCTATGCGAGCCGCGATCTCCGCAGGGTCTTCCATATCGCACGCGATCGCGAGTTCCAGGTGCTTTATGCGCAATTCCGAATCTCCGGCTGCATCGCAAAGTTCGGACAGTCTCAGATGGAGTTGCGAGTCGAAAGGCCACATCCATAAAAGATGTTTTCGATGGTGCAGTTCTGCCTCGGGCTGACCGAGCGATTTATAGATGTCGGCCACCGCGGTCCTGACCTCGTAGTCGGATTCCGCGATCGCGAGATATTTCTCATAGTAATCGAGCGCGCGCTTCTGGTTGCCCTGAACTTCTTCGAACTGCGCGAGCATCAGATAACCGTTGCCTTCGCCGACGAAGTACGGAAAGCTCTCGATTGCCTGTTTGAACATCTGTTCCGCTCCCCGCACATTGCCCGTTCTCGCGTAAATCCTCGCGACACGAAGTTCGAGAAGGAAGTCGCGGTAGCCGCCCGCGAGAACTTCTTCGTACAGCAAGGTGGCGCTGTCGATGTCGCCGCGCTCGTAGGCAAGATGCGCGCGGACGACGCGGGCTTCGATGTTTTTCGGATCCCACATCAGCGCAAGCCCGGAATAGATTTCCGCGTCTCCCTTATTGCCCGTCAGATAGTGATTCAGCGCGATCACCCCCGCGGCGTGGGCGTCCTGCTTTTCCTCGACCGCGAGGTCTAAGTCGTCGAATTCCTCCGCGCTGACGAGTTTCGGGACGTTGAACGAACCGACCTTTTCTCCGACGAACGTCCGGAAACCCTCGTCGAATTCCTCGACGGAAACGCTAAGCACGTTCTCGATCACGAATTCGAGGCTGTAGTCGTCCGCGAAGCGCTCGAGCATTTCCTTCAGAGTCCTGACTCCGTTCCAGCGCTGCGTGATGTACGTAACCATCTCGCCGCCCTGATAGTACGCGAACATGATGTTGGCCGTCTGGAACACCGAGTCGATGTTCGCGAGCTTCAGAAGGTCCTTCCGGTTGTACGCGTTCGCGAGTTCGAGATCCATTTCCCTGCGCCATTCCGGGTTTCGATTCCATTCCTCGTAAACGCTCATTCCTTCCGCGAGCCACCTGGGCACCCGTCCTCTCGAAATCTGGATCTGATAGACGTGCGCCATTTCGTGCCAGAGCGTCTTCGCCCACACCGTGTCCGGCCGGCCGCTTCCTCCCGAGAACGCAAGGCGCGCGGTCGGCGAATCCATCGCGACAACCTGCCCGAAACACACGCCGAGGATACCCGGAACGCCCGTCAGCCCGAGAATGCGCACCTCGAAATCGTTGTGCCAGTCGTACAGCTCCAGATTTATCGGAGTGCGCGGCTCGAACTCGTACTTCGCGGAAAGTTCGCGGTACGCCTCCTCCGCGAAATCCGTCGCAAGCCGTCCGAAGACCTCCCGCTCCTTTATGGGGCAGAAGATGTTGAAATGGCTCGAAGTCCTTCGGTCGAAGCCGAGAATCTTTTCGAGAAGCTGGAGCTTGTTCCTCGTGTGAAGGCGATTGCGGAAGCTGTCCCGGCGGTACGCGATCTGATACGCCTCGCGGGCTTTTTCGAGATCTCCAAGCCTGAAATGCGCGTCGCCGAGGTGGACGTACACGCGCCAGTCGAACTCGCTTAGCTCTAGCGCCTTCTCCGCAAAGGCGAGTGCCTCGTCGAAGCGATGATGAACGTTCAGAACTCCAGCGAGTTCACGAGGTATGTCGCTTGCCGAGGGATTGAACTCTATCATCTGCTTCATCTCCGCCTCGAATTCGTCCGTCTTTCCCAGCATGAACTTGCAGACCGCGTGAAGCGCGCGGAGTTTCGGATGAACGGGATCGATCCCGAGCGCGGTGCCGGCGAGTTCGAGTGCGCCGTCGTAGTCCTCGTTTCCAAGGGCGGTTTCGGTCCGGAACACGAAAAACTCCATCAGGTTCGGGTTCTGGGTTTCGAGTTCCACGAAATGCTTGTCGGCCTCGGGTCTATTGTGCTTCGCGAGAAAGCACAACGCGGCAAGAAGGTTCGCGCCCGGATGGTGATTGTTCTTCCCGATTACGCTGAGAGCGCGGTCCCGTGCGTCTACGTCGAGATCGTTCCAGAGGTACAGATAACCGAGGCTGACGATCGCGTCGTAATTTCGTTCGTTCGCCGAGATGGCGTTTAGAAACGCCTTCTGCGCGTCCTGATAGAGATCGTCGCTACGCTCCGCAAGATAGACTAGCGCTTCGCCGACGTACATCCAGACCTTCGAAATCTCGGTGTATTTCTCCGGATGCGCGCGCGCGTCGAGATCCCCGCGGTTTGCATTCGCGTACGAAAGGATCGCGCTGAATCCGCCCAGAGCTTCGTCGCGATTTCCGGTGTTCCACAGAATCTTCGAATGATAGAGCCTCATTCCGACGTCGAAACTTTCCTCGAGCGCCTTCGCTAGAATCAGTTTCGCCTCGTCGTACCGTCCCGTGTCGAAAAGCAGCCGCGCTTTCAGGAAGCGAAGTTCCCTCTCGTCCCCGAAAATTTGGAGTGCGCTCTCGATCGCGGCCTCTTCCTCGGTAAGCTCGCCGATCACGTGCCGCGTCTCGATGAGCGCGACGTGGGCTTCGTAGTGGCTTTCGTCGGCGCGAAGAACCCTTTCGAACCTCGACACCGCAAACTGATATTTGCCCTCGTCCAGCAGTTCGAGACCCTCGTAGTAGACGTCCTCGATATCCCTTGCGGACGCGCCCGCAATGAAAAACGTTAAAACGAACGATGCGAACAGAATCGTGTGAAGTATTTTCATTTCTTCCCGGGTCCGAGTGTTAAACGCCACAATATTATACTCCCACGTTGCGGGATCGTTCCTCTATTATTGCCGAAGGATGATTTTCGATCAATCGAAGTGTTACTCGGAATAGTGTTCTTCATGCCTCCCGCGGTGAATTTTGTCGCCTGCGTTTTTGTTCAGGATTGCTGGGCAATCCTGAACAAAAACCATCGAAACACCATCATGTATGTCCCAAAGGTAATGCCACCTGACATATAGGAAGTTCACAGTGACCAGTGCCAGAAAAAAAGTTGACGGAAAGATGTTTGCATTCGGACTATATTCTTGCTAACCTGCCGTCAATGAAAACAATCGATAATAGTTCACATTATGGAAAAATTGTAATGTTATTTAAGAGTTATATATACAACTAATAATTAATTGTATATATAACTCTTAAAATACAATACATATAGCTTTGTTTACACAAATGCCGACGTTCCAATTTTAACGCTAGCGGTCAGTAAAACCTGTCTCGGGTTTTCTGGGACGACCCAATAGTGTTTCGCGCCAATCGTGTCGAACACTATTGGTATTACTCGTTTAATTTTTTTCAAACTTCGATTAGACTTTATTCGCTTAAATAAAGAGCGCCCGATATCTAGCGACAACGTCCGGGACCGAATGTCTATGCGAATAACAATTTTAGCGATCCTCGCCGCGGCGCTCGCGACGACCTTAGTTCCGCTTTCCTTCGCGCAGGAGGAAGACCCTCCGGAGGAAATCGAAACGCCGCGGGAAGATTCCGTAGCGGAAGAAAATCCGGACGAGGAATCGACTCCAACTGAGGAAGAAGAAATTGTTCCGGAAGAATCCGTCACGATGGAAGAAACTCCTGCCGTGGAGGAATCCGCAGCGAACGATATTTCGGATGAAGACATTTCCGCGGAATTGTCTTCGAACGAAGACGCGGCGGCGCAGTCTGAACCAGTCGGCGAGGAAGCCGCGCTTTCAGGCGACGCGGCGACGGGGGACGTCAGCGCGGAGGACGACCCGCCGCTCGAAGGCGGGGAGCAGGAGGATCAGGGATCGCAAGCGCTGGTCGAGGCTGAAGCTCCGGAAGAGCCTCAACAGTCCGCCGCGGAGCGCATCGAGGAACTGATCGGGCTTCTTGGAAACGATGAATGGTCGGTGCGAGAAAGCGCGTACATTGAACTCTCGAAGATCGGTGAGCCGACGATCCCGCGACTCCAGGAGGCGGTGGAGTCGGACGAAATCGATTACGAAACCCGTTGGAGGATCGAGAGTCTGTTTTCGCGGCTTTCGTGGCACTTCCCGCCCGGGTTTCCGGAAAACGTCGCGCTGGACTTCCAGAGGTTTTTCAGTCTCGACTGGACCCAGAAGGACGCGAAACTTCGAACCTACGAAACGCTGGAAAAAGACGTTGCCGTGATCATTCTCGAGAAGGTCGTCCGTTACGAGGAACTTCTGAACATCCGCGAGCGGGCGTTCGGCGCGCTCAAGGCGAAGGACGAAAACTTCGCGAGAACCCTGCTCGTCAGACTGAACGAGGAAGGCGACGACGTTTTCTGCCTGCAAAAGACCATCTACGAGTTTCAGTACAACGCGGAGAAGGCGGAATACTACTTCGGCATCGTCGGACGCGCGCTCTCCGAGAAACTGGACGCTGCGATTCTCGATACCGCGCTCGTAAACGCCTGCATACTCGGACAGTTCGAACCGTTTCTGCCCGCGCTTATGCAGGTGCGCACGAAGGTTGAACGAAGCGTCGACAAGAATTTCATCGCAGGCTACTTCCACGCCCTTGTCCGCACCCTCGTGGAACTCGGAAGGCTCGATGACGCGGCGAATGAATTGGGCGTGCTGTGCGAATTCAAGGTGGCGGACAAGAAAATCCTCGCGGACACCCGAACGAGAATCCTCGAGTGGACCCAGATAGCGAAAAGGCTCGACGAAGCGCGAAAGTTCGAAACCTGCTTCAAACTTTTCGACAGCTTCAAGCTCGAGCCGGACAAGAAATACAACCCCACCGTCGGCGTCGAGTATTTCAGATACAAGGCCGTGCTCGGAGATCAGAGCGCGATGGAATTTCTGTTCCTGCTCTTTCTCGATCAAATCGCGTCGTACGGAGAATACGGCCAGAACGTCGTCTACGACATTGGAAGATTCTTCGACGGACTCGAATTCTTCCGCAAAACCATAGAAGAAGAGGAGTACGGAAACTTCCTCGCGAAAACGATTTCCGAACTCGACGAAAAACGATCGCTGATGCAGGGCAGCCCGGATAACGCATCCCACCGGAGAGCATATAAAAGGAAGCTACTTTACGCGATAGCCCTGCTTTCAGTTTTGAAGGACGACGAAAGGCTCGGGCGGTATCTGACCGAAATCAGCGGAAATCAGAACGAAAAGGACGTGACCATGGCGCTGCTCACGATCTATTACAGGATTCGCGACGAAAAATCCCTCGACGAGCTTTACGACTACGGCGCCGCGACAGTCACCTACAGCGACGGCGATAAAACCGGGCTTCTCGCCCTCGACCTGCTGAAGGAAATCGACTGCCAGCAGAGCAAGGACATCTACCTTGAAAGACTTCGAAGCGACAACTGGGGAGTCTTCACCCACGCCGCGGGGACGCTCGTCAACCTCAGAGCGACGGACGCAACCAAAATTCTGCTCGAACGCATGGAGACCGAGCGGGACATCCTTCGCAAGCGGGACATAGCTCACCACCTCGTTGCGATGGAAGATACGTCCGCGGACGAAGCGCTGATCAGGTTTTTCGAGTTCGCGATGCGCGAGTCCGCCTCCGACGCGGAAAGACTGAAGAGCGACTTCGCGATGGTTCTGAAGCGCAGCGGCGACTCCCGGTTCGAAAACATTTTTGGCGACGCCTTTACCGGCCTCGTATACCGCGCCGGAAACTACCAGCAGCGGACGACCGCGCTTAACGATATTCCGATCAATATTTCGAATGAGCTTGCCTGGCTTTGCGCTAAAACCGGCCTTAAGCTCGACGACGCGTTGATCCTTTCCAGAAAATGCTGCGTCATCATAAGGGACTCGGACGGCTACTACAGCACCACAGGACTTCATTCGGCGTATCTCGATACCCTTGCAGAGCTGCATTTCGTCAGAGGCGAATTCGAGCTTGCGGTGGAAAACGCCCGAAATGCGCTCACCTTCCACCCAACTTACAGACCCTACTACGAGCGCCAGCTCAGAAAGTTCGAGGAGGCGAAGCGATCTCACGAGCAACTGCAGGACGCCCGGAATCGCGATCCCGAAACTTCAGGCGGCTCGACGGAATCCCCGCCGGAATGATCTCGCGCGCGTGGCACGGGCATCTTGTCCGTGAAATCGCGGGTCTGTCTGCGTGCGGACACGCACTGGTAGGCGATGGCGGATGTGCCACTAAGAACGCTGAAATATCGTGCGGGTACGCTTAGGACGCGTATGCCTGCTCGATAGCATAGAATCTAATTTCATCATCGGCATTGAAATCGTTCCGGGCGACCGCTTACTATCTCTGGATTACCAATGTGAAGACTGCGGACGCTTGTTCAGCTTTAACGCTCTGGATCAAGATGAGCGAAGTGCGACCTTAATCGACGATCCAATGCGATAACCTCTGCGTGCTATCGCACGCGGGGAAAACGAATGAACCACGACGAAATTTTCGCAAAACTGAACCGACTTCGGACCGCGCTCGGTTCCGTCCTTCTCGGCAAGGAATCCAGGATCAAGCTCGCCCTGATTCCGCTCCTTTCCGGAGGTCACCTCCTCATCGAGGACGTCCCCGGCGTCGGAAAGACGATGCTCGCGAAATCCATCGCGAAGAGCCTCGGCGCCACGTTCAGGAGGATTCAGTGCACGCCGGATATGCTGCCGCTCGACATAACAGGAAGCCTCATCTTCAATCAGAAGACAGTCGAGTTCGAGTTCAAGAGAGGTCCGGTGTTCTGCAACGTCCTTCTAGCGGATGAAATCAACCGTACCACTCCGAGAACGCAGAGCGCGCTGCTCGAATGCATGGAGGAACGCACCGTCTCCGTCGATGGAATACCGAATCCGCTCGAAGGACTTTTCTTCGTAGTCGCAACGTCGAATCCCGTCGAGCAGCAAGGAACCTTCCCGCTGCCCGAAGCGCAGCTCGACAGATTCATGCTCAAGATTTCCATCGGCTATCCGGAGCGCGACCAGGAGGTCAACGTTCTCACAACCCGCGAGCACGACGATCCGCTCAACAACCTCTCCCCGGTCCTCAGCGCCGGGGAGGTAACGGAGATTCAGAACTTCTGCCGGAGGATGCATATCGCGTCGTCGCTGAAGGACTACATAGTGCGAATATCGACAGCGACCCGCGATTTTCCGGACGTCGTCCTAGGCGCGAGTCCCCGCGGCAGCCTCTCGCTGATGCGCGCGAGCCAGGCGCTTGCGATGGTAGAGAACTCGAAATTCGTCACGCCGGACCACATCAAGGCGGTCGCGCCGTTCGTTTTGAGCCATCGTCTCATTTTGAAACCGCAGTCGCGATTGCAGGGAATCACCGCGGCAGGGGTGATTTCGAAAATCCTGAAAAAGGAACCCGTGCCGGTCAAACTCGACGACTGAATTTCTGTATGCGTTCTCAGAAAGAGACAAGTGTTTTGACTCACAAGTCGAAAACACCGATGTAACTATATAGATCGTTTACTTCGGAAGGGAAACCCGAGGTAGTAAGCCAGGATTCGATTACGATTCAGCAAACGCTTGTGTGAAAAGTTACAAACTCCGAAATTTGTGACCTCTTTCACTATCCTGAACAAATGTTTTTAGGAATCTGTTAAAACACCGACGGTTAAAATTATATAGATGATTGTCTGGAGTTCCCGGCTCCGGACTGTAGCGGAAAGGGTTTATGGTCGACAGGGTATTGCTATCCTATTCCGGCGGGCTGGAAACCGCGCTCGGCGTCCACTGGCTGAAATACAGCAAGAACGCCAAGGTCACGACGTTCCTCGCCGATCTCGGTCAGGGGTCGGACCTCGAATCCCTGAGCGAAAATTCGCTCTATTCCTCCGGCGGTGCACAGAGCGCACACATTGCGGACCTGAAGGAGGTCCTTCTCACCGACTACGCGTTTTCCGCGCTCCGGGCAGACGCCGCGTACCAGACTTTCGACCTTCTCTCCGCGGCTCTCTCGCGGCCTCTGATCGTGTCGGAGCTTGTCGATCTGGCGCGAGAGCAGGGAATTCGTTATATCGCGCATTGTTCGACGCCGAGCGGGAACGACGCGCGCAGGTTTGAAAATACCGTCAAAGGACTCGCGCCGGATTTGATCGTGATCAATCCCCTCGACAACTGGCGCTACAAAACGCGGGAGGAGCTTCTCGACGAAGCGCAGAAGTTCGGGATTCAGTATCAGAAGCGCCGGGACGATCTTCTCAGCATCGACAGCAACGTCTGGGGCAGGGTCGTGGAGTTCCGGACGGTCGTCGATCCGAGCCAGGAGCCTTCGGAGGATCTTTTCATTCTGACGGTTTCGCCCGAGAAGGCGCCGAACAAGGCGGAGACGATCGAGATCGAGTTCCATGGTGGAATTCCGGTAGGCATCGACGGGAAACGTATGTCCGCGCTGGAACTCGTTACCACGCTGAATTCCGCCGGCGGAAGACACGCGGTGGGAAGGTACGACGTGGTCGAGGATCGGATCAACGGTACAAAGACGCGCAAGCTCTTCGAAATGCCAGGCGCGGTGATTCTGTACAAGGCCCGCCGGGCGCTCGAGGAGATTACCGTTTCGAGGTCGGCACGACAGTTCAAGGGGATATGCAGCGCGAAGTACGCGGAACTCGTTCACAGCGGGCTATGGTTCAACGAACTTCGCGAGGCGCTAGACGAACTCTTCAAACGGATAACCGAGTTCGTGACGGGCGTGGTGGTCGTAAAGCTCTACAAAGGCCAGGCGATCGTCACAGGCAAGAAGAGCCAGTTAAGCCTCTACAATCCGCGCACTTTCCGAAGCGGCGTCGATCCGTTCTTCCTCGCCGACACTGACGCGCATGATTATCTCGCATCACTCCATTCCCACGACGCGGAAGACCAGCGCGATGGCGACTGACCCCGCGCGACTCACACCACCCGGCGCTTGCGCTCTTAATGAGCAGGTTTCAGCCTCGAAATGGACCAGATATCGATTAATCGGACAACCCGCGGAGAAATTTTTCTTTCTCGGATTCAAAAACCTCTGACGCGATCTTCTTGCCAAAGTGCTGTTTATTGGTCTGAAGCGTCTTGACCGATTTCCAATAATCGAGGTATCCCTGAAAGTGAAGGATGGCAATGATTCGAAGCGTCCCTTTGAATCGTAGTCCCATCCGTTCAGCGCATTTTCTGGCGAACCTGTCGTCGAGAATGATAGTGAGTGAAGATTCGTCCATCAGAGTGGATAATGATCTTTGTTGGGAAATCGTCTCCGACTCTCCTCCGTTCAAACCTTCCTTCAAGAGATCGAATACAGTTTTCTGGTCTGCCGTACATTTCTGCAACCACAGAAAATTCGCATAGGCGTTGATCAGGAAACGATGCCTCTTTTCGGCATTGATGCAAAACTCCTTTTCAACTTCCATTGGCACGAGTACCGTTGAAAAAATCTGAGCCAGAAGGCGCAGATTGTCCATGTAATAGAAAGCGTTAAGCAGGGTTGTATCGACGATAGCGATACTGTCACTTCTTAGCATTGTGCGTATATAGCCAGAGTGCAAACATTCCAAGACCGATGCCAACCATCGCCCTTAGCGCGCCATCCGCACGAATCTGTCTTCTGCTTCTCGGAGGTTCAGACACAACTTTGTCGATCGCCTCTCCTAAATTCGCGCTGTACGGATCGAAATACCATTGATTCACGCCGTCGATTTTTTTGTATTTGACTTTTCTTGTATAGAATACGTGTACGGGGATTCCTCTCGAAGCCGCGTAATCGAGTTCGGCCACTACCGCTGAAGATAATACGCCATCCGAGAACAACAGGTAGTAATCTGACTCGTCGATCCTCGACTTCGTGCTGTCTTTCAACCACGGCTCGCCAAACCTATCAGGCAGTCGAACTTCCGCGCCATAAAGAGCCGCCAGTGTTTGCAGCCTGAACGCGGTAGATTGTTCGAGCTTTGAATTCGGATTATACGAGACGAATATCACAGGCAGTCTCGTGGTTCTTCTCATAGTGGCAGGCATATATCGAGTTATCCCGTTAGGCGATTATTAGATTTTCTCTTTAATTGTACCACCAAACCGACGTGTCATTCAAAACCATTACATCGACATTCTTCACACCGCCCGGCGTTTGCGCTCGTTCTGGAAGCGCGTTCTCCGTTCGCGATCGTACCACGCCACGAACGAGCCGACGCGGGAAAGATTCCGGCTCTGGACGACCGAGGGCGTTTCGTCGTCGAACTGGAGCGCGATAAGCGCGTGACGTCCGTTGACGGTGCGGACCTGCGAAACCTTCGAATCGAGCGCGATCGGGCCTTCGCTGTGATTGACGGTGAAGATCACGCTCGCGTCCGCGCCTACTTCGAAGAGCGCCAAGTCGTCCATCGCGCCCGGATCGAGGCGGATCGCAACTCCGCCGGCGGAGAGGTCGAAGATCATTCCTTCTACCTCGATCGCGTCGTCCTCTATCATCGTGCTGAGTTTCGCAGCGTAGCCGCCGCTTCCGGCCATGTTGATTCGAAAGTGCTCGCGTCGCTGCATCCGGTAGCAGTGGTTCGTCAGCGTCACGGCGAAGGTCCGGAGCGAGCTTTTCCCGATTTCGACGCTCCTCCACTCGCCTATGTACTTCACTTCGAGCGCGTACACGACGTTCGCAAGCTGGATCGTGAGGTCGATCGTCTCGTTCGCAAGGAACGGCATGTGCGCGGTGCCTTCCGGAATGTGAATCAGGATTCGCCTCTCGCCCGGCTCGTAGCAAAGAAGATAACTCTGGTACAGGGAGTCGATGTCCCCGTCGTCGCTTGCCCGGAAGAACACTTCCGTTCGAACCTTCTCGCACTCATCGAGCACCTTATCGAGCAACGAATCGCTAACGCTTCTGAGATTTGACATGTAATTTCCTCCGGCGAAGTCGGAATCAGGTCCATTCCTCGCTGAAGATTTCGAAAAAATACCCCGCGAACTTAAGCCGAAATATCAGGGTTTCGGATTCGATCCGCGCTGGCTCACGAGTTCGCGCAGCCCTTCGTCCAGCGTTATGATCGGGCTGTACCCCAAAATCCCCGACGCAAGGGAGATATCGGCTTTCGAGTTCCGGACGTCGCCCTTTCTCTCCGGCGCGAAAACGACCTTCAATTTTTTTTGCGCGATGGTCTCGATTTTCGCGATCAACTCCAGGAGGGAAATCGTTTTGCCGAGTGCGACGTTCAATATCTCGCCGCCGCGGACATTGTCGCTCACCGCCGCGAGGAGGTTTCCGAGGACGACGTTCGCCACGGGAGTGAAATCCCGGCTCTGCAGGCCATCGCCGAAAATCGTGAACGTCCCCCCCGTTTCGATGGCTTCGATGATCCTCGGAATCACCGCGGCGTAGGCGCTCGTCTTCGACTGCCGCGGCCCGAACACGTTGAAGTAGCGGAGCGACACCGACTGAAGTCCGTAATGGAGATGCCACTGGTGGCAGAGTTCCTCGCCAATGTACTGCGTCAGCGCGTAGGGCGAAAGCGTCCTTCCGCGCACCGCCTCGGATTTGACGAGTTCCTTCGAATCGCCGTAGACGCTCGACGAGCTTGAGAAGATCACTCGCTTCGCCTTCGCCTCCCGCGCGGCTTCGAGGATGTTAGCGGTGCCCGTGACGTTCACCTCGATCGTGCTGAGAGGATCGTCGATCGAGCGCACAACGGAATTGAGCGCCGCGAGGTGGAACACGTAATCGCAACCACGGGTAGCGTTTCGAAGGCTCATCAGATCGCGCAGATCGCCGATGACGCTTTCGAATTTTCCTCTGGCGTGCGAAAGGTTCGCCTCGAATCCCGTCGAAAGATTGTCGAACACCCGCACCCGGCATCCGAGACCGAGCAGACGGTCGACGAGATGGCTACCGATGAAGCCGAAACCTCCGGTGACGAGAACTTTTTTGCGCACGAGTTTATCGAATTTCGATTCCATACAACCCTATTATCTCCGCTCGCGCCCGCGCACACAAAGACGAAGTCTTTAAACGTTATCGATTGTTCGAAGAGCCTGGAGTCGCTACAGATCGCGCAACTGCGCGGCGGACCTGCCGGAAACGTTGCTAGTGTGCTGTCTTGTAAATAAACGTCGAAACAATGCTCCCTCTCCCCACGGGAGCACACCTCGTGCGGCGGGACGGGGTAAGGGCGAATCGTAGCACACAAACTCTTTGAATCGCCCTCATCCGCCCTTCGGGCACCTGTCACACGAGGTGCGCTCCCGGTGGGAGAAGGGATTCTAAACGAAGCGTTATTTACAGCACACCAGGCACGACAGCCGGCGTGTCGGTTCGGCGAACATCGTCGAATCTGAACGTCCCTGGCACTTTCACAAAGGCAGTTTTTGCTGAGAAATCTGTCCATACATTTTTACAAAAAACGTATGATACTTAAAGGCATATTTAATGCTGGTGATCGGTGAACGAGGTGGCACTTTCGCCATCGTCCGAGAAACCACTGGCAGGATGCCCGTGCAACCCCAACGCGACCACGTTTCGAGACTTTTCTGCCGTGGTTCGTCGAACTCTTAGCAACCGGCGCAGGCGGAATCGTGGATCAAAAATCGCGTCAGCCGCCGCCGCGGGGGTTCATCTGATTTCCGTCGGCAGCCTGCTGGCGCTGCTGATACCGCTGACGCTGAGCCTGATCGTCCATGAACAACCATTCCTCCCAGGCTTTCATCTGCTCGAAGTTGAGAACCGTCGCGACTTCGCGATTCATCTGCTCGAACGCGTACTTCCGAGCGTCCTGATAGCTGATCTCCTCGCCGCGATCGAGCGCGCCGATCAGATACTCGTAGCGAACGTCGTACTGTTTTTCCATCATCTCGCGAACGCGTTCCTTCTGATTGTCGTCGAGAGTCTGCTCCATCAGCCATTCGTAAGTCTGGATGTTGCGATCGATTCTGCGGACGTAACTCTCCTTCTCCTCTTCCGCGCGAAGCTGGCGGTCCTCGGGGCTGAGGTCCTTCCACTCAGAGCGGAATCGCTCGTCCCGCGCCTGCTCTTCCCGCTGCGCTTCGAGATCGTCGCGGTACACCATCAGCGAATCCACCTCGGAATCGACTCCGTGGACTCTGCGTTCGACGTCGGAGAGTCTGCTTTCGATGCCTCCGACGGTGGTCACGAGGTTATCGACGCTTTCCGAGAGGTTGTCGATCGAGCGCGATACCCTACTATCGTCGCGAGCGCTGTTTTCCAATGCCGACGACGATGAAACGCCGGTTTCCGAAAAAGGTTCGCGGATTCGAACTCTCTCCGGTTCTTCAGCGGGCTGCGTTTCAGCTGTGGAATCCCTTGCGCTCGCAATCAAAGCGAGGCTCGACTCGAGACCGTCTATTTTCAGCGCGAGATCGTCCAGACGATCTTTCGTGTCGATATAGACGAAAGTGGTTCCGAAAATCAGACTTGCGAATAGAATTGCGGCTACGAACTTCATCTCTGGACCTGAGGGGGCTCGAACCCCTGACCTATGCATTGCGAACGCATCGCTCTCCCAGACTGAGCTACAGGCCCGTGCTCGAAAGGTTAAACCAATGATACAGACGATTCCAGCCTGTAGATCAAAATTAGGAAATAGAGATGAGTGGTGAAGAATGCAGAAGTCAGAGCGCAGAAGTCAGAAATCAGAACTCTTAATTCTTAACTCCTAATTCTTAACTCCTAACTCTTAACTCCTAACTCTTAACTCTTAACTCTTAACTCCCCTTTCGCTATCGCGAAAATCTTCTCCCTACCATCGCGCCCGATTCGAGCTTTTTGATGTTTTCGTCCGTCACCGGAAGTAGCTGATTCGCGAGAACATCGAGATCGATCGCGAGGACTTCCTCGTGAGATTTCAGCGAATAGATAATGTAGAATCCGTTTCCGCGGTCCTTGCGATAGTGGACGCTGAGTATTTTGCCGCTGAGCTCGATTTTTCTTTTGAATACGAAACTGACGTCGAAAGTTCCACCCCTCGATGCGGTCCAGTCGTCAAGGGTATCGAGCCAGCCCTCGTCTTCTGGAAACCTGCCCTTCTCGATCTTGTACGCGTCGAGCACTTTCGAAATCAGAGAAGTCTCGCTGTTAATGGTTGTGGCAGTCAGAATGTCTTCCGAACCGCCCGAAAACAGCCAAACGACAAGCCAGAACCCGAGGCCGAAACAGATCATCGCGAATATTCTTTTCATATAGACCGGAGAGTTCCCAACATTTGTATTTCTCGTGCGAAAAAAGTATTGATCAAACCATATCGGACATCCACGTCCTTCTTCAACGGAAAGGCAATTCAATGCTTGGAAAATCGATCAGACACCTGAAGTATCTTACGGCCATCGCAGCCGTTTCGTTTGCCGCACCGATCGCTCTTGCCGCGGAAGTCACGCTTCCGCCCGCGGAAACGACGGATTCGATAACCGTCGAAGAGTTGCAGGAACACCTCGAATACCTCGCGAGCGACGAACTCGAAGGCAGACTCGCGGGATCGCCCGGAGGCAGGCTTGCGGGCGAATACATCGCGGAGCAGTTCGAAGCGAGCGGACTTCTTCCTGCTGGCGACGACGATACGTACTTCCAGGCCTTCAGCGGCTTCGGACAGGCGGGTAACGTCAGCGGCAGGAACGTCATCGGCTATATCGAAGGCAGCGACGACGAAATCGGACGCGAAGTAATCGTGATGGGCGCTCACTACGATCACCTCGGGCACGGCTCAGTCGGCGCGCTCGATTTCGGGAACACCGACATCCACAACGGCGCCGACGACAATGCCAGCGGTACAAGCGTCCTTATCGAACTCGCTGAAGCTTTCAGTGAACTCGAAACCCCGGTGCGCAGGACCGTCGTTTTCATCGCATTCGACGCCGAAGAGGAAGGTCTCGTCGGTTCTAGACATTATTGCGCGAACCCGAAGTTCCCACTCAGCGACACCGTGTTCATGATGAATATGGACATGGTCGGACGCCTAAATAACGGCGCGGTCGAAATTCACGGCACTCCCACCGCGGACGGTCTGATGGACCTCGTGACCACCCTCACCGCGGCGGACGAACTCGCGCCGGATTACCCGCAGACGATGATAATGAACAGCGATCATTTCAGCTTCTTCCAGAAACAGGTGCCGGTACTGTTCTTCTTCACCGGAATGCACCCCCAGTACCACCGCGCAGCCGACGACGCGGATCTAATCAACTACGACGGGATGGAACTGATCGGAAAGCGTAGCTTCCAGATTTGCTATGACATCGCAGGGCGCGACGAAAGGCTCGTTTTCAATCCCGACGTCCAGGTCTCCCAGGGCGGCCTCGATCAGTTATTCGAAATGTTCGGAGGCGGCGAGCCGGGACAGAATCCGATCCAGGACCTCCTTCGCGGACTTCTCGAAAGACTTCAGGGCGGACAGCCACAGCCTCAGAGACCGCTGCGCGAGCGTGCCGCGGACGAGCCGACCGTGGAGTCCGCGCCCGCGACTCCGACCGCGCCGAGATCGACAAACAGCGCTGAGTGGACTCCGGGCGAAAGACCGACTCTCGGCGTGCAGATAGCCTCGTCAGGCGAAATCCAGGTCCTGAGCGTCCAGACAGGAAGCCCCGCGGAACACGCCGGACTTTTGGCGGGCGACGTCATCATCTCCTTCGGAGGCGTCAAGGTCCCCGACCTCGCGGCGCTGCGAACCGCGCTTTCGAGAGTGAGCTGGGACGACACTATCGAGCTGACGATCCGCAGGGACGGCAAAATCCAGGATGTCAACGTGCTCTTCGCGCGCTCCTTCGACGAAGCTCCTTCGGACGACGAAGGCGAGGAGTTCTAGCCTAGAAAACACTCGGACAATTAGTTGAAGGTAAGTAACGAATCGGGTTGATCCAACGGATCGGCCCGATTTTTTATCCGATTCTATGTATGCGATCGGTGAGGCACGTATCCGGCATCAATAGTGTTCGGCACGATCGGCGCTAAAAATTATTGGGTCGTCCGGGAAAACCCGGCGACCGGTTTCACTTAACGCTCACGCCAAAATTGGAACGTTGGCATTTATACTACCTAATCTATATGTACTGTATTTTAAGAGTTATAAATACAATTCACTATTAATTGTATTTATAACTCTTAAAATACTATTGCATATATATCTATAAGCTGAATCTTCATCTATAATTTTCATTGCATACAGGTTAACAAGAATATCGTCCGAATGCAATCATCTTTCCGTCAACTTCTTTCTGGGTTGTCACTGTGAACTTCCTGTATGTAAGGTTGCATTACCTTCGGGTCATATCATGATGGCGTTTAGATGTCATCATGTCAGGATTGACAGGCAATCCTGAACAAAAACGCAATCGGCAAAATTCACCGCTGGAGACGTGCCGAACACTATTGTCTCCGGCATCCACTTTTTTAGATCAGGACGATTGTCCTAAGGAGTCTAAAACAACAGGGATCACGCGTAGCTCTTCTCGTGCAGATACAGCAGAAGGTTGCTGACGTCCGCGGGCGTGATTCCAGCGATGCGCGTAGCCTGACCGATGGTGCGCGGCTCGAAGGTAGCAAGCTTGTGACGCGCCTCGATTCGAAGCGTGTCTATGTGCGCAAACACGATGCCGCGGGGGATTTCCATCGATTCGAGTTTGCGGTGCGCCTCGATCTCCGCGGCCTGCCTTCGGATGAATCCCTCGTACTTCGCCTCGATCTCGATCTGCTCGAGCGTGTCCCGCGGGAGTTCCGAGATCCCCGTTTCCGGAAACTCCCGCGCAACGTCGTAAATCGACGCGTTCGGGTCGCGGAGCCTTGCAAGCAGAGTTCTGTGCTCGCGGAACGTCTTTTCGAGCATTTGCAGCGCACGCTCGACGTCCGCGCTTTTCTGCGTAAGCCGCGCGAACGCGCTCGAATCGATCAGACCGAGTTTATGTCCGTAAGGCATCAGCCTGCGGTCGGCGTTATCCTGCCTTAGAAGCAGACGGTATTCCGCGCGGCTAGTGAACATCCGGTAAGGCTCCGTGTGCATCTTCGTAACGAGGTCGTCGATGAGCACGCCGATGTACGCTTCGTCGCGGCCAAGGACGAATCCGGGTTCGCCGCGGATTTTGAGCGCCGCGTTGATGCCCGCCATGATTCCCTGCGCCGCGGCTTCCTCGTAGCCGGACGTTCCGTTGATCTGACCCGCGTGGAAAAGTCCGTCCACGAGCTTCGTTTCAAGCGTCGCATGAAGCTGGTGCGGCGGCGCGAAGTCATACTCGACCGCGTAGCCGTACCGAAGAATTTCAGCGTTTTCAAGCCCAGGAATGCTGTGGACCATGTCCTCCTGCACGTCTGCGGGCAGGCTTGTCGAAATCCCGCTCGCGTAGTATTCGATCGTGTCGCGGCCCTCGGGTTCGAGGAAGACCTGGTGGGACGTTTTGTCCGCGAACCGGACGACCTTGTCCTCGATGCTCGGGCAGTACCGCGGCCCGACGCCTTTGATGAGTCCGGTGAACATCGGACTGCGGTCGAATCCGGAGCGGATGATTTCGTGAGTGCGCTCGTTAGTGCGGGTCAGCCAGCAGGGCATCTGCTCCTGCGTTATTCTCTCCGTGCGGAAGCTGAACGGCGTCGGGTCCGCGTCCCCCGGCTGCGGCTCGATGTTCGTGAAGTCGATCGTCCGGCCGTTGAGCCGCGCGGGAGTCCCGGTCTTTAGCCTTCCAAGCTCGAACCCGAAATCGAGAAGGCACTGGGAGATCGCGTTCGCGCTGCCCTCGCCTTGCCTGCCGCCGGCGACGCTCGTCAGTCCGGTGTACATGCATGCCTTCAGGAAGGTGCCCGTCGTGAGCACAACCGCGCTCGCCTCGTAGAAGCAGCCGTCCTTGGTCTTCACGCCGACGATCTTATTACATCGAGTCGTGACACGGACATCTTGTCCGCGGTCCATCACGGGCGAGACGCCCGTACCACTGTCCGTGACGATATCGATGACCTCCCCCTGTCGGAGGAAAATGCGATCCGTCCTTTCGAGAAGGAGTTTCATGAACCGCGAGTAGTGCGCCTTGTCGCTCTGCGCGCGAGGCGATCTGACCGCCGGACCTTTGCCCGTATTCAGCATTCGGAACTGGATTCCAGTCGCGTCGGTGACAACGCCCATAAGCCCGCCGAGCGCGTCGACCTCCCGCGCGAGCTGTCCCTTCGCGAGGCCGCCGATACTCGGATTGCAGCTCATCTTTGCGATCGCATCGAGATTCATCGCGATGAGCATCACTTCCATGCCCATCTTCGACGCTGCGAACGCGGCCTCGCATCCGGCGTGCCCCGCTCCCACGACGATGACGTCGAACCTGCTCTTCAGTGGATTTGCTCTGGTCATTTTCGCTTACCAACGTGCCAGTCACTTTCAAAGTGCCTGGCACATGTTATCAAGCCGGATACGTTAAACCGTTTGTACCGCAATTTCATCAATCAAGACGGGTGAAATTTCATTTCGACCGCGAAACCGGGAGGCACATGCGGTTAAGATTTTCTTCAGTTCCATACAGGAGAAAACGATGGAAAAGGAATACGACTTCTCTTCCTCCAAGCGAGGGAAGTTCTCCCGTCCGAAAGAACAGATAAAGATCAAATTCTATCTGGATTCCGACGTGAGTTCTTTTTTTGCGAAGAAAGCGCTGGAGTCCGGCGCGGACTTCACAAGGATTGTTAATGACATCCTGCGCAGAGAGATGGACGCGGATGGAATCGCGAAGTGAATCGGCAGGAAACGTCTGAGGGCGGCTCCACGATTCGCGCCCGGAACCGATAGCCGATGCCGTTTACTTGATCCGCACCGCCTGAATAGTTCCGTTTTCGAGGAACAGTATCGCGACCTGATCGTTTCCCTGGAAGATGTAGGTCACTTTGTTGACCTTGCTGTCCGCGAGCCTCAATGGGAAGCCGGAACTGAGAACGCCATCGGCGGTGGCTGTGGTTGAAACGTTCGGGCAACTGAACTTGAAGAGCTGCCCTCCGTCCGTGACGATCCAGAGGTAACCTTCGAGGCGGTTGTAAAGGAAGCCGCCCGAGCAGATGTCGCCGAAGAGTTCCTGCGAGTCCCGCGCCGAGGGAGGCGTCGCGTCGTAGGCCCAGTCCGGATCGACGTCGCCGGATTCCTGCACCTTCAGGAAGTAGTGCCTTCCGTTTTCCGTGTAGCCTCCGAAGACGTGAGCGCCGCTAAAGTAACTCCTGGGCGAAAAAGTCATCGCAGCGCCGGTGCTTTCAGTGACGCTTTCGTCCGACAGATCGAACGGATCGAACGGAGACACCACGCCCGACAGATTCGACTCCACGAGGAAGAAGTGATCGACGTCGTTCGAGGTCAGCCACACGCGGCCCATGTTCGAATACGGTCCGGGCGTTGGCGGAAGGTCGATTCCGTTTAGCGTGCGCGACGCACCGTCGGTGACGTTAAGCTCCGCCACCGGATCGAGATTTCCGTCGAGTTTCGCAATGTCGGGCGACGCGTCGGACCCGTCCGACTTCAGCGCCGCGAAGAACGAACCGATCGTGTACTGTCCAAGCCCGTACCGGTAATCGTAGTGCGGCGCCGACCCGCGCTGGTGATAATCCTTGACTGCGCCGTAGCTTGCGCCCGCGCCGTCGTCGTTGTTGATCATAATAGCGACGGGGTTCGAGTTGCCCCACGCGCCTCCGGAGTGACTTTCGGCTATGAAGCAGATATCGTTGTTCCCGCCAATGTTGAACGTGCAGAACGACAGCGGACCTTCGCTGACGCTGTACGTCCACTCGATGGTCGCCTCGGAGAAGCGCAGATTCGCGGCGCTCAGTCCGCCCGTCTTAAGATACGGAATCGCGATCTTTCGCACCGAGTCGCTCTTGCCGTCGCTGTCGGCGTCGTAAGCGATAAAAATATCGTAGAAGTTGTCGGCTCCGGTTTCGCTTCTATTAGGCCACATAAGGAACTGGCATACCGGTCCTGGAACCGTCCACGCCGCGGGGAAATCCTCGGTCGAAGCCGCGTTGTTGTCCGCGCCTGCGCTTATCGCGCCGCGAATCCCGGCGTACACCGAGCCATCGGTCACGCTTACAGCGACGACTCCGTTCTGCCACCTCGGAGTGGTGCTGTCGAGCGTGCCCGTTCCAAGCCACATAAGATTCGTACCCGATGAATCCCAGCGAGTCGTCATAACAGGACCCATGGAATCCGCGCTCGACAGCGAACTTTGTTTCCAGAGAATCTGGCCTACATTCGACGACGAGTTGACGATTTCGTCCGCGCCAATGCTGGGCACCGCGGGTCTCGTCTCGCCGTCGTAGTCGTACGCTACCGTGGAATTCGTTGCGAGGCCGACCGCGCCGAGGGTGGAGTGAGTCGTCAGCGAAGACGCGAGGTCCAGATGCAAATCCATGTTCAGGGCGCCCGATCCGACGAAATCCGTCAGCGTCGCGCTTTCTCGGTTGTCCTCTTTCGTCGTCGCTGTGATAACGCCTGAGCCGAGGTTCCACTTCGCGGTGGTGGCGTCTATGGTTCCATCGACGCTGCAGTGATAAACGTTCGCACAGGCGTTCGTCGCGCCCACGTTTCCGAAAACGAAACCGTTCTGAAGCGTGTATGACCCTGCGTTACTGAAATCTATATCCCCGAATATCGTCATCCGGTTCAGAACGATGCCGGTCGGGAGTCCTGAGTAGTCGATGTCCGTCGCTCCATACAAGGGGACGGTGTTGACCTGCGTGACGGTGTTTCCGTTAATCGTGTCCACGTCGGTGAGAATTTCCTCGAGAGCCTGAGCGCCCGTGTAAACGTCTCCGGTGTCTTCGTTTACGAACGATGGGCCTTCCGCGTACCAGTTCACGAGGAACGCGGGGTCGTCGTCGAACTGCTCGCCTCCGATGTCGCCCCACTCGCCGAATACGCTTATCGGGCACGTCCCAGAGTCCGCCTTGATATTCTTCGGGCCGTCTGTAGCCGAGGTGTTGTCGAAATAAACATGCTCGAAGGTGGTCCAGACGCTCGAACCGTACGTACTCTGCGTGAAGTCGAGGAATGGATCGCCGGTTGCGCCCGGACTATCGAACCAGACGTACTCAAAGCCGTCGTTCACTGGCTTGCCGATAAGGCTGACGGTGCAGCGCTCCAGATGGGCGTAGTAGAGCCGATAGATTCCCCCCGCGCCGGTCGCGTCCGAAATATCGAGGTCCCACGCTCCGCTGATTCCGCCGAGGGTCGGCGCGTCCGCGGCTGAGGTGCCTTCGACCTTCAGATAACCCGTGTCTGAAACCGTCATCATCGTGCCGTTCGCCTGCGCCCAGGTGGGTCCGCTGACGGTATCTCCGAAGAGCGTCAACTGACCGTCGACGGTGACGCTTCCGCCTACGACGATCGAAGCGTCCGCGTCCGGTTTCAGGATTCCGCTGGTCTGAACGTCCACCGCCTGGAAATCGGAACCCGTCGCCGGCGAGAACTGCCCGTCCGCGATCGTCAGCGTGCCGGCGACCTTCATGCCGCCTGTGGTGTCGACGTCGTTCGAATCGTCAGGCGTGGCGTAAGTGTTCGCGACTGTGACGCCAAAGAACGACTTCCCCGCGCCGGTGCCGCCGGTGGTAACCGCCTGACCCACGCTTCCGTCGAACGTCACTTTGTAGGTCCCCGGCGCGAACGTGCCGGAATTCGACCACGACCCGCTCACTGTGACGTCCCCGGCTGGAGTGAACGTTCCGCTCGCGCCGATGGAAATCGAGTAGAAATCCGAACTCGCCGCGGGAGCGAAGTTCCCGCTCGAAATCGTGAGCGTGCCGTCGATTTTTATTGCGCCGGTCGTCGAGACGCCTGCTGCGTTGTTTATCGTCACGTTAGAGAAGTCCTCGTTTGCGCTGACGCCGCCCGTGGTGACGCTCTGCGCGCTCGAGCCGTCGAAGGTCATCGTCCCAGAGCTGAGCGCCATCGTCCCCGCGTTTACATACGCGCCTGCGATGTACGTATTCCCGGACGCGCTCATCGTAAACGTCGCGCCAGCTTTGTTCGTGAACGCGTCTCCAATATCGAGGACGCTCGATGCGTTATTCATCGTAAACGTGTTTGTGCTCGTTCCCGTGTCGTCGTAGCGGTTGTAGAAGTCGCCCAAAACGTTCACCGTCGCGGCGCCGAGAGTGGTAGCTCCGTTAGCGTCCTTGTTGTAGCCGTTGAAATAGTCGGTGCAGGTGAGCGTGCCTCCCGTGATAGAGACGGTGCCGTGAGCCGCCGCCGCGCCGCCGACGCGGAACGTCGTCGCGCTGAGGCTCCCCGCGCTCAGATCGAACGTCCCGGAACTGGCGGAATAACCGATGTAAGTGTTCGTCGCTGATACCGCGCCGCCGTTTGCATAGAACGTTCCGCCGGAAACGACGAGAGTCGTGCTTGTGCTAACGGTATTTCCGTTCGTGCGGAAAGTGCCCGTGGAATTGAACATCGCCCACAGGTCGTCCGCGGCGGAGACGGTGCCGTTCGCATAGAAGTCGCCGTAGTTGAAAGTCAGGATCGAGACTCCGTTCGGGCAGCGGACGTACCTCGTGACGGCGGAGCCATTCGCGTCCATATTGATGTGCCCGCGGGTATTGTAGGTGTAGCTGCCGGAGACGTCGAGGTCGCCGCCTACCTTGATCTTGTACGCGTTTACGTTCCAGTTGACGGTGTGGTTCAGCGTGTTGCCAGTCGCGACGGTGAGGTTCCCGTCGAAATCGTAGTCGGCATCGATTGCGCTCAGAGTGAGCTTTCCCGTCGTCACGGTGACGTTTCCGTCCGCGTCGAAGTGATTGCCTGACGTGGCGACCTCCGTGGCTGACGCGTTCTTATTGATCGTCAGATGATAGACGCTCATCGACGAGCTATTCGTGATCGTCGCTGCGCTGGCACCGGACATGGTTAGCGTCCCGCCTATCGCGGAGTTGATCGTGCCGTCATTCGTGATGTCGCCCTGCACGGTAATGTTCCCGCCATTGAAGCTGAGCGTTCCTCCGGAGTCGACGCCCAGGTTTCCGGTGACGATGACGGAACCATTCGTCGAAAGAGTAACCTGCCCGCCAGACTGGATAGTGACGCTCGCGACGCTGTTCGTCGCGGCGGCGGTCAGATTCGGGTAATTAGAAAGCGCTCCAGGAATCGTCACCGCTATCGCGTTCGGCACGCTGTTGTTCGCCCAGTTGGCGCCGAGATTCCAGTCGGTGCTAGTGCTTCCGTCCCAGAGTCCCGCAAGCCCGACAGCCTCGACGGGGAACGTTATATCGTCCACGTAAGGCGAATCCGCCGAGGTGGACGTCAGTGTTATCTTGAACTTCAGATACCTGTAGGAGTTTCCGTTCAGCGTCGTGATTGTCGACGTCCACCCGGACCACGCGACAGCGTCGGTGCTGCCCGCGTATTCATACGCGATGCTGGACGAACCCGGCGCGGAATCCGTCATCGACGGAGCGAGCCAGTTGAACAGTCCCGTCCCGAAGTCGTAGGCGGTGGAATAACCGTACGTAGTCGTCGCAGAGCTATTTACCGTCGAGACCGAATATCCGTTGGGTTCGATGTGAGTGTCGGTGGCGCTGAACGTGCTGCCGAAGTCTGCGAGATACATCACGCCTCTTCCTCCGGCTCCGCCGTTGTGGCCTCCCGATCCGCCTGATCCGCCGGAAACCTGCGTGCTGTTGGTTCCGAGGCTGAGCGCGTCTCCCGCGAGCAGGAAAATCGCGCCGCCCGCGCCACCACCGCCTGCGCCGCCGTTCTCGGTTCCAGACTCTCCGCTTCCGCCATTACCGCCTGTGCCGCCGTTCGCGTTGATGGTTCCGGATGCGCTGATGCTTCCGCCGGCGTAAATCGCGACCGCGCCGCCGCCTGCGCCACCACCGCCGCCGCTCTCGTCCGTGAACGGATCTTCTTCGTCAGCTCCCCCGCCGCCCCCACCGCCGCCGATCAGTGTAGGCGGACTTCCGGTGTTGTTGTGCGAGCTTCCGCCGGACCCACCGCCTCCGCCGGACCCCGAGCTACCCGCGGTTCCGTGACCTCCTCCTCCGCCACCGTAGCCGGCATCGTCGCCACCGAAGCTACCTCCCGTTCCAGCACCGGTCCCGCTTCCGTTCCCTCCAGGTCTGGTTCCGTCCCAGTATCCTCCGGCACCGCCGGCGCCGCCTCCGCCGTTGTTCGAGCTTCCCGCGGACCCGCCCTGGCTATTGTTATCCGCATAGCCGTTTCCGCCGTTTCCGCCCTTTAAATTGAGGGTTCCGGAAATATCGACGGCTCCCTGCACATAGATCGTCAGGGTTCCGGAGCCGGTGACGTTCACGGTAACTCCAGACGCGATCGTGAAACTTGTATAGTTGTAAGTCCCCGCGGCGAGGGAATACGGTCCACCACTCGTCTTGCTGTACGCTCCGTCCGCGCCTGTGCCTGTACTGTAGCTCGGGGCGGCCTTCAGATAACCAGTGGTGCTCCACGCCGCCGTGGTCGCGGCGTCGCGGTGCGAAGTATCGTCGAACGGCTCGATATAATCCTGAATCGCTCTCGATCCCGCCGGATTTCCGGTCGTGAGCGTGAAGCTGTCGCCGTCACCAGTCACGGTAATGTCCGACGCGGCGTTGATGTACGCGTCGAGCACGTTTCCCGCAACCGCGCTGTAGCTGACGTCGAACACGACCCAAACATAGTTGTATCCGTTCGAAAGGGCTTGTCCGAGCGAACTGAAAGTAACCGACCCGGATGAAAAATCCCCGCCGGAACCAAGTTGCGTGGTCGTAGAGAATATCGCGGAACTGCCGGTCCAGTAGAGCTTCACTCCAGAGGCTGCGACGTCCGCGTCGCTCGTGCAGCCCGATTTCACGACGATCGAAGCAAGCGTCAGCGGCGAAAGCGTCCCAGAGACAGACAACCGCAGCGAAATTATCTCTTTGTCCGTGTTTCCGGGAGTTACGTTTCCTGTGCTTGCCTGCGAGACTGTCACGTTATCGCAGTTCATGTTCACCGATTTCGTCGCCTGCACCGTGCCTCCGTAGCAGCCGAGATTCCGGATGCTTCCGTTAGGCGACGGCTCCGATCCAACGCTTCCCGTGCCCGCGTCGACGCATGGAGAATCGTACCCCGCGTACGCCGTCCAGGTCCCGCCTGACGCCGACGTCGGCGGCCACGATCCTCCGGCGTAAGTCGCGCTGCCTCCACTAGCTTTCACGTGGAAATCCGTCCCAGGATTCACGAAGTACGGATCCGCGGAAATATCGTCTGACCCCGGCTGCGCGGTATTCCAGGATGAAAGCGTCGTGCAATCGGTTCCGTTGTAATAGCAAAGTTTCGAGCCGCTGGAATACTGGTCGTTGTATCCGCTCGACGCGCTGATCGAAGCCCCAGCGTTCACGTAAGTCGCGTAGTAGTTGGTCGCTCCCTTGCTCTGGAAAATGTTGTTGGTGACGACGTAGCCCGATCCCGAATCGATATAGCACGCGGAACCCACGTCTGGCCCCGTCCCTGTGATGACGATGTCGTCCACGCAGAAACCCGGCGCGCTTCCGGTGTTGGTATCGGCTATGAACCTGAACTTCAGCGTGCGGGAAGATCCGCAATACGCGTTCAAATTCAGCCCCGACTGATACGTGTACGAATACTGGTTATTCATCGTGTTCTGGATGACGGTCGAGTCGATCAGCACCTGACCGTAATCGAATGAAGGAGTCTCGCCGCCGCACCTCCACCAGAATGAAAGCGTCGCCGTCGTGTAGCCGGTAAGGTCGATGGTTCTAGTGAGATCGATCTGCGATCCGCTCGATGCATCCCAGTAATAGTCGTACGCGGTCGAAGTGCCGAGATCGTAAACGGCGCAGTCCCAGCTACCGGTGTGCTGCTGCCCCGATTGTCGTCTCCAGTCGCTGTCGCCCGGGTCCGATCCGAGAGTCCAACCTGTAGTCCCGGACTCGAAACCTTCCGTGAGCAGCGTAGCGGTGTTATGCCCGTTTCCGTAGCTTGTGTTGTTTTCGACCGTCGTGCTACTAGCGGTGTAAAGCCCGATTCCGTCGCCGAAGTTCGAATAGCTGAGGTTGTGGTGGACGTTGCAACTCTGGCTGCCGTTAATCTGAATGCCGTCAGCCGCGGACGAACTGTAGACCTTGTTGTAACTCACCTCGTTCGAATTTCCACCGCCCGCGATGGAGATGTTGTCCCCGGCGTTGTTATGAACGACGTTCTCGGTGATTATGAGATTCGCGCCCTGGGTGTAGATGCCGTCGGTGCTCGCGTTCTTCACCTCGAGACCCTTGATCGTGACGTAATCGACGTTATCGACCCGTATGCCGAAGGTCTGCCCGGTGGCGTTGATCACCGGGTTCTCCGAACTGCTTGCCTCGGTGATGACGAGTCTGTAACTCGCAGTAGGATTCAGGTTCGTGTTGACTGTAACCTGCTCCGCGAAATCTCCGGAGTTGTCGTAGATGCTGATGGTTTTCGTCGCGGTAAACGCCGAAGCGCCGACCTCCGCGTACAGACCGGAAACTGCGGACGAGATCGTGGTGTGGTACTCGGAGCCGCCGCCAACGTCGATGGTATTGCGGGAGTTCAGCGTAATCGCGCCCGCATACGTGGCGTTACCCCATGCAGTGGCAACGTAGACGTCTCCATTCGCGTAAGCGCCCCCCGCGAAAGTCGCGACGATCTGCGTCGAGCTGTTCGAATCGATCGAGGCGTAGCTCACTCCGCCCGCGCCTCCGATCTTCACCGCCGTGGCGGAACTCAGGTTGGAACCGTTGATCGTTATCTGCTTCCCCCTGTCCTTGTAGAATGTGCCGGAATAAGTGACGGAGCTGATCGACGGCGTCTGCACGGTATAGTCGATTGCGAGAGCCCACCACTTCAAAGTCCCGGTATCTCCGCCCCCGTTGTCGTAGACTTTGAATTGCCAGGTGCCGTTGAGGTTCTTCCCGTCGAACGCCGAGAGCGCGTTTTCCGGTCTGTACGATCCGACGTAGGGCGGAGAACCGTTGTAGATGATGGTTGCCGCCTCGTCGTCGAAGACCGTCGGCGTACCAGTGCCCGAACCGTAGTTGTCACCTGAGCTTCCGTTATAGAACGAGACGCGCACTTCGGTGGCGTCCGGATGCCTGACGTATAGATCGATATCGCCGTCCCACGTGTGCGTTATCCAAACCTTGGCGTTGACGTCGTTGATTGTTCCCGAGTCCGATATCGCGAGGTTCGAAGTGGTCCAGGTGTAGTCGCTGATCGCCGCGTTCGGAGTCGTCGAATAAGTCGTGGTCGGATCGACGACTATCGGGAACACTCGCGCGGGATCGTTTATGAACGTAGCAGGGACCGCGATCCGAATCCGAAAGATGTTCTTTTCAACGTGAGACACAAAGTACATCGCCCCGACGCGCGCGGGTTTTGAGACGATCTGTGTCTTTACTTCGTCCGTCTGTTTCTCCGGCGCCAGCGCCACTTCCCGCGACGAAAAATTGGAATCCTCCGCGAACGGTTCCGCCAGCGAATAGGCGACTTCACCCGTTTCGCTTCGGATTTCGATCGCGTCCGCCGTCGAGAAATCCGACCCCGCCCGCTCTTCGTTCACAGTGAAGTAATAGCCTTCGGGGAGGTTGATATTTTCGGAAAACGCCAGAAAAGCCCCTTCCGCGATTCCGTTCGGACGTTCGCGAATGACGACCTCGTATTTGATCGTCCCCGGCTGAACGCGGAAGCGCTCGTCGATGGAAGGATACGTTTCCATGTACGTCAGAACCGAACCATCAGACCTCCCGGGAACGGATTTCGAGGCTATAGAGGTCATAGTCTTTCCATTCGCATCCAGAAGCGCGAGATGCGTTCCCGTCCACATTTGAATGGGCATTGCAATGGTGGAATCGATCACTATCGGTTTCGACGATGAGTTCGCTGGAAAACGGCTTGCGATAATGTTCGTGGCGTTTTCGAACCCCGTCGGCGTCGCATTCAGAATAGTGTTGATGGGCCGCAAGTCGCCCTGCGGATCGCGGTAATTGAGCGCTTCCGACGAAACGTACTTGACTGCGGCACCGTCATCCTTCATGAACGTGAAGGAGTTGTCGTCGCGTAACACGAGCGCTTCGTCTTCCATCGTCACGCCATTTTCTGCGAAGAAGGACTGTGGAATCGGCACTTCCTGCTCGAATAGCGCAAGCGGCGTTTCAGACGGAGCGTCGATCCCAGAATTCCCAGGTTCGTCTACATCCTGCTCGCCGGCGGGCTGCTCAACAGGCTGAGATTGCTGAATTCCGACGCCTGGAAGTCCATCGGCCGCGATCCGGTCGCACGAAGAGACAATTGCAAAAACCATGCATATCGCTAAGAACCTTAAATATCTGGTTTTACAAGCTGAGTTCATAGTCACCAGTTTCGCTGAAAACCGGGTGGGGCGCACTCAGAAAATTTTCTTCAACGCCAAAATCACAACGCGGGGCAGGCGAGCTAATGCATGTCCAGACAACCATCTATGCATAAAACATGTTATCACGAAAAACTATGTGCGACAAGTAAAATATTACCGGCGAGGTCGCAGTAGATCGCGCGGTGACACGGGCATCTTGCCCATGTTACATCGGCGGGACGCCGATGCACGCGTCTCCGCGCTGAAGATCTGGGAGGACGCCGGTTTGATGGTCGTGAGGAGGCGGAATGGTCCCAAAATTAAATCTTTAGCGGAACTCAACTTTTTTTATATCGCAAAACATAATTTTAAAAGTAGTTATTTACGATTTCGGGGTCATTTGGGGAGTTCAATCTTTTCCTTTAGCGATGCGATAAAACAAATTCGCTTAGCGACACTAAGACTTATGGCAAAAATTGAAATTTTAAAGAAAGGATGTCGAAGTATTAGATAGAGACGGGACAGAGCATCAAAATTTGGTAGAGCGCACTCAACAACCTCTCTCAGATTTATCTCCAACCTTCTCAATCCAAATCAAGTCTTAGCTCGGCGTAACCGGGCCCTAACCGGTCCGGACCGCCTTGCTGGGCTTATCGACTTTGTTCATTTCCGAAGTCCCGGGTGTGACCGACGCTTAGTCGGCGTTCCTTGGACGATTGGTGAAGAAAAGGGAGGGGTAGTCCAGTTCTGGTAGTTTCACAGGTTTGAGTCATTCGTTCCAGGGAACTTTGCAAAAACAAAAGCCCGAGGGAACGGGCAGTATGACTATCGCTCCTTAAAGAGTGGGACGCATGACTCTGGTTTGATGCCCGGGAAGGGGAAGCCCGGCTCAAGGAGGTTTTTTTAATGGGACTCAGAGTAGGCACCAACATCAATGCTCTCAATGCGATCCGCAACCTGAATGCGGTCGATTCGAAGCTGTCAGACAACAATGGAAGGTTGTCGAGCGGTCTTCGCATCAGATCCGCCGCGGATGATCCTTCCGGACTAGTAATATCCGAAGGTCTCCGCGCGCAGATCAACTCGCTTCAGGTGGCCGAGAAGACGGTCACGCGGGCAAGCAACATTCTTTCTACCGCGGAATCGTCACTCGCGACGGCCGCGGACATGTTGCTGCGCATTCGCGAGCAAATCGTCACTGCGCAGGGGGACTCCTCGGCGGTACAGGCTTCGCAGGGAACCATCGACTCGCTGCTTTCGAGTATCGACAGTCTTGGCCGAAACGCAAAGTTCGGCGGTATGTCGCTCCTCGACGGCTCCTCGTCGATTGCTGTAACCTCGAAGTCGAACGTCACCGGCGTAAGCATCCTCTCGGCGAACTTCGGCACTAAAGCTTCGATTACGTACAACGTCTCGATCTCGCAGAAAGCCTCTGCGGCCTATCTGACGTTCACGAATTCGAGCTTCACGCTAACGAGCGGCGGACCTTCGTTCCTCGTCACCACGCAGGAAGGATCGGTCACGATTTCTCTTGCGTCCGGCCCGTACACCGCCGGCGCGAGCGTCATCGCGGCGAACTTCGCTTCCGGCACGTCGTCGATCGGCGTGTTCGCGAGCGGCGATTCGCTATACACCGTTTCGACAGGCGGCGACGCTTTCATCAGCATCACCCAGCTTTCGAGCGCTGGAACCATCAGCGGATCGTTCACCGCGACAAGCGACAGGACGTTCAGTTCGGTCACTCTCGGTGCGGGATCGAGCGTCGGAAACTCCGTCGCCGGTTCCGGTCAGAACTTCGCCGGCACGGTCGGCGGGTTCTCGGCAGGCGGAACGGGTTATTCCCTCGAAGTCGCCACGAGTACGTTCACGGGTTCAATCTACCTCGATCCGGAAGCGGTCACCACTTCCACAAGCGCGAACTTCGTGCTGAAGAAGGGCGGACTCACCTTCCAGCTCGGAGGGAGCACCGCGGACCAGCTCAACCTTGCCATGCCGACGCTGAACACTGCGAAACTCGGTTTCGACAGCTTCACCCGCGGCGGCTCGGGCGAGACGGTAGGCGGATATCTTTCCGATCTCCGCGCAGGCGGCACGATGGACCTTTCGAGCGACGAGTTCGAGAATTCCATCAGGATCGTCGATTTCTCGCTCGATCAGCTCACCCTTGCGAGGGCGCGTCTCGGCGGGATACAGGCGAACACCGTCGACACCCGCGCGGATCAGCTCAGTATCGAGATCTCCAACCTGTCGGCTGTCGCTAGCAGCATAACGGACGTCGATTTCGCGTCCGAGATCTCCGACTTCACCAAGAACCAGGTTCTGTTCCAGTCGGCGATTTCGACCCTCGCGGCTGCCAACGCGCAGTCGACCGCGGTGCTTTCGCTGCTCGGCGGATAAAGGTTTTCTTTTTTTTCGGGTTCATCCCGAGTGCTGTTCCAGGAACGGCTGGTGCGTTGCCAGCCGTTCTTTTTTTTGGGGGGTGGAAGACGCCCGAAGAACGTTAAATGAGCAATGACTTGATTCCATCTGGAATACGGGAGATACAATTGCGGTTAAATAGGGCGGTAAATCATTTCAGGCACATTTATAGAGGATGTCATGGCTTCTGAAGCGGTTGTTGTCGTAAACGACGAAAATTTCGAGGAAGAGGTTCTCGAAGGCGATGGCCTCGTGTTTGTGGATTTCTGGTCGCAGACGTGCATGCCTTGTCTTAGGCTAGCGCCGACGATCGACGCGCTGGCGACGGAATTCAAGGGACGGGTGAAGGTCTGCAAGGCGGAAGCGCCTTATTCGATGGAATCGATGATGCGCGCGGAGATCGAGGCGTTCCCGACGATGGTGCTTTATAAAAAAGGCGAAGAGGTCGGACGCATCATCGGCGCTTATCCGAAAGATCACATCAAAAGCGTGATCGAGCAGAATTTGAACTAGCGCCAAGGTTATCCGAATTTCAGATTGAAATATCGTAACCGTTCACGGGGTAGTTCGCGTTCGTAGTGGCGCCGTAAGGCGTTTATTCGATCCACCACACCGCGAAAATATGCTCTCACGAGCACACTACG
>JANLHZ010000173.1 GCA_024653775.1 Planctomycetota bacterium | reverse complement strand
CGTAGTGTGCTCGTGAGAGCATATTTTCGCGGTGTGGTGGATCGAATAAACGCCTTACGGCGCCACTACGAACGCGAACTACCCCGTGAACGGTTACGTGTTCGGCACGGTACATGGGTGGAATCCAACGGCAACGTAAATATCCGGGGATTCGCGCCTCCTTCTGACATGATGCCATGAAATTGTCATAGGCGCAGACAGATTGTGATGTCCGGATTTGCACCGTCTCAACTTCCAAAAAATCTCGTAAAGCAAAAAGACCATCGGAGAGCTTAAGCTCGTCCTTACAGCCGTCGACGGAACATTGCTCAAGGTCGTTTCTCGGGCAGTCTGGGCGCTATGGCTCGATGACAAGCACCGCGCCGCGAAGGCGCACGTGCAGTTCGAGATTCTGAAGGGAGTCGGCACCGACGCCAAGATCACTCCCGGCAGCGGGTCGGAAAAATCCGCGCTTAAATCGATGCTCGAAGCCGGTCGCTGCTAGATTCTCGATCGAGGCTACGCGGCGTGGGAACTGCTCAGGGATATTATCGACGCGGGTTCTTCCTTCGTTGTCAGGGTTAAATCCAACGTTGTTTTCGATGTGATAGAAGAGCGCGAACTCCGGAAGGAAGACCGCGATGCAGGCGTTTATCGTGACGTAGTCGTTCGTCTTGGAAATCCAAAAACCTCCGCGATCTTCGACCAGCCGCTGCGTCTCGTAACGGTTCTCGCGGATGACGGGACCGAACTTGTTCTATGCAGCGATCTCCTCGATATCGAAGCGGATCTCGTCAGCGAAATATATAAATCGAGATGGCAGATCGAACTGTTTTTCAGGTGGCTGAAACAGATAGTGGGAATAAGTCATCTGATCAGCGAGAGCGAAAACGGAGTGGCGCTGCAAGTCTACAGCGCTTTGATAGCGTCCATCGTCATTGTGCTTTGGACCGGTCGTAAACCGACGAAACGAACCTTCGAAATGATGCACCACTGGTACATGATCGGCTGGGCAGGGAAAGAAGACGTGGACCGCCATCTGGGCAAACTGGCGAAACTTGATGAGCTGAAAAAACAAAAGTAGTTTTCCACGAGGCTCCGTACTATCCCGGATTGCCGCGGGTTCACCATGCCCTGATTTTTGGGCTGTCGCCCCGCGCTTTCATCCATTGTCGCCAGACGTGTTTCGCCTTGAGCCACAGATGACAACCTGACATGCTTGATGCGCTAAGCATCAGTCGTGCCGAACACTATTGGGTGACGTCCCGATATTCATTTTTTGTATATGCGCATGTATAATGACAAAGTAGACTACATTGTCATTATACATGCGCATAGCGGGAGATCATTGGTTTTCATTGCGCGCCCGACGACCGATTACTTTCACAGCGGCTGGTGGAACACTATCCAGAAGCCGTCCGGGTCCTCGATCGTGTACTCCCGGAGGTGCCAGCGCTCATCTGCGGGTTCGAGGAGAATTTTCCCGCCCGCAGCTTTCGCGCGGCTAAAATGCGCGTCCACGTCCTTTTCTCCCACGTAAACCGTCATCGCCGGGGGAAGTCCCTGGCGCGCGCGGACGTGCCGCGCCCAGGCATGCCGTCGCGACGTGTCGTCCGCGCCATCATCGGGAAGCGTCTCGAGCATCATCCGCGCGTCGCCCTTGCGGACGTGGCAGAACACCATCGACTCGGCCGGCTCCTTCTCCTCCGGCTCGAACCCGAGAACCCCTCTGTAGTAGTCGACAGACTTCGCCAGGTCCCTGACGAAGAAATGCGGCGCCGCGAGCCGAGGGCGCGAACCTTCCACCGGCGGCTTCAGAAGATCGTAGAACGAGAGGCAGAGGCCTTCCGGAGTTTCGAGCGTGAATTCCCGAAGTCCGTAGCTTTCGTCCTTCGGTTCGAAGACGATTTTCGCGCCGCCGGCCTTCGCTCGTTCGTAGCGCTCGTTTACGTTCTTCGCACGAATGTAGATCGTCATCGCTCCGCCCTGGTCGAGGCGCCTCGCGACCTCCCGCATTATCTCGTTCCTGCGTTCCTCGTAGACCTGCGGATTCTCGTTGTGCGAAGAAATCATCAGCCGCGAGCGTTCAAGCGCGAGTTCCGCCCACTTCGGATCCTCGCGCGGGAACGTCTGCGCCACCTCGAAGCCGAGCGCGTCCGTGAAAAACGCAAGCGACTTCGAAAAGTCGCGCACCCACAAATGAGGCGTGATGGCTGGGTCGCTCATAATGGATTCCTTCGAATTATAGGTATCGTGTCAAAATAAGTTGACGTTTTCACATCACATCTTCAAGGCATCTTCACATCGCGCTCAATCGTCAAATCCTCATCGGAACTATAGCTACGCCTGCGGTTTGACTCAATCGCGCAATGCGAACCTGACGTAAATCTGAGCGTGAAATTCGTAAACTTATTTTGACATGACACCTTAGGATGAGAATTCGCCCGCGTGACAATTAAACGGTTTGCGATTGAATCGCGCTTCCCGCTTTAGTTCTATATCTGCCTGTAACAAAATACAATCAGGAGGCTCGATGGTACGCAAGGTCGGAATGTTGTCAGGCGCGGAGTCCGCGTACCCGCAGGCGGTCATCGATCGCATCAACCATCTTTCCGGCGGTGAAGTCGTCGCGGAATTCGCTACCCTCGACGCGATGAAACTCTGCGATCCGATAACGTATCGCGTGGTGATCGACCGCCTCAGCCACGGCCTTCCTTTCGCGCTCGAGTACTCGAAACTCGCGGTTCTGCAGGGCGCGAGGGTTATCAACAATCCGTACCGCTTCTTCAGCGACAAAGCTTTCAGCTACCATCTCGCGCAGAGGCTCGGCGTGTGCGTGCCCCGGACGGTGGTGTTGCCGCAGTTCCAGTACGCGCCCGACACGACCGTCGATGACCTCCACAACCTGAAATACCCGATAGACTGGAACGAGATTTTCACCTACGTTGGCTTCCCGGCGGTGCTGAAGCCCGCGTCCGGCTACGCCTGGAGGGACGTAAGCGTCGTCCACGACGTCCACGAGTTCTTCGATTCCTATCATCAGTCGAAGGATCAGGTGATGGTCCTTCAGGAGTTCATCGAGTTCGAACTCTATATCCGCGTCTTCGTGATGGGGCAGAAGCACACGCTTCCGATCAAGTACGATCCGAAGGACAGGAAGTACCTCGTCGAACACAATTTCATGTCTCCGGAACTTGGCGAGCGCGTCGTCCGCGAATCCCTGCTGCTGACGAGCGTTCTCGATTACGACATGAACACCTGCGAGTGGGCCGTGCGAGAAGGGATTCCGTACGCGATCGATTTCAACAATCTTGTGCCTGACTCGAAGCCGAATTCGATCACTCCGTTTTACTTCGAGCGTGTGGTTGATATGCTTGCTAACACCGCGATCGAGTACGCGACCGCGGAGATTCCTTCGACTATGTGGAGCGTGGACTCGCCGATGTCGCTCTGGGTCGCGGGGAAGACGGGATACCCAGTGAACGAACTTTACGCGGGAAACAAGAAGTAGGAGTTAAGAGTTAAGAGTTAAGAGTTGAATTTCTGACCACTGACCACTCACCACTACTATCCAATGAGAAGGTTTTTCACAAAGATCGATATCTCCCGCCTCCCGCCTTCATCGGTGCTCGAGGTCGAGGAGGACGACGTCATCACTCCCGACGCGTGGGAGGAAGCGGCGCTTCGGCACATCGACGTCAGGAAAAAAGGCAAACGCGTCGAGATTCCCGGCTTCGCGGCGCAGGCTGCGAGCGCGTCAGTCTCCGGACAGGGCACGAGGGTGATCGTCACCGCGGTAGGCATGAACCACCCTGGAGTGCTCGCGGAACTCACGTCGACAATTTCCACCCAGGGCGGAAACGTCCACGACATCAGCCAGCGAATCATCCAGGAGTACTTCCATTTATTCGTGCTGGTCGACATAAGTTCGATACAGGGTGACTTCCAGAAGTTCAAGGAAAGCATCGAGAAGCTGACCAAGGCGCACGATATGGTCGTTAGCGTCCACCACGAAAAAGTTTTCCGGAGTCTTTATCGCATCGAGTAACGAACAGGGAATGACGAATTACGAATTTACCGGCCTCGAAAAGGACATCAAGGAGTTTCGCGATACCTTCCAGAAGGTCCAGAACGAGATTCGCAAAGTCATCATCGGCCATCACGACGTCGTTCGCTACACGCTGATGGCGATCATCGCCGGGGGGCACGTGCTGCTCGAAGGCGTCCCAGGCATCGGGAAGACGCTGCTTGTGAAATCGTTCGCGAACTGCTTCGACCTTGATTTCAGCCGGATTCAGTTTACGCCCGATCTGATGCCCGCGGACGTCGTTGGGACGAACATAATCGTGGAGGAGCCGGGGAAGAAGCTGCACTTCGAATTCCAGAGAGGTCCGGTTTTCAGCGACGTACTGCTCGCGGACGAAATCAACCGCGCCACGCCCAAGACTCAGAGCGCGCTGCTTGAAGCGATGCAGGAGCGCACCGTCACATCCGGCGGCGCCACACACGCGCTCTCCGAGCATTTCTTCGTGCTCGCGACCCAGAACCCGATCGAGATGGAAGGCACGTTCCCTCTGCCCGAGGCGCAGCTAGATCGCTTCTTTTTCAAGCTCTCGATGTCGCCCGCGTCCGAGGAGGAGCTTTGCGAACTCCTGAGCGAACCTGGTCCCAAGGATCCGTCCGCCATTTCGAAGGTCGCCGACCGGGACATGCTTTCGCGGATGCGCGCGCTCGTTCACCGCGTTCCAGTGGCGTCGCACCTTATAAGTTTCGCCGCGAGGCTGGTGCAGGCGACGAATCCTGGGACTAAATTCGCGAGCGAGCGTGTTAATAGCTGGGTGTTACTCGGCGCAAGTCCGCGAGGCGGGCAGGCGCTCATCACCGCGGCGAAGGTTTCCGCTCTCGCCCGCGGCGAATTATGCGTATCGGAAAAGGACATTATCGACGTGCTTCTGCCTTCTCTTAGACACAGGATCATCTTCGCATTCGAAGGCGAGGCGCAGGGCGCTAAAGCCGACGACGTCCTCCTTGAGCTGCTTCAAGTCGTAAAGGCGCCTTCCGCTTGAACAACATGCACATCGCGAATCAGAGAACGAAACCGAAACCCTGGTACAGCTTCGGCGACTGGCTTTGGGAGCGCTTCGACGTAAAGGTCTCGAAGGTGGCTCTCGACGCCGGGCACACCTGCCCCAACATCGACGGAAGCGTCGCGAAGGGCGGCTGCACGTTCTGCGACCAGCGCAGCTTCAACCCGCAGGCCGAGGTTCACGAGCAGCGGAAATCCCTCGGAAATCAACTGCTTGCTGGAAAGCACATTCTAAGCACGCTGTTCCGCGCGAAAAAGTATATCGCGTATTTCCAGGCGTATTCGAACACTTACACCTCGATAGACTACCTGAAGGAAATGATCGACTCCGTGGACAGCGACCCCGACGTCGTAGGCTTCAGCTTCGGCACCCGCCCCGACTGCATCGACGAAAAGCGACTCGATATTCTCGAAGACCTCGCGCGCAGGAAGGTCGTATGGATCGAATACGGCCTCCAGAGCTGCCACGACAAGACCCTCGAAATCATAAACCGTGGCCACGATTACGCTTGCTTCGAACGCGCGGTCGAATTCACGAAGAGCCGGGGGATTTTCATCTGCGCGCACCTGATTCTCGGCCTTCCGGGCGAGGACCGCGAGATGATGTTCGAGACCATGGACCGCGTTGCGGGACTGGACGTAGACGGTATCAAGCTGCACCATCTTTACGTGTCTCCGGGAACGAAGATGGCGGAGGACTATCGTCGTGGTGAGATCGAGCTGATGGACGCGGAAGAATACGTCGATCTCGCGGTAAGCTGCCTCGAGCGGATTCCGCAGGATGTCTGCGTGCATCGCCTCGTCGGGGATACGGAGACGGAATACCTCCTCGCGCCGATATGGCCGATGACGAAACAGGAGGTGCTCGGGATGATCGAGGAGGAATTCCGCCGGCGCGGCTCCTGGCAGGGCAAGTGGCATCATCAGAACAAGGTGTACCCACGGGTCGGCAAATCGCCACTTCCGGAGCTTTATCCGCCGCGCGACAACCGTTATGTGAAAAAGCTGTAACTGTTCACGGGGTCGTTCGCGTTCGTAGTGACGCCGTAAGGCGTTTCTTTGATCCACCACACCGCGAAAATATGCTCTCACGAGCACACTACGAACTGAAATATGCTCTTACAAGCTACTACTACAGAATCCCGCTATAGACTGCGAACTACCCCGTGAACAGTTACGCGGAAAGAATCGCGTCGATGATGCGTTTACCGCGGATTAGATCGTCCGGACGTGGTCGTCTCCACCTTTCGGGCCGACTTCTTCGCGGCGACCTCCGCGTCCCGTTTCGCCGTCTCGTCCTTTCGTACCGCGAGTTCATCCCGAAGCCTTGCGATCTCCTTGTCTTTGTCCGCAAGCTGGAATTCGAGGTCTTTTATCGTCACCTCGTTCTTGTCGAGGAGTTTCTGGAACGCCTCTATGTTCGTTTCGAACTCTTCCACGAGTTTCGTGATCTCATCGAGAGCTTCCGATTTCTGCTGTTCGATTCTCGCTTCGCGCTGTTTGAACTCGTCGATCTGCTTTTCAAGATCCGCGCGCTTTTTCTGGTGGTCGTCCGCCTCTTTGCGAAGAACGTCCCGAAGCGCGCCAATATCCGTCTTCAGCTTTGCCAACTCCCTGCCTTCAGATTCCGCGAGCGCCCGAAGTTCCGCTTCCTTCGACGCAAATCTTGTTCGAAGCTCGTCAGCCTCCTGTGCGAGCGCGTCCAGCTTTTCCTGCGACGTTTTCGAAATCTGGCTCCTGAGCAACCCTATTTCCTCTTTGCGCTCGAGAAGATCGTCCCGAACCTTTCTCAGATTGATTTCCGCGGTCTGGGCTCGTTCCTCGGAACTATCGACGCGGTGGCGCAGGTCCAGATTCTCCTTCTGAAGGTCCGAGTTTCGCTTGATGAGCGCCGCGCGAGCGAAAACCTCGTGGACGCCAGTGTCCATCGAAATCCGCTTGCGAGGATTCCTCACGAATTCCTCGAACTCCGCGGCCATCGCCGGGCCGTCCGGAATCACGCTTCCGTAAAGCGAGAACGGATCTCCCCCTGCGAAGATCAGGCAGGCCGCGACGTATACCCGCTGCCGCTCGTTCGCGAGCAGGTAGAAGTCTACCGCCGATGCGGACGCTACGTCGCTTACGAACGGAAACCCGTCCGAATGCGCCGCTGGGTCGTCTGGAATCTTCATCGTCCGGAGGTCCGCGAGCACCGGAAGTTTGAAGTCCTTCAGCAAAGCCGCCTGGCGCCAGTCGTCTATCGTGATGAAGTCGTCGCCGCGGATTTCGAGCTGCCTTAGCTGATCGGAGAGAAAGTCCGCGTTCGCGAGTTCGTTACCCTGATAGACCGCGAGCGAGAAGATGTCCGTCTTGCAGCCGAGGAAGTCGAATCTCGCCTTCAGATCGAGAACCGCGAGCGCGCCGGGAGTTTCGCGCCTGTCGATCTCCCTGCGGCTGACTGTCGTGAAAAGCTGAGCTTTCGTCACTGTGATTTTTGACTTTCGATTTAAGACTTCAGAATTTTGTAATTTCGTATCCCGCGCCTTCAGATCATTCGTTTTCACAAAGGACCACGATGGTATAATCGAATAATGGACGCGATAAAGAGAAAACCGGGATCGCCGCTCAAGAAACTGTTTTTCGGGACTGTGATGGTAATCTTCTGCACCGAGGTCTTCCTGCAGATCGTCTCGATGCTTTTCGCCGGGGAAGTCCGGGGCGAAACTGTGTCGCTTGCAGGCGAACTTCGAATCCTTTGCGTGGGCGACTCCTACACCTACGGCATAGGCGCGCCCTACGGCGAAAGCTACCCGGATCAACTCGAAAAAATCCTCTCGAAGGATTTCAGCGTCGATGTCGTCAATCTCGGGAATCCGGGCTGCAATTCCTCGATGGTGGTCGCGGACTTCAAGGAAAACCTCGATACTTACAGACCGCAAATCGTCTTCGCCCTCATCGGGGTTAACGACTCATGGAACTTCCGCGCGGTCGATGAAAGCGCGGCTGAGTTCGCCGAAAGTCGCGGCCTGGGCAGCGGAACCCTCGACCGGATCCTCGGGTGGTCGAAGGTTTACAAACTCGCGCGGGTGCTCGCTTCGCCGCCGAGCGACTTCGACCTTCAGGGGGGGGAGGCGAAAAACGACTCCCTCGGCGAAACCCCGTGGAATGACGACTGGACCAGCGTCGCGACGTATCGCGAAGACCTCCGAGACGAGATCGGAGGTTTGCTCGCGAAACTTTGGGAGCACGGAGAGCACAGGGATTCGGACGAGTATCTGACCGTCGCGAAACAGCTCGCGGAAACCGCGCCGGACCGCCCGGGTCTCTGGATTCACTTAGGCGAATCCTACGCCCTTCGCGGCGAATACGATCTCGCGTTCGAAGCTTTCGAAACCGCTCGAAAGCTCGCGCCGGAGAATCTGAGGATGCACGAACAGCGCGCAATCACTGCGTCGTTCCTCGGGAAGTGGGACGAAGTGCGGAAGTCGATCGCGTTCGTTTTTTCGAAGCCCGAGGTGTCGGAACTCCACCGCGCGATTCTTCAGATGGCGAGACGGCCCGAGGTCGGGATGGAAGACGAAGCCAGGGAGTTCGGGAAACTGATCGAAGGGAAACTGCCGGGGAGCATCGTCACGTCGCTGATGGGCACGAACGATTACAGCGCGGTGCTCGAGTACAATCTGATCGCGCTCGATAGACTCGCATCCGAACGCGAAGCCAGGCTCATCCTTCTGACATATCCCGCGGACGACGGGGACGAGGTCCACATCGAAGAGGTAGCCTCGCGAAGGCGGATTCCATTCGTAAGGCTGAGCGCCCCTTTCGAGGATCGCGACCTTCTCGAATCCGCGAAGACGAAGGACTACTTCATTCCCGACGGCCATCCGAACGCTGCGGGCTACAAAATCATCGCAGAGCTTCTCGCAGACAAAGTCCGGGAAATGGTTAAAGACTGAGACTCAAACCGTCCCAACCAGTTTCGCGGCGTTGCTGACTGTGAGAACGAGGAAATGACCCGGCGCTGGTTCCTGTGCGAACCTCAAATGAATCCGCTCGACGTCTCCGACCCAGTTGAGACTGGTTTCCATCGGGTCAAATACCGGAAACGCAGGATTGTTATCGATCTGCACAAACCCAGGCTGAGTGAGCGGACCCGGA
>JANLHZ010000172.1 GCA_024653775.1 Planctomycetota bacterium | reverse complement strand
CGTAGTGTGCTCGTGAGAGCATATTTTCGCGGTGTGGTGGATCGAATAAACGCCTTACGGCGCCACTACGAACGCGAACTACCCCGTGAACGGTTACTTATTATTTTGAGCCTCCTGAACCGCGTCAGTCTATGAAGTTCCGGTGCCAGAGTTCGAGGCAGAGGATTCCCCAGAGCTGCCTTCCGAACGCGCTCTCCTTGTTTATCAGCTTTTCGACTTCCGCCTTCTTGAAAAGGTTTCGCGAGTTGAACTTTTCAGAAAGCAGCGTGTCCCGCACGAACTCGCGCACCGGACCTTTCTGCATCCACTCCTTCAAGGGAACCGGGAACCCCATCTTGTCCTTGCGGGTAAGAACGTCCGGAAGCAGTATGTCGGAAATCGCTTTGCGCAGAATGTATTTCGTCTGTCCGCCTTTAAACTTCATCCCCGGCGGCATCGAACACACGAGATCGACGATCCGGCTGTCGAGCAGCGGCACCCGGCTTTCGAGACTGACCGCCATGCTCACGCGGTCCTCGACCTGAAGCAGCGCGGGAAGCAGCGTCTTCTGGTCGAAATGGGTCATCTTGTTGATGTAGCTTTTCGTGTCCGGATGATTGAAAACGCTCCGGAACTCCTCGAACGTGGATTCGTAGTGGATGAGCGAGCGCGCGTCGTCTTCGAGGATGTTCGCGATGTCGGGACTGCGGTCGATCAGACGGAAGTACCGCGCGTCCATGTCGGCGAAAAGGCCGTCCTGCCAGAAGAACTTCATCAGCGGCGCGTACTGCTGAAGTACAGCGAGATTCGGGACGATCGACGCGAGCGTTACGACGTGCTTGCCTTCGTCCTGATTTTCGAAGATCGCGCCCTTGAGCGCCTGTTCGAGATAGCCGACGAGGTAGCGCGCGTATCCGCCGAATATCTCGTCGCCGCCCTGACCGCCGAGGACGACCTTCACATGCTGCTGCGCGAGCTTCGAGACGTAATACTGCGGGAAAAGCCCCGGCCCCGCGGCGGGTTCGTCCATGTGGTATACGAGCTTCGAAATGTCCCGCACGAAGTCGTCTTCCGTGGGCGCGACGAAAAACGCCTCCGCGCGAATGGATTCCGCGACCTTCCTCGCGTAATGGCTTTCGTCGTATGCCGGAGATTCCGTGAAGTAGCCGTTGAAGGTCTTTACGCCCGAACCGAGTTTGTCCGCCGCGAGTGTCGCGACGAGGCTCGAATCGACTCCGCCGCTGAGATAGGCGCCGAGAGGGACGTCGCTGCGAATCTGAAGCCTGACGCTGTCGGAAAGCAGTCTGCGCAGTCTGTCGATGAAATACTCCCGCGTGTGATATTCATCGACGGTGTAATCCGTGTCCCAGTATTTGACCGCTGCCTCGATCTTCCCGCCGGAGCCTTTCAGATACCACCCCGGCTCGACGCGCTTTACTCGCTCGAACAGAGTTCGCTCGCCCAGGCAGAACTGAAACGTGAGGTACTGCCGGAGCCCTTCGTCGCATCGTCTGGCTGTAATCTTCGGGTGTTTGAACAACGCTTTGATTTCCGACGCGAAAATCAGATGCTCCCCCGCGTTCGCGTAGTACAGCGGCTTTACTCCGAAGTGGTCGCGCGCGAGAATCCACTTCCCGGTGTGGGTGTCGATGAAGAAAAACGCGAACATCCCGCCGAGGTTCTTGATGCCTTCCTCGCCATGGACGATAAGCGTTGCGAGCAGAACTTCGGTGTCCGAGAACGTGCTGAATTTGAATCCGCGCTGCGCGAGCCCCTCGCGAAGTTCTAGGTAGTTGTAAATCTCGCCGTTGAACGCTATGAGGTAGCGTCCGCTTTCGTCGAACATAGGCTGCGCGCCGAGGGCGAGGTCGATAATCGCGAGTCTCCTGTGCCCAACGGCGTATGTCTCGCCTGATTCGTAGCCCTCGCCGTCGGGACCGCGGTGCGCGATGACGTCCGCCATATCGCGAACGATTTTATCGCTCTCCTCTGTCTTCGCACCGAGAATTCCGACTATACCGCACATTGCGGAGCCTTTCGCTTAAAAAACCATGCGATCTTGCTTGTATGAGTAAAACGCATAATGTAAATTACGTTTCATATAAATGAAAGAACTATCAGAATTTGATTCTAACCGAGGAAAGCCGCGGGTTTTCCATCTTATACCAATTATCAGGATAGACACGTGGCAACTGTACCGGAAAAACTATACCGCATAGGTGAAATCGTCTCCCACACCGGACTTTCACGGCAGACGATCCACAATTACACCATGCTCGGCCTGATAAAGGAGTCGAAGCGCGCGCCCTCCGGACATCGGCTTTACGACGCGGAAGTTTTCAACGTCCTCGAAAGGATAACCATCCTTAAGCGTCATCGCACCCTCACCGAAATCCGCGACATCTTCCAGCAGGAAGAGAAGGACAAGGACGGCGGGGAAAAGCGGGATTGAAATCTGACGATGACGGAAATTCAGGACGTAAACAACCCCCATGATCGTCTGCTCAAGTCCGCGTTGACGTCGAAGCGCGATGCGCGCAGCTTTATCGACGGCATCATCCGCCGGGAGAAACTGGACGTCGCGCCGAAGTGGAAGTCCCTCCAGATCGTTTCTGGAACGTCGGTTTCAGAGGAGATGAAGGAAGATTACTCCGACATCCTTTTCTATCTCGAACTGAAGGACCGGGTTTGCGGGTTCTACATTCTTGTGGAACACAAAAGCTATCACGACGAAGACAGCGTCATCCAGCTCGCCGAAAACATGCTGAAATGCAAACGACGGGTTAAAAAATGGCGGGACGAACAAGCAAAAGCCGGTGAATCGACTAAATCCGAGAAATACCCGATGGTCATCGGCGTGCTGGTAGTCCACGGCAAAAAGGTCTGGGGAAAGGGCAGCAACTTCGCTTCATTCGTCGACGAAGTGCCGGGACTCGATGGGTATGGAATGGACTTCAAATTCGTCACCCTCGATCTGAAGTCGATGCGCGACGACGAACTTTTCGGAACGGCGAAAATCGTCACGACCATGTTCCTGTTGCGGGACATCAGACAAGGTGATAAAATCCAGGTTGTGAGGCGGGCTTTCGAGCTTTATCGCATCCACGAAGGCGATGTGCATAAACTCGGCGCGATCACTACGTACATCATTACTCAGACCAGAATCGGGTGGGAGGAACTGAAGGAAATCGCTTCCTCTGAATTTTCTGAGAAAGGCATTGAAGCTATGAAATCGACATACGATCTCACAATCGAGGAAGGAATCGCCATCGGCATCGAGAAGGGCATCGAGAAGGGCATCGAGCAGGGCATCGAGAAGGGCATCGAGCAGGGCATCGAGAAGGGAAGACTGGAATCCCTGGTTGACTGTGTTGAATCGATTCTCGATACGAAATTCGGAAAAGAGGGTTTAAGGCTGATGAGCGCTATCAGAAAGATTGAAGACATCCAGAAACTTAAAATCCTTCAGAGGGAACTAATCACTTTGGCGACGCCTGAAGAGGTTCGGAAGTTTCTTTCGAATCTTACGTAAACGGATTGGAAGCGATGAAATCGACATACGATCTCACAATCGAGGAAGGAATCGCCATCGGCTTCAAGCAGGGCATCGAGCAGGGCATCGAGAAGGGAAGACTGGAATCCCTGGTTGACTGTGCCAGATCGATTCTCGATACGAAATTCGGAAAAGAGGGTTTAAAACTGGTGAGTGCTATCAGGAAGATTGAAGATGCCGCGAAGCTCAAGAGTCTTCAGGGGAAGCTGATTGCTGCCGCGAGTGTAAAAGAAGCTCGGGAGTTTCTTTCCAAGTTCAAGTAAATGCGCGTTCATGCCGATAAAGGCGGGTGGCGATGTTCGCCTCGATCCCTCCCGGACCTTATGGTCCTGAAATCCGCTTCTTCCGCAGATGCTTTCCCCAATCGCGCTGTTCGTAACCGAGACGATAGACGGCTTCATCTCGGCGGCCCTCGACAACCGGCTGCTCCAGACGGGGCTTGTTATCGCGTGGGCGTATATCATCGCAGAGGTCAGCGCGTTCGCGGCGTTTCGGAAGCAGGAGGACGCGAGGCGCAAACACGCGATGCGAAAGCTGATCCTGTACCTGTTCGGCGCCATCGGGTTCTGTCTCATCGCGTACATCTGGATCGACAGCGCCGAGCGGTTCTCGACATTCCTTACGATCACGGGCGCCGGACTTGCGGTCGCGCTGCACCACGTACTCCTCGGCGTCGGCGGATTCATCGCGATCGTCATGCGCGGGCTGTGGAAAGTGGGGGACCGCATCGAGATCGACGGCGTAGTGGGGGACGTGGTCGACATTTCACTAAACCATACGACCATCCAGGAATGCGGAAACTGGGTTAGTCGCGACCAGCCGACGGGAAGACTCGTCACGCTTCCAAATTCGGTTGTTTTCACCGGCAAGACGTTCAATTCTTCCCGCGGTTTTCCGTTCATCTGGAACGAAATCCGCATAATGGTTACGTTCGAAAGCGACTGGAAGCTCGCAGAAAAGGTCATCAACGAAATCGCCCACGAAAGGCACGATTCGAGCGTCGATCACGCGAACACGTACATTCGCAAACTCGGGAAGGAATGCTACATCGCGCCTTATTCGAAGCTCACGCCGCACACGTTTCCCGAGATCGGCGATAGCGGAGTCTCAATCGTTCTGCGCTACCTGTGCGAAGTGAACAAGCGGATGATCTCGGAGCAGGAATTCAACAGGATGATCCTCGACAGGTTCGACGAACATCCCTCCATCGAATTCGCTTACCCGACCGTTCGCGCGTACAATACCGACGTCGCGCACGCCGGAAGCAAGTTCCGGACGGAAATCAACTCAGCGGTCGCCGGAGCGTTCATGGCGGGAAGAGTCGCAAAAGGCTCTGCCTGAATCGAAATCCACGAGGAGCGAAATGACGACAAACCTAACACAGATTTCGATCCTTCTGACGCTTTCGGGATTTCTTTTCAGTGCCTGCGGGTCCGTCGATCCCATAGGTTTCGAATCCGAGTACAGCGACTCGGAGAACTTCAGACTGTTTCCTGGAGACGTCGTTCAGATCGTCGTGTCGAACGTCGAATCGAAAACCACGGTCGAGGAGAAGATGTTCGACGTCTCACAGACGGTTCGCCCGGACGGGAACATCAGCGTGCCGCTCGCGGGGGATTACAACGTCTCAGGCGACACGATCGGCGACGTACGGAAGGAACTGAGCAAAACAATCGGCGCTTCGCTGGGAGACAACCAGATCGAGGTTTCGATGTTTCTCGTCGAGGCGAAGAGTCAGGTCGTGCACGTTTTTGGCGAGGTCGGAATGCCCGGACGGTATCAGTATAGCGGAAGCCAGACGATCATAGACGTTCTCGCGATGGCGGGCGGGTTCAACCGCAGGGCGAGTTACGACGTCAGCGTCGTCAGGCAGAACGAAGCGATGCTCGCGGAAGGCAAATCGATCGAAGTAGACGTGTCCGCGATAATGTACGATGGCGATCAATCACGGAACTTCTATCTTCAGCCGAGGGATATAATAGTCGCTGAGCGCAGCATAGGAGCGATTATCGAAGACTTCGTCGTGTCGCTGTTCTCGCCCGTGAAAGGTCTTCTCGAAGGCATAACCCAGGTTCTCTTCGGCTCGACAAGCCTCGGCTGGGCTACCTCCGAAACCTCGAAATAGGCACAGAAATATGTATACCCTCTCCGTTGTCCGGGCTAAGAAGTAGTAACACAGCGGTGTATCGGATTCGCTTCGACAAACGACCTCTCCGGGAAGCCCGCGAAGCGTTTTACTGTTCTGGGCTGTTGCGTGAAGCTATCGATATATTATCATTACGTTCTCGGACTCCCTCGGAATACACGATGCGCATTTTTTTCATAGCTTTGCTCCTGCTCCTGATTCCGGTTCATTCGCAAGGGATCGCGGCGACGGTGTATTTCGAACGCGAGAAGATTTCGGTCGATTTCGACGAAAACTGGAGCGAATCTCCTTCTTCCGATGCGCTTCTTGTAATCCGAAAGTTCGATTCGAACGGCATAAGCGCGGAGCTGGTCCTGAGCCGCATAACTGTTGCGAGCGACTTCTCGGTGGAAAGGCGCGCGGAGGTTTACGCAAGTCACATCCTTGCGGAGTACGAGGTCGAGCCGGAACTTGAAGACGTGACTGTGGGCGAGCAGCCCGGAAAGCGACTACGATTCAGTTCGCAGAAGGCGGGAGACCTCGCGAGAGTCCTGATCTATATTTTCGGGAACGACGATCGTTTCTACACGATCACGGCAAGGGGCGCGAGCGTGCTTTCCGACGGAGAATTCGAGCCGGTGGTAGCGTCGATTCGGTTTCTCGATTCCGCGCCCGCGCGGGTGTGCGCCATTTCGAGCGGACAAATCCGGATCGATTTTCCAGTGCCCGAGGGTTATTTTGGCGTCGCGACGGAAGCGACGGAACTGCTGCACGTCAGGAGCCGCGATTTCGAGGCGGGGATTTTCAAGGAGTTCACAATAGACGCGCGTCCCGCGGCAGGCGGCCAGTCCATCGAGAGCATCGAGCGGGGCCTCGCGGATCAGCTCGCTGAAAGCCGCTGGGTGCCGGGGGAGGCGACGGACGGCGTTCTGGGCGGTTCAGGGACGAAAGTGCGCCTGCTCGCCTTCGTCAAGAGTCGTTCCGTGGGGCGGAGCGTCTCGATGCATCTTGCGCTCTGGAAGCAAGGGGACAAGCTTTTGACGATCGCGATGAAAGCCGACGCCAGGGACGACGCGCAGCAGATAAATGGGAATTTCCGAGCGGAGTTCCTTTCCGTCATCGAAGGCGTTCGAGCGGAGAACCTCGGCGCGGGAGCCGTCAATTCCGCTCCATCGATCTCCGGGCTGGACGTCTCCGCGCGCTTTTTCGACGGAAACGCCGACCACGATACGAAGGACGACGAAGACGGCATCCATCTCGGGATCGTCTTCTTCGGGACTTTCGCCGGTCGTTCGAACGTTCCTCTCAGTTTTCAGGGGCAGAGCTTCGTCGTCTCGATAACCGTTGTTCTCCCGAACGACGAAATCCTCTTTGCCCGCAGGGTTCCGTGCGCGGATTCGAACGACTTCTGCTGGTGGGCCGCTAGTCAGAGCCAGCGGATTTCGTTCCGGGAGCTTCGGGATTCGGCGCGGGACAACGACCAGCAGCTTCCTTCGGAGATCGAAGGCCTGAAGCTCAAATTGACCGTCGAAATCAGCGGCGGATCGAGACCGATCCAGGCGAATTGCGAAGTCGGCGGATGAAAGCGGATCAGATTGCCATGAGTCCCAGGAAGAACGAAACCGACGCCATCGAAAACGAAATTCCGGACCTTTCTTCGCTTCGGGTTCTCGTTGTCGACGACGAGCCGGACGTGCTGCTCGGTCTGAAAATGATCGCGAGTTCCGTCGGCGCGAACGTCTTTTCCGCATCGAGCGGCGAGGAGGCGATAAGGGAGGCGGACGCGGCATGCCCGCACGTCGTCGTCACGGACATCACGATGCCCGGAATCTCTGGGCTTGAGCTGCTTTCCTCGCTGAAGCGGGAGAGGCCGCATACCCTCGTCGTTATGATCACCGGATTCGCCACGATCGATCTTGCGGTGAACTGCATGAGGCGGGGCGCGTCCCATTTCATCGCAAAACCTTTCGACAACGAAGAGATCGTGCAGTCGATCCGGAGCCTCGGGACAAAGGCGCTCATCGACGAAAAAGTGCGCAAGCTAAGCCTTCGGGAGACGATTCCGTCGGACAGCGTGGTTCAGGCCGGGGGGTTCGTGGTTCACGATCCGAAGATGCGGGACGTGCTCGATCTCGTGGCGCAGGTCGCGCCGACGAGCATGAACGTTCTGATCCAGGGCGAAAGCGGCACTGGAAAGGAACTGATCGCGCGGGAGATTCACAGGCGCAGCGCGCTTTCGGAGAGGAACTTTCTCGCCGTGAACACCGCCGCGCTGCCCGATACGCTGCTCGAAAGCGAACTCTTCGGCCACAGGAGGGGCGCGTTCACTGGCGCCGACCGCGATCGCCTCGGAATCTTCCGCGAAGCCGAGGGAGGGACGGTGTTCCTCGACGAGATCGGACTGATGTCTCCGATGTTTCAGGGCAAGCTGCTGCGGGTGCTTCAGGAGCGGACGGTGATCCCTCTCGGGACATCGACCGCGGTTCCCGTGAAGTTTCGTCTCATCACCGCGACAAGCCAGACGCTGAAGGAACGCATCGAGAAAGGCGAGTTCCGCGAGGACCTTTACTACAGGCTTCAGGTCGTGACGATCGACATTCCGCCGCTGCGGGAGCGGAAGGAGGACATTATTCCGCTCGCGGTTCATTTTCTTCGGACGTACGAAGGTCTCGCGGGCGAATCCGTCGGCGGAGAGGCGCTTAGCGACGAAGCGTGCCATGCGATGCTCGACTATCCGTGGCTTGGGAACGTGCGCGAACTCGAAAACGCGATCCAAAGGGCGCTCATGCTCTGCCGCGGCGGGATCATTCTGCCGCAGCACCTCGGCATCGAGGTAGAAGGATTCGAAGCGGTGGCGATCGACGAAAACCTGAGCTACGAGGAGGGCAAGCAGAAAGCCGTCGAAAGATTCCAGCGTAAGTTCATAATCCAGACCCTCGAAAAAGTCGGCGGCAACGTGACTCAGGCCGCGCAGGCGATGGGAATCACCCGCGCTGGGCTTCAGCGGATAATGCGCTCGCTTAACGTCTCGGCGGAAAGGTTCAAGAGTTAAGAGTTAAGAATTAATAATTAATAATTAATAATTAATAATTGAGAATTGAGAATTGAGAATTAAGGAGGCTAAAATAAATAAAGTATCGAGTTCTCCGCTCGGAGTTGCGGCAGGTTCGATTCGCGTTACGTCCACCGAATGACTCTATAGACGCATTCTATCCACTGTCACCTCAAACTTCATTCGTCCCAAGGGTAGAGCGAAATGAGATAAGAAATAATTGCATCGATGTCTTCGTCTGAAAGTATCAGTTTCCAGGCGGGCATATTGATCGGGGGTGGCGGTTTCGACGGATCGGCGGAACCAGCCTGGCTCCCATTACTGATTACCTGGCGGATACTGTCGTATTGAGCCTTCGTGACCGCAAATCTTGGATACGGAGGATCTTGAACCTTATCGAACGGAGTTCTCGACTCTATGATATCGATAACAGCCTTTGCGTCTTCAGGCGAGTATATCGTCATCCGTTCCGCAATGTAGTTTAGATCCGGGACAGTACCGGCTGCATAATTCGGAAGCGCGACTCCACCGATTCCAGCCTCGCCGTGACAGGCAAAGCAGCCGTTCCTTTCGAAAAGCCATTTGCCGCGTTCGACGACGGAATCGAAGGTCGGCTCGAGTGGCGCGTCCGGCACTGGGCTAGCGCTCGTGTCCCCTGCGTCCCCGGTGAATGCTTCGGCAACAAGCACGAACCGCCACAAAAGGGCGGTGAGAATTGCGCTCATAGCGATAATCGCGATAATTGTTTTCTTCGATCTGTTGTCTTTCATGGCTCTTCTCCGCGCACATTATGTTTTTCGATTGCTCAGGACCATAGATAAAGACTGGAGCGCGACCGACATATAGAAGTAGACTGTCGCGCGCCGCGCTCCAGTGGGTGTGTTACGTAGTCAAGGTTCTATGGTGACGCTCGCGGCCTGATTCTCGCGCACGGTTACGGTGTAGGATTTTCCGATTTGCTCCTCGGTAAGACGTTCCGACCATACCCTTACGCCGTGTCTTCCAACTGGCACGTCTTCAAGCGCAAACGATCCGTCGCTTCCAGCCTCGATGACGGCGGCAAATGGCGTTTCGCTAACGATTATATACGCGATCATCTGCGGGTGCAGGCGACATAACTGAGTGTAAATGCCGGTTTCCTTGAACTCGTACTCCTTCTGTTGGCCTTGACCCCAGTTGCCGAGGTCGTATTCTCCCTCCGGAGAGAAGACGTTATGAGTGAAGGGGTCGTCGTTATGGAAGTCGACAGTGGTCCCCACTAGAATCGGGAGGATTTTCGGAACGAATGTACTCTGTTTCTGATCCATAAGCGGATTGTCCTCCGGGACATCGAACTCCGCGTCGTCGATCGGATCCAGATACACCACGTAGGGAACCCGTCGCAGCCACCTGTGCTTCACTACGCCGGAAATGCTTCCCGTTGGTTTGTCGTCCTTAGTCGCGCCGGGGCGCTTGCTGTATAGAACCTTCGGTTGCACTTCCCATCCAGCGGATGGGAGGGGCTGACGATAGAGTACGGCGTCCGTCGATTCGCTGACGATATTTTTTCCCGATGGATCGAACGAAGACATCTGCATGTCCATCCCATGATCCGCGGGTTCATCCGTCGAGGGCGACGTCGAGCACGACGAGAAAATCGTAATCGTCGCCGCAAGCAAGCTGACTGTGATAAAGAGCAATTTCGTTTTCATTTTAATCTCCTGTGCCTTCTGACATTGATGATTTCGTATTAGTGGGAATGTCCGCCTTCCTCGCCGCCGCCCGCAGCTTCGCCTCCGCCGGCGCCGTGGGCTCCGCTTATCGGCGTTCCGTTGCCTACGAGAGGCAATGCGACGTTAGCGCCGTAGTAGAAACCGTGGTGCTCGCTCCAGATCGGTTCGAGGGTTACGGTTTTTACGCCTCCGGTATCAGGCGCGGTGAGAGTGACGGTGATCGGAGTCATGAACAGGCGTCCGCCGGCATCCTTGGCTTCCTCTTCCATACTGGTCGTGTTTTCATCGACGATGAGTTTGATTACGAGGCGCGTGTCCGCTCCCGTCGGGATCCCGAGGTTCGCTTCGCCGAAGATCGACGTGAGGCTAGATGAAGAGCTGAGGGTAGCATCGAAATCCGCGGTGACAACGTTACTTGTGGTGAGCGTAAAACCGCTTGCCGTAGACCAGGTCCCCGTGAAAGTGACGGTCGTATCGCCTTTCCAGATTTCGTTGAGTTCGTGGTCTCGCATGAACTCGGGTTCCTCGATCTTCGCGACAATATCGTAGGTCTGGCCGTCGGTGAGCACGGAATCGAGGTCGAGATTGACGATGTAACGAAAACCATGGGTCTGCATCACTTGCACCCACTCGATCTCCTCGACCAGAGGATCGGTTGTCGTTCCCGATACATAGATCGCGCCATCGTGTATGTGGGTTGGGATGGATTCGTGTCCATGCGGACTGTGACCCGACAAGGATTCCGAGACCTCCAGCCTTATGTGGTGGGTCGCGCCGGAAGTGTGATGCTCCATCCACATTCCGTCGCTCTCCTTTTCGAATACGTGAGCGGGAAGCGCTTCGACGTGGAGCTTGAAGCTCATTCCGTTCGCCATTTTCATTCCGAAGTCGGTGTCCTGCCCCATGGAAACCGCTCCCGAGAACTGGGTGGAGGTTGTTCCCTGCCAGAAGCTCGCGGTCTCGGTGTCTCGCTTGAACGTGGGCGATTCGGCGCTCACGTCTACGATGTAATCCTGTGCCCCCCCTGGAAGGTAGAGACCGCTCGGCTCCTCGCATGCGGTAACAGCAAGTATTACCCAGGCGGCTGCGAATGCGTTATTTACTGATCTTCTCATTTGTCACCCCTTTTCTAGAACGACACATCGAGCGCGAACTGAAGCGTGCCCGGCTGTTTGGACGTTGAATGTTCTTCGAATTGCGCCTTGCGCTCGATAACTAGTTTGACGTTCGAACGTATCAGGATCGTCAGGCTCGCGATCACGCTGTTGACGTTGTTCGCATAGCCGTCTTCGTTCGAATACTCGTAACGGACCACCGGGATAAGCCACGGATATATGACGTAGTCGGCTTCGCAGTACCACGCGACGCTCCGATGCCCTTCGGGATTCGTGTTCCCGAAGGCGTTCCTGTCGAGGCCGAACATTGCGGTTCCGAAGAGATTGAAATCGCCGAAAGTGAGCCTCATATCGCCTCCCACGCGGTAAAATCGATCGTCCCAGGTCTGGCCTGTCGTCTCCTTGGTAATCGTGTTCTGCCCCTGGTACGCGAACGCGCCTATGGTGAAGGAATCGTCCTGCGCCCCGGAGAGTTCCGCGAGATCCTCGACGGCGCCTCCCGAGGTGCTTCCGTCGAAACCTACTCCGCCGAATTTAAGCGCGATCCTCGCGTATCCGTCCTTGTCGGAGTTGTTGTCGTTCGTTGCAGTGCCGTTCGAGACACCTGCCACGTACATGAAACTTCCACCGAAGCACCCCCAGAGCTCCGCTCCCGTCAGCGACGGCTCAGCCTGCCATGGGTTGTCGCCTGCCTTGAAGCCGTTGACGTTGAACCCTGCGAGCGTATATCTGTCGACGTGATTCGAATAACCGAGGAACCAAGGGTCGATCCTTCCAAGTCTGAGGTTGAGGACGTTGTCGGGAAGTCCGCCCCAGATACCCTCCTCCGCGAAGCTCGCGCCGTCGAGAGTGAGGTCGGTGAAGGTTACGTAAGCGCGTTCGATCTCCACGGAGTCGTCTCCGAATTGGAGTCTCGCCCAGTAGCTGATATCCTCGCCAAGCGCCGCTCCGCTTATGAGTCCGATCCCCGTCGGGAACTTGAAGTCCGTCGCCGGACCGTCGGCTCCCTGCGCTCCCGACGTGCGCGTGATTCTCGATTGCGCCTGAAAACCGATCGGCGCGTCGCCCGTTATCGAATTCGGCCAGACACCGGCGGGAAAAACATCCTTCCAGGCATCCGCGCCCATTGGGACATCCGGACGGTCGGTGCCCACGAAGAAGTCGTCGACGTAACCGTCGCCCGGGTCATCCGGGATCTGATGCCCGTTCCACCGAAACGCGCGTCCGAAGTCGTTCAGCTTCGGGTACGCGGTATGACAGGTTATGCAACTCGTCTCGTACCGACGAGCGAACCCTGGATACGCCGACGCAATGCTCGGTGCGCCTAAAATGATGAGCGCCAGAAGAATCGAGACGCTCACCACTTTCCATTTGAATAACGAATTCATTTCCAGTCCTCCATTAAAACGGCCGGTTCCTCTCGCAAACATTTTGGGAAAGGAGTCTTCGAATCTCACCTTCGGTTCGAACACTTGAAGAAAGGAACCGACCGCACCAAACCACGCGTTAGCATTCTCCACGCACAAGGCTTCCGGCACTGACCGAAAGTTCCCTTGCGATGCAGTCGCAAGCCGCGTGCCTAAAGCGCGAATCGTCTTTACCGGCACTTTCCGGGGCTTTCAGCGTTTTTTTCAACATCACGCATTTCACTTCTGAAATGTGCGTTTCATTTTTGAAATGCGAGGCGCGTCGGTTTCACCGTTTGCGATCTCCTTCGGACGAAAATTCGTAGGCGCGGAATTCGCAGCGACGAAGGTAAGTTTGAACTGACGAACATTCCTGATAGACTCGTTAAATGAAAGTCTCGTTACCAATAGGACTCAGGAAGCTGATCATAGTGCTGGTAGCGGTCCTCCCCGCGCTTCTGGTCGCGCCGTTCGCACTTCTAATGACCGGCGATCTCCACAGCAGAGTGGAAGAAAGAGCGCGTCTCGTATATCAGTCAATGGCGGAGGCGCTAGCTAACCACATTTCCGCAATGGAAGGGGAGGAAGCGGCAGGCGCCACCAGAATAGACGGTCTGGCGAGGTTTCCAATACTTGCGGTTCTTGTATACGATGAAAACGAGAAACTCCTCGAGAACGACGTCGCGAAGGAATGGAACGAACTATCGGAGCATAACGGGGTCGATCTGCCGACACCGAGTTCCGCAAAAAGCGCGCACGAACTGTTGGAAGCCGCGCCGCATGATTTCCTTCATGAGGCGGGGCACTATTTCGTCGCGTCGGCGAACATGAGAACAGACAGCGCCAGAACGTTGCTGCTGGTAGTTTCGAGCAGGGATTTCAATGTCGAGGTGATCGAAGCGCAGAACTTCGCCTGGCAGGTGACTATCGGGTGCCTGTTTTTCGGAGCGCTTCTCGCTTTCTTCCTCGACAAGGCCATGAGCCTGCAGATCAGGAAACTTATCGAGACCGCCGAGGCAATGGCTTCCGGAGACCTCGCGAGACGGATCGAAATCCGCACGGGCGACGACATCGAGAGGCTCGGCAAGTCGTTCAACCAGATGGCGGTGTCCCTCCAGAAAAGGGAAAAAGAACTTACTGATGCGAGGCGCAGAATCGAGCGCCATGCCGAGGATCTCGAAAAGGTTGTGGAGGCGAGGACGAGGGATCTCCGTGAGGCGCAGGCGCAGCTCATACATTCTGAAAGGATCGCGTCCATCGGCCTGATGGCGGCGGGGATCGCACATGAGATAGGAAACCCGCTCGCCGCCATGAGCGCGCTACTAACCAGTGTTCAGGCGCAGACCGCGGATGAAGAACACGCGCAGCGCCTTCGAACAGTCAAGCAGCATATCGATCGCATAGCTTCCATCGTTCGCGACCTCGTGCTGTTTTCGAGACCTAAGGGAAAGGAAGCCAGACTCGAGGACGTGAATGCCATCATAGAGAGCGCCGTCGGCATTTCGAGGTACCAGGGCGCCAGTCCGGATATAATCATCGAATCCAGACTCGACAAGAAAATTCCCAGAGTCAAAACCGTTGGCGACCATTTGATGCAAATCCTCATTAACCTGCTTATGAACGCGAGGGACGCGCTCGAAAACTCAGGCGGCAGGATCAAGGTGATCTCGCACAAGGAAAAAAGCGAAATCGTCATCGAAGTCTCAGATAACGGACCCGGAATCGCCGCGGAAGAAATGGACATGATTTTCGATCCATTCTATTCGAGCAAGCCTCCCGGCAAGGGCACCGGGCTCGGGCTGAGCGTATCGCGGCAGTTAATCGGGAACCTTGGGGGCAGAATCGAAGTCCAAAGCGAACCGGGCGTCAGAACTACTTTTCGAATCAGGCATCCGATAACGGAACATTATGAATCGTCCGCGAACATGCGTCTTGCAAAGGAGCTGAAATGACGTCACCTGTGTTACTTGTCGACGACGACGTTGCCGTGCTCGAGGGGCTCGAGCTTCTCCTTCGTGGAGGGGGATACGACGTCCACGCGGTAAGCGATCCGAGGAAAGCCGTCGCAGATATCGAGAAGAGATCGTTTCTGGCGGTGGTCACGGATTTCAAAATGGCAAGGGTCGACGGACTCGAGATCGTGCGCGTTACGAGGAAGTTCCAGCCGAACGCGCCCGTGTTCCTGGTGACTGCTTATTCGACCGTGGAAAACGCGGTCGAGGCTTTTCGTCTCGGCGTGACGGACTATCTCATCAAACCAGTCATAGGCGAGGATCTCCTGAAAAAGCTAGAGAAGGCTATCAGGGTAAGGGAGATCGAGAGCGAAAACGAAAGGTTGCGCAGGAGCGCGGGCAGGGGTGAGATCATTGGCTCGTCCGTTTGCATATCGAAGCTGCAGAGCTTGATTGCAAAGATCGCGGAATCCGACGCCACCGTGCTTATCACGGGAGAGAGCGGCACCGGGAAGGAACTTGTTGCGCGGAAGATTCACAGCCAGAGCGCACGGGCGAAGAAATCGTTCGTTTCCGTCAACTGCGCCGCGATACCCGATAATCTTCTCGAAAGCGAGTTGTTCGGTCACGTCAAGGGAGCCTACACAGGAGCGGATACGACCCAGGAGGGGATGTTCGTGCAGCTTTCATCGGGTACGCTCTGCCTCGACGAGATCGGAACCCTGCCGTTGAACCTGCAGGCGAAGCTGCTCCGAGCAATCGAGGAGCGGGAGATCATTCCGGTGGGAGCGAGCGTGCCTGTTAAAACCGAGGTCAGGATGATCGCGTCCACCAACGAGGATCTCGCCGCGAGGGTCAAGGAAGGCGCTTTTCGCGAAGACCTCTACTTCAGGTTGAAGGTTATCCCTGTCGAGGTCCCGCCACTGCGGGAAAGGCCTATGGATGTCCGCGAACTGCTCGCGCACTTCGTCGAGAGGTATTCGAACAAAAATGGCGCGGGAACAATAAGTTTTGACGACGATGCGCTCGATGCGCTGTCGAAATATTCCTGGCCGGGGAACGTGAGGGAACTTCGAAACCTCGTCGAGAGACTCACCATGCTGCTACCTGGCGAAACTATAGGCATGGGCGAACTTCCCGATGAGTTCACGATGTCTGCTATCAACGCATCTGGTAACTACCGCGACGCCGTCAGGGGATTCCAGAGGGAATATATCGTCAGGACTCTCGGAGATTCCGCCTGGGTCAGGCAGGACGCGGCAAAAAAACTCGGCGTCAGCACCACGACGCTTTGGCGTCTCATGAGCGACCTCGGAATTACAGATGTGGGCGGCTGAAACGAATATTAGGAGGTGAACAGTTACGATCTTTTTTCAACGACTCGTTGCTCGTCTGTCATCCGGCCGGCAGAACCGCTCGTAAGGGCAGCCGCCGGAATCGGCGGGGGACCACGATGATTCCAGGCAGGTGCGCGAACTTCCTTCGCGTGGGTCCGCCGGGAACAGTCCTTCCTCGGTAACGATCCTGATCCTTTCGTGGAGCAGTTTTCGCAGAGCTTCAAGGTCTTCCGGACTCGCTCCGTGGTCGTCGCGCATCTTCTTCACGCCGGAGTCATCGAGTTTTGCGGAATTCGACAGCCGCGAAATTCCCGCTTCTTTGCTCTGATCACGGTCCGGTTTGTGCTCGCCCCAGCTTTCGATCACGCCGTCCAGGTCTTCCGCGAGCGCGCGCAGAACATCCGCGACGCGCGGACTACCGCCCTTTTCCTTCAGCGCGTCAGCGAGGAGGTTTTTCGCGGCGGTCTTCTGCGACGGCTTCTTCCTCGCCTGGAAACCGAAGGCGTATCTGGCGTCGTCCTTCGTCGCTGACAAGATGCGACCATGAACCGCCATCGCTCCGATCCTTGCGATTGCGACGTCCTCCTCCGCGAACTCCACGCCTTCGCTCCGAAGCGCGCTTACGTGGATTCGAAGCGTTTCGATCAGATCGCTCCGAAGACGCTCAAGCGCGGCGATCGCCTTGTCCCCGCCGCTCTCCTCGCCTCGAACGGTTTCGATCCCGTATTTGTCTCGGAGGTAATCGGAGGCCGCCTTCGAAATCCATCCCTCCGGATCGGCTTTCAGTTTTTTCTGGTGGTGCGGTTTCGCCAGTTCCGCCAGCAGCGGCCTTATGAAGTAGTTTCCGGGTTTCAGCGTGTCTTCGTACAGATTCGCCTCGCGGGCCGACCTGTCGCGGCTCTCGAAATACCTCTCGAAGAATCTTTCGTAGAAGAACTTTCTCGGGCACGTATAAATCGTCTCGCAGTCGCGAAAACCGAGGTCGTTCAGCGGTCCGAGGCCATCTTTCTCTAGCTGGTCTCTGATGGTCGCTGGCTCTCTGAAAAGCGACGCGACCTTCGATTTCCAGAGTTCCGCCGCTGCGTCCTGAATATCCGGACGCCTGGTTTCGACCTCGATCCTGAGCGCTTCACGGTCCGCGGGATTGAGCCTAAGAATCAGGCTCTCGACGTTTCGCTTAACCGTCGGGAAAGCCGGGGGCGCGCCCGCGGACGCGAGATCGATCCCAAGCGCATTCGCGACCCGGACGAGGACTTCCGCGGGCGCAGGCGACGCTTCGGCGTTCTGGAAGCAAAGCGTGAGGCGTTTTCGTGCGCGGGTCATCGAGACGAACGCGAGGCGCTGCTCCTCGAGTCCGTGCTCCTCCGCGCCTATCGCCCTGAATCCGCCGCCGTCGCGTTTGCCCAGCTTTTTTTCGAGCAGCCGTGAAACGTCCGCGCGCATTTTAGACTCCGTTCTCCCGCCAAGCGGGAAAAGTCCTTCGTTCAGGTTCAGAACGTAGACGCTGTCGAATTCGAGTCCCTTCGCGGCGTGGGCGGTATAGAGGTTCACGCCCGCTCCGTCCCCGTCGCTTCCAGGCGAAGGGCGCCCCCGCTGCGTTAGCAGCGAGAGGTTATCGGATTTCATTTTAGTTTCCGTTTTCATAGTATCGAAGGCCTGGAGGAATCTGCCCGCCATCTCGCCTTGTGTGACGTCTTTCCGTTCATCCGCTCCGAGAGCGCTGAATCTGTCGAACCACCGCGCGACTTCGAGGAGCTTGTCCGCCGGCTCCTGGTCCCCCGCTGCGTTAGCAGCAAGAGGTAATCGGCATTTAGAAACTATCGTAGGCACATGGGACCGCGGACGTCCTCGTCCGCAAAAGCGTTCGGACGTCTCGTTTGACGGCTCCGAATTATCGATCTCGCTTGCTTGAGATAGTTTCTTAATTCTGCATGGGTCCGATGAATCGTGGACGAGGCAGAGGAGCTTCGACGCGAAGTCCTCGAACCCGCTCGAAATTTCACCGCCGCGCTCGATAAGTCCGATAACGAGGTCGATCCGCTCTTCGTCCGCGGGTTCGAGGCGGGAGTACACCGGATCGCGAAGTCCCGGCACGACGTCTTTCGTCAGCGGACCTTCGCGGTACTTGTCCGGAAAGTCAGCCCGCAGGCGCGCGCAGAGCTTTCTCGCGTACGCGGTAGTCGACGCGCCTTCGAATCGCGCTCCGGATTCGAGTTCGCGAATGAGCCGCGATGGAAGCAGCTTTTCGAGGCGCTTCGCGCAGCCTTCGAGGATTTCTTCGACCTCGTAATTCTTCTCCGCGAGACGAACGAAGTGTCCGGCCTTGACGAGTTCGAGCGCGGCTTCGATTCGCGATGCGGCGGGCGATCTCGAAGGCTCCTCGGAGGCTCGGCATTCGATTCCCGCGTCGTCCAGCTCGTCTTTTAGCGCTGAAAGCTGCTCGTGAGTCCTTGCGATGACGCATATCTCTTCCGCTTTCACGCGGTCGATCAGAATCTCGCGCGCGATACATTCGCAGGCTGCCTTCGCGCACTCCCGTTCGTTGGCTCCGCCTATTACGCGCACGGAGTTTTCGATCTCCGGCTCTACGGACGAAATCGCCTCACCCGTGAAGAAACCCTCCGCCACCGCGTTGGCGGCTTTCGCGATCGCCAGCCCGAAGCGACGCGATTTCCCGAGTTCGATCGTGCGCACCTTCTCGCGGCCAAAGCGCTTTTCGAGAAAGCTCTTCTCCCTGCCCCGCGCGACTATATTCTCTGGCCGCGCGCCGCGGAACCGATAGATCGACTGCCGCGGGTCGCCTACGACGTACAGGCTGCATTTGCCCGAAGTCAGCTTCGCGATCATTTCGAACTGCGAAGGATCCGTGTCCTGGAATTCATCCACGATGACGTGAGCGAACTTCTCGCGAACGTAGCGGCTCTCCTCCATTTCCAGAAAGTCGATGAAGCGCAGGATCAGATCGCGGAAATCGAGCATTCCCGCGCGCTCGAGCAGCGACTCGTATTCCCGCGCTATAAGCGCAAGATGTCTCGCGCTTTCGAGCGACGCGCGGCCTTCGAATCCGGCGCCCCTGTCCTGTGAGATCGCTTTCGAAAGCGCGTCCGCCTTCACGAGATTCTGTTTCAGCAGCGTGATCAGTTCCTGAATCTGAGATATCTTCGCCTCCGGAAAGTCGAACGCGAGCCTTTTCCGCGCAAACCATTCCGCGGGAAGCTCCGCGCGAAGATTTTCCATCGCGAGCGCGAGCAGTTCCTTTTCGAGCGCGGACGAAATAATCGACGCCTTCGATCCGAAGACGTGCGGGTTCTCGCGCAGCACCTTGAACGCAAAAGAGTGGAACGTCGATACATGAAGCTCCGGAGTCGTTCCCGTAATGAACTTCGAAATCCGCGCCTCCATCTCCTCCGCCGCTTTTCGGCTGAAGGTGAGCACGAGAATCCTGTCCGCGGGAACGCCGCGCAGAACGAGGTCGATGAATCTTAGCGCGAGCGTCCGCGTCTTGCCGCTTCCGGGAGCCGCGATGACCCGCACGATCCGCTCCCGCGCGAGCACGGCTTCCCTCTGCCTTTCGTCCAGCTCCGCAAAGCTTTTTTCGTATGCGTCTTTGTCTATCGAGGCCATAGCCCGTATTGTATCAGCGCTTTACACGAATTTTAATCCCGCGTAACTCCGGAACTGAAAAACATGGCGCTCACGACACGAAAAATCACGCTGATCGGACTAGGCAAGATCGGGGAGACCATCCTTAGCGGACTCCAGAAGAAAGGCGTTCCGTCCGGGAACATCCGCGCTTCGAAAGGCCACGCGGAAGGCTGCGAGGAACTCTCGGCAAAGTTCGGGATCAGCGTCACCGCGGACAATCGCGCGCAGGTCAGCGGCGCGGACATCGCGATCTTCTGCACCAAGCCCCAAAAGATTCGCGAGGCGATCGAATCGTGCAGGGACGCGCTCGATCCGACGACGCTGGTCGTCTCCGTCGCCGCGGGAACGCGCATCGCGCAGCTCGAGGAATTCCTCGGCGGAAAGTGCAGGGTCGTCCGCGCGATGCCGAACACTCCCGCGCTGATAGGCGCAGGGATGACGGTGCTCAGCAAAGGCTCGCACGCGACGAACGAAGACCTTCATCTCGCGGAAGAGATTTTCAAGGCGGTCGGTCGAACCACCACCGTCGACGAGTATCTGATGGACGCCGTCACCGGACTTTCCGGCTCCGGACCAGCGTACATCTACGTCATCATCGAAAGCCTCGCGGAAGCGGGAGTCAAGCTCGGCATACCGCGGGACAAGGCGATCCTCCTCGCGGCGCAGACCTGCTTCGGCGCGGCGAAGATGACCCTCGAACTCGGCGAGCATCCCGCGCTTTTAAAGGACAGCGTAACAACTCCCGCGGGCTGCACCGTCGACGGCCTTCTGAAACTCGAGGAAGGCGGACTCCGCGTCACGCTGATCAAAGCCGTCGTCGAAGCCGCGAAGCGCGCTAGCGAGCTTGGTTAGCCTTCCTTCGTTTCTTATGGCCGTAGCCGAGCGCTTCTCTGATCTCCTTCGGAGTCGGAAGCAAGCCCCTAAATTCCTCCGGCAGAGAATCCTGCAGGCAGTATTCCGCTACTCCGATCGGATTGTTCTTCGTCTTGAGCGAGAACTCGACCTCTAGATCGTCCTTCTCTGCGCAGAGAATCATTCCCACCGAAGGATTGTCGTCCGGTGTCTTCTCCTTCTCGTTCAGGAGGTTCAGATAGAAATCCATCTTTCCCGAAAACTCCGGCGCGAACGCTTCGATCTTTATGTCGATCGCGACGAGGCACTTCAAAAACCGATGATAGAAAAGCAGATCGACGAAATAATCTTTCCTGCCGAGAGACAGGCGATACTGCCTTCCGACGAAGCAGAAGCCGTAGCCGAGTTCGAGGATGAAGTTCTTGAGATTCTCGATTAGCAGGTTTTCGAGTTCGCGCTCTTTTATCGCTTCGCTGATACCTAGGAACTCGAGGCTGTACGAACTCTTTAGCATCTCTTCGGTCTGCTCCGCCAAATCTCCAGGCAGAACCAGCGCGAAGTTGTGGGTCTTCCTCTTCTTCCCGCTCCTTCGGTACGCGCCTGAATTTATTTGGTTCAGAAGAACGTTGCGGGTCCAGCCATATTTAGTTGCTGCTGTGACGTAGAAGAGCTTTTCGACCGGGTCAGTCACCTTGTTCAAAATCATGAGATTGTGTCCCCAGGGTAATTCTGCGACAGCCTGTCGCAGAATTTCGATCACCTCTTTTTCCCTCGCGACGACCGCTGGTTTTCTCAGTTTCTTGCTGCCTTCGAAGTGGTTTTCCAATTCTGCGACAGGCTGTCGCAGTTTTGGATCGACCCATTTCGGATGCTCGATTTTTGCTATGACGTCTCTCCAAATCGAAGGATTCGAGTACTCGGAATACAGCCTTCTCATATCCCAAAGATTCCGGCTCGAAAGCCCACCGACGTCGGGGAAGGCTCGGCCGAGGTCTCTCGAAAGCCGATCCACAACGGACTTTCCCCAGCCGAGTTGTTCCTGCTTTTCGACGATGCTTTTACCGATGTCCCAGTAAAGCAGAATCAGGTCGCGGTTGATGGAACGGGCCGCGGAAATCCTCGCGATTTGAATCCGCGACTTCACTTCGCCGAGCCAGTTTCCGTAATCGTTTTTCGAAATCCGTTTATTACTCATCGCGAAATCCTATCACGCTCGCGCCAAAAACAAAACCGCCGAGACCATGTCCCGGCGGTATTTTCAAAAGCACTGCGCGTATCTGCTACACGGAGAACGACGTTCCGCAGCCGCAGGTTCCGGTCGCGTTCGGGTTCTTCCAGATGAAACTTGCCTGAAGCGGATTCGAGTCGTCGAAGTCGAGGGTGATGCCGTTCAGGAAGAAGTAGCTCTTCTCGTCGACGTAGAAGTGGAGCCCCTCGAATTCGAAGTCCTTGTCGAAGTCCTGCTTCTTGTCTTCGAAGTGAAGCGAATACTCGTAACCCGAGCATCCACCGCCCTTGACTCCCATGCGATATGGAGCGACGAGATCGCGCCTTTCTCTTTCGTTGATCTGCTTGAGTTGTTTTGCCGCACGTTCAGTGACATTGATCGCCATAGTTTTAAACCTCCAACAAAATTAGACCTTCACGGTCTGTTTTTCCTTCAGATCGTTGATCGCGGCGCGTATGGCATCCTCCGCGAGAACGCTACAGTGAATCTTTACCGGGGGTAGGCTCAGTTCATGGGCGATATCCGAGTTGCGGATCTTGAGCGCGTCGTCCAGGGTTCTTCCCTTCACCCATTCCGTCGCAAGCGAGGAACTAGCGATCGCGCTGCCGCAGCCGAACGTCTTGAACTTCGCGTCCTTGATGACGCCGTTTTCGTCGACCTGAATCTGGAGCTTCATCACGTCGCCGCATTCGGGCGCTCCCACGACTCCGGTGCCGACGTCGCTTGCCAATTTGTCGAAACTTCCCACGTTCCTGGGATTCTCGAAGTGATCTATAACTTTATTTCCGTATGCCATTACAGGCTCCTAAAAAAACTGCTGCTGACCGATTTCCAGTCTAAATTATAACCTCTATCGGGACAAAAATATTCAAAATCCTTTAGTGCCCTCCCGCCCAGTTGACCGTCGAAAGGTCGATGCCTTCCTTCGCCATGTCGTAAAGCGGGCTCATCTGCCGGAGAGCTTCCACCGCGTTTATCACAACGCCTACCGCATACTCGACTTCTTCCCGCGTGTTGAAGCGACCGAAGCCGAATCTGATCGACGAGTGTGCAAGTTCCTCCCGCACGCCGAGTTCCTTCAGGACGTAGGACGGCTCGAGGCTCGCGCTAGTACAGGCGCTTCCGCTCGATACCGCGAGGTCCTTCATCTTCATCATCAGCGCCTCGCCTTCCACGTACGCGAACGACGCGTTCAGATTGTTCGGCAGGCGGTGCTCCAAGCTTCCGTTCAGCTCCACGTACTCGAGCCGCGTCGAAATTTCACTCCAGAAGTAGTCGCGGAGTTCCTTCAGACGCGTGCTCTCTTCTTCCAGTTCGTTCATCGCGATCTCCGCCGCGGCGCCGAATCCGACGATCGCGGGGACGTTCAGCGTTCCGCTTCGATAGCCGCGCTCGTGGCCTCCTCCGTGGATGATAGGCGAAAGACGCACGCGCGGATTCTTCCTGCGGACGTAAAGCGCTCCGACTCCCTTCGGTCCGTACATCTTGTGGCCGCTGAGCGAAAGGACGTCGATGTTGTCCGTCTCGACGTCGATCTTCACCTTGCCCGCGGCCTGCGCCGCGTCGGTGTGGAAAATAACGCCGCGTTCCCGGCAGATCGCTCCGATCTCGCGAATCGGCTGGAGCACTCCGATCTCGTTGTTCGCCCACATTATCGTGACGAGGATCGTCTTGTCGGTGATCGTTTTTCGAAGCTCGTCCAGAGAAATCAGCCCGTCGGTTCCGACGCGCAGGTACGAGACATCGTAATCTTTCGACGCGAGGTACTTGCACGGATCGAGCACCGCCTTGTGCTCGGTTTTCACGGTGATGATGTGGTTTCCCTTGTCCTTGTAGAATTCCGCCGCGCCGAGAATCGCGATGTTGTCGCTTTCCGTCGCGCCCGAAGTGAAGATGATCTCCTGCGTGTATTCCTTGCCTCGATCGTTTTTACGGACGGGAGCGCCGATCAGCCGCGCGATCTGGTTTCGCGCGTTTTCGACAGCCTCTTCCGCGGTCCATCCGAATCGATGGCTCCTGCTCGCCGCGTTGCCAAACTCTTCCTTCAGATACGGCATCATCGCTTCGAGCGCTCGCGGATCGAGCGGCGTCGTCGCGTGGTTATCGAAATAAATTGGACGGTGATTATCGAGTTGCATCGGTTGTATTATCCTTTTCCGTTAAACGATTTCCAGAGCTTCCCTCACCTGAAATGGATCTTTGCCGAGGGAGCCGTCGTAGAAGTTTTCGAAAGTCTGGCTTTCGAGGTAATGCTGAATTCCGCGGTGAACTCTCTGAAGCGGACTTCTGACCGGGCAGGTTTCCGAAATCTCGCAGCAATCCCCGGAGTCCGCATCCGCGTCGTGCTCCGCGGACGTGAACGACCCGCTCGGAGTGCAGTGAGTCATCTTGACCCCGCCGTCGAGGACGTCGACCACGTCGTGGAGGCTGATCTCATCCGGAGCTTTCGAAAGGAAGTAGCCGCCACCCTTGCCGCGGGTCGAGAAAAGAATCCCACCCCGGCTTAGGTCCTTCAGAATGTTCGCTGTGAACGACTTGCTGAGACTGTACTTCTTCGCCAGACTCGCAGCGGAAACGCCTTTCGGGCTTTCGTCCATCGAGTGCGCGATGTCCGCGACGAGTAGGATTCCGTAATCTGCTTTTCTTGAAAATCTAAGCATCGCTCTCTTGCCTTTACTTGCGCTGAAGTCATCCCTTTGGGAAACTTCTAATAGATAACTACTTTATTGTACAGCCTATTTCAAGAATATGGCACTAATTTAGTGCGGATTAAAATCTGGACGCGGCGGATAGGGAGCGGGGACAGGTCTTCGACCTACTCGTTAATTGGCGGCGCCGTCGTTCCGTTTTCCAGATTATCGCGCGAAACTGGGGGTATCGACGGTTCTCGGGACCGGGGACATCTGCGCTACAGTCGACGGAGCCGGTCTTCCACGGTTTCGCCATTCAGCCTTCCGGCGACCATGAAGATATTTCGTAAGTGTTCACGGGGTAGATCGCAGTCTATAGCGGGATTCTGTTCGTAGTGTGCTCGTGAGAGCATATTTTCGCGGTGTGGTGGATCGAATAAAC
>JANLHZ010000151.1 GCA_024653775.1 Planctomycetota bacterium | reverse complement strand
CGGAACTATAGCTACGATTCCGGTTTGACTCAATCGCGCAATGCGAACCTGACGCAAATCTGAGCGCGAAATTCATCAACTTATTTTGTCACACCTCCTAACTCTGATTGGCGCCGGAACGCGCTCTGTATTACTAATATCTCACTTCTTTGTATCCTGCGAAGATTTTTGGGTTCACAGGTTTTTCGGGCGGGTTATCCTGCGTTTCAAAGGCGATTCGCGGAAGCGGGACGACACAGGTCTTCCCGCGCCTGAGAACCTTTTGTTAAACCCGCCCCTACGGTCCCATTTTGACTACCAACCACTTGTTTTCCGTGTTTTCCGTGTGTTCCGTGGTTAAAAATAACTGTGTTCATCGGTGTTCATCTGTGGTTTAAAATCTGCGTAATCTGTGGATAGGTTTATTGGTTCAGGCTGAGCTTGGCTGTGTTATGATTGCCTCAGGAGCCGCTATGAATCTTGCAATCGAAACAGAACTCGAAGACGACGGCAGATGGATCGCCGAAGTGCCGGACGTTCCCGGTGTGCTCGTTTACGGCGCTACTCGAAATGAAGCGATGAAAAAAGCCGAGGCGCTTCTTCTGCGCGTGATCGCGGAGAGAATCGAGAATTCGGAGTCGGAAGCGATACCGATAACCATCAGCGTGGGGTAATCGTGAGCAAGAGAAAGTCCACGAAGGCGAGAAAAGTCCTTCGCGCGCTCTATAGGAATGGCTGGACTTTGAAGCGCGAATCGGGTTCGCACAAGACCCTCTCGAAAGATGGATTCGAAGACTACACTTTTGCCTTCCATGACAAAGAAGAAATCGGTCTCAAGATGCTCTTGCGGATTGCGAAACACACGGCTCTGACCCCCGACGATTTTTGACTGACCAAAAAACCTGAAAAACGCAGTGGGCGCTTTGAAAGGTCTTGACTGAAAAAAATTGTCTTGACTCCATCGCGACACGCAATAAGGTAACTTGTAAAGTGAATAAAGATCGATGCCTGAAACAAAAACCAAACCAGGAATCATTGATCGCCTCAAAAATGCCTCTCCCAAGTGGAAGGCGGCGATGAAGCATGTCGCTCGCGTAGCGCTGAAGAACGTTCCCGTTGTTGGAGGGCTGGTTGACGACCTGCTTGTGGGAACCGCGGAAGCCTGGTCGAAAGCGGGCGAATCGAGCGAGATTCAGGATCTCATTGCGACACTCGACAAGCAGTTCGGCGGAATAGCGGATCAAATCGAGAAGCTCGCTAAAGACGAGGCGCACACGGAAACGCTGTTCGAGAACAACAGAGCGAAATTCGAAAAGAAGTTCCTCGCGGTCGAGAGTTACGCTATAGCGCATCGAGAAGCGCTCGAACGGGTCTGCGATCTTATACGCGAGGAACACGACAAAACGCGCAAAGCCGTCGAAGACGCGGGCAGAAACGTCTCCGATCGCGTAGAGCACGTCGGCGAAGATGTGAAGGAATTGAAAATACTGGTCTTGCAACTCGCGCAGAACAAGTCACGGCACGGCGTTCGAAGCACGTTGTCCCAGCGCACGTCGATGTCCATTCGCACAGACGCGGAGCGGACCGCGGTTCGAAAGCTCCTCGAACGCTACCGCGCGCTCCCGGAAGAGTCGCAGATGAACTTCGATATCACAAACGATCTCGGAATGCTTCTCACCGCGGCTGAGGATTTCAGCGCTGCGAAGGCGATGCAGGAAAAGTCTCTCGCGATCGCGAAGTCAAGCGGCGAAAAGGGCATCGCGTCATTCAATCAATATCAGCGATGCATCCGAGCGGAAAGCTACGACGACGCGCTATCCCATTACCTCGACTCGATTCTCCACGATTCTGCGCACGAACTTTTCCCGTCAAACAAATACAGACCTTCATCCATACTCGGCGCGGGCGGTTTCGGCGTGACGTTCAAATGCGATCAGTTCGGAGTTGATGTTGCGGTGAAATCGCTCTGCCTCGAAGAAGGAGCGGACGTAAACAACGAGATCGAGCGCATCGCGAAGGAGTGGCAGGCGCTTCAGTCCGTCAGATCGGATAGGGTCATTCGTCCGCTCGATTTCGGATCATGGGGATCGAAGGATGCGCCAAAGCTCTACCTCGCGATGAACTATTTTGGCGGTCTCGATCTGGAATCGCATCTTTTAAAAAAGAGAAACGGAAAACCTTTCGAAATCGAACGCGCGCTTGCAATCTCAAAGGAGATCGCTCTGGGTCTTAAAGCTGCTCACAAAAGGAACCTGCTCCACAGGGACATCAAACCCGCGAATATCCTTTACCGGGAAGACCAGGGCGAATTCGAAATCCGCATTATCGACTTCGGTCTCGCTATGCAGCAAAAGAGGCTCGAAGAGGAAAAGCGCTCGATGCGCGGAAGTTCATCTCGCACCAGGTTCGAGGAAAGCATCGCGGGAACCCTGAAATACTCCGCTCCCGAGCAGCTCGGTGACCTCCCCGGCGTCCCTGTGAAAGAGTATTCAGACATATACGCCTGGGCGCGGACTACTTACTTCCTTATGTTCGGCGCTCCAGATATCGGGATGCGCGAAATACGCAGTCTCCCGGATGATGTCGCGGAACTCCTCGACGATTGCTCCCGCAGACTTCCGTCCGAGCGTCCGGCGAATTTCGACATCGTGATAGGTAATCTCGATCGGATTTTGGAGTGCGATCAAGAGCAAAGCGTACTTCCACGAATCTCCGTCGGCGCGGATGTCCCATCTTCCGATTCCTCCCCCTCACTAAAGGAAATGGCTGCTGTCAAAAATCAGGAATCCCCGGAGGAAATCGATCCCGGCGCGGAGTGGACGCGAATCTACCGTGAATACAAGATTATCGATCGACTCAATGAATCCGACTGGAAGCGGCGGGCAACGAAATTTGTCCAACTATCCGGGATTGCACTGGAAGCGATGGACCTCTGCGATCGATTTCCAGGCCACCAGGCATCACGGGAAGCTGCAAGGGAATCTCCATGGCTCGACTGGGAGGAGACGGCGTCATCCGCGCTATCGGACGTGCGCTCGGAACTTAAATCGGAGATCGACGCGGAGCTTGAACGGAATCCTTCGAACCTCGCGGAACTGGGTGAATGGACAAGCTCTCTCAAAGAGCTTTCGGGCTCCTGCGAGTTGTGCCAGTTCGAGGGTGGACTTGCAGTAGTCAAATCCGCGCTCGACTCCGTGGAGGAACGTCGAGCGGTCATAAACGCTTCGGACTATTTCGAGAAACGAGATTACGAACTCGCGCTGAAAGAAGCGGAGCGCGCGCTATCGTTGAACGCTATGAATTCTTCGGCATCGAAGCTCTCGAACGACGCGAAAGAGCGGATTGAAGAAGTCACGGAGCTTCGAAGGCGCATCGCGGAACTTCGCGAAACCACGAACTATGAGGAGCTTCAGGAAAACATAGTGTCTTTGCTCCTTCTTGCAAACGATGAAAACGCGAAAAAACTACAAACGGAAATTCCAGGACTCATCCGCGAGCGTGACTTCTCGAATGCGCTGGCTCGGGTGAAAAATACACTTTCACAAGGCGACTATAAATTCGCGCTCTCACTATGTCGCGACGTCGCTTCAAGTTTTCCCGACAAGGGACTTCTGCTGAAAGAATCGATGGAATCCTCGATCGAACTCCGCTACAAACAGGTTGTCGATGGCGCGAGGAGTGAATTTCAGTCCCTGAATTTCGATGTCGCTCATGATTTACTGAAGTCTCTTGAAAGCGAAATACCGGAGCGAATCGAGCAGATTCAAAATATCGTCGAAAAGGTCAGGGATGGGAAGTACAAGACTCTTCTTAAGAAAGTCCATGAAAAACACGACAAAAAAAATCCCGCGGAGTCCGTTGTTAAGTACATTGAAATCGTCAGGGAGTTCCCGGAGCGCCAGGGCGAAATTTCTCCCAAAATCGAAAAAGCGATTTCTTGCGATATGTGGGACGCGTTCCTCGCGCTTCCGGAAAACCAGCGCGCGTCGTTCCTCGATCTACAGGTAACCCAGCGCTCCGTGTTCCTCGCGCTCCCCGCAAACCAGCGCGCGGCTTTCCTCGATCTCCCCGCAAACCAACGCTCGGCGTTCCTCGGTCTCCCCGAAACCCAGCGATCCGCGTTCCTCGATCTCCCCGCAAACCAACGCTCGGCGTTCCTCGGTCTCCCCGCGAACCAGCGTGCAGCATGTGCAGCACTGCCTGTAAACCAACGCTCCGCGTTCCTCGGTCTCCCTGCAAACCAGCGCGTGGCGTTCCTCGATCTCCCCGAAAACCAGCGCACGGCGTTTCTCGGTCTTCCCGAAAACCATCGCAGTGCTTTCCTCGGTCTCCCCGCAAACCAGCGCGCGGCTTTCCTCGATCTCCCCGCAAACCAACGCTCGGCGTTCCTCGCGCTCCCTGCAAACCAGCGCTCCGCGTTCCTCGCGTTCCCTGCAAACAAGCGCTCCGCATTCCTCGATCTTCCAGAAATCCAGCGTTCCGCGTTCCTCGCGCTCTCTGCAAACCAGCGCGCGGCTTTCCTCGACACGTCTCCGGAAGGGCGATACTGGATGCTCGCAAAAGAACTCCGCACCCTCACGGGGCATACAGGCTGGGTGTATTCCGCGAGTTTCTCCCCCGACGGGAAATTCATCGTTACGGCAAGCTCTGACAACACCGCGAAAATCTGGGACGCGAATACGGGACGCGAACTCCGCACTCTCACGGGGCATACAAGCACTGCATGGTCCGCGAGTTTCTCCCCCGACGGGAAATTCATCGTTACGGGAAGCTCTGTCAACACCGCGAAAATATGGGACGCGAATACGGGCATTGAACTCCGCACTCTCACGGGGCATACCGGTCAGGTGCGTTCCGCGAGTTTCTCCCCCGACGGGAAATTCATCGTTACGGCAAGCTCTGACAACACCGCGAAAATCTGGGACGCGAATACGGGAAGTCAAATCCGCACCCTCACGGGGCATACAAACTGGGTGCGTTCCGCGAGTTTCTCCCCCGACGGGAAATCCATCGTTACGGGAAGCTGGGACAACACCGCGAAAATCTGGGACGCGGAAACCGGTCGCGAAATCCGCACTCTCACGGGGCATACAAGTTACGTGTATTCCGCGAGTTTCTCCCCCGACGGGAAATTCGTCGTTACGGGAAGCTCTGACAAGATCGCGAAAATCTGGGACGCGAATACCGGACGAGAAATCCGCACTCTCACGGGGCATACAAACCCGGTGAATTCCGCGAGTTTCTCCCCCGACGGGAAATCCGTCGTTACGGGAAGTGATGACAACCTCGCGAAAATCTGGGGTCTGGACTGACAGCAATGCGGAAACCACGGACTGTCAACCCACCCTGGTGTATTTCGTTTCCTGTCGTAGACACGTGCCGGGCACCTTGGAGGTGCCAGGCACGTTGGCACTGGACTGCGACCGCGAGCTCTCGCTTTTCCACCCTTTGCGTCTTCGCGCAAAGCCGCGAAGGCGCAAAGTGGAACCGCCCTAATCTAAAAATTTACAGGATTGAATTTCATCTTGTTAATCCTGTAAATCCTGTCCATATTTCCTCCGCGATGAAGAACCGCGAGAACGAAAAACGTGCCAGGCACTTTTAAAGTGACTGGCACGTAGTATTATGACTCCCGGGGCAAAAATGCAGTACGACGACGAAGATCTCGAAGAACAGCTTACGGACGGAAGCAAGCACGATAACGACTGGCAGCTTGACGTCACGCTCCGTCCGTCGTCGTTCGACGATTTCGTGGGGCAGGAGCGCGTGGTCAAGAACCTCAAGATCGCGATTGAGGCCGCGAAGAAGCGAAATGAGGCAGTGGACCACATTCTGCTGTCGGGGCCGCCGGGGCTTGGGAAGACGACGCTCGCGAACCTGATCTCCCGTGAAATGGGCGTGGATTTCAAGGACACGCAGGCGCCCGCGCTCGAAAAGCAGGGAGACATCGTCGGATTGCTCACGAACCTCACCGAGAAAGCCGTCTTCTTCCTCGACGAAATCCACGGCCTCCGCCGCGGCGTGGACGAATACCTTTACAGCGCCATCGAGGACTGCAAGATCGACATCATTCTCGACACGGGGCCGAGCGCGCGATCGATTACGCTTCCGTTGAAGCCGTTCACCCTCGTCGGCGCGACGACCCGCGAGGGACTGCTCAAGGCGCCGTTCCGCGCGAGGTTCATCGTGCGCGAGCGGCTCGACTATTACGAGCCTGAAGACCTTGCGCGGATCATCAGCCGCAGCGCGGGCATACTCGATATCGACGTCGACCCCGCGGCGACGGACGTTCTTTCGCATTCGAGCCGCGGGACGCCGCGGGTTGCGAATCGCCTGCTCCGTCTCGCGCGCAGTCTCGCGATCGCGACGGGGAAGAAATCGATCACGAAGGAAGTCGCGGAAGAAACCCTCGTGAACCACCGTATCGACAAATGGGGATTAGAGGAGATGGACCGGATGATTCTTAAGGTGCTCGTGGATAACGCCCCCGCGCCGGTGGGGCTGAAAACGCTGTCGGAGATCGTCGAGGAGGAGCCCGCCACGATCGAAAGCCACTACGAGCCATATCTTTTAAAACTCGGGATGATCCTCAAAACCTCCCGCGGTCGTAAAGCGCTCCCCAAAGCCGCGGAAGCCCTCGGCGTGACGCTGGGCGAGAAGACGATGTTTGACAGATAGGGGCGAGTTTTATGATTACATTACTTGATTCAGAAACTGATTGGACATTTTGGATCGCTATATATGGCGCAGTTTTAGCTACAGCCGTCTTTGCCTGGGATATACTTAAACACTTTTCAGATCGGCCAAGGTTAACTGTGAAGGCAAACCATCGACTCATTGTAGTTCCTGGAAATGGTGCTACATCCAAAATTGGAATTGATGTCATTAACAAAACCAGAAGGCCGATAACTGTTGTCGCGTATGGATTTAGACTCGATACGCAGGATGACGAAAATACGTTGTCTATTACTGAAATGAGTGGCCGACGGCCTATTGAGGAGGGGAATAGTCATTCGGTCTTTTTCAATCCAATAGATTTGAACGGAAGAAAAGTTCTTTACGCATGGGCGCGTGATGCAACAGGAGAAGAACATCGTTCCAAGAAATACCCATTAGGGAAAGAGCCAATGTTGGTGAAGGAGCCGACAAATGACGATCAAAGCGGTTGAGACGGTTCGAAAAATCAGGGATGCTCTGTACGAGAAGACAAAGAACATGACCGCAGAAGAGCAGATAGCCTTCTATAAAGCCGAGGCTAAGAAGCTCGAGACAAAGCGTGCGTCAAGAAAGAAGGACACGGGGAAATAAAATGAGCGATCCGCACAACCACCTCACGCAGTTCTTTCCACACCTCACGCAGTTCTTTCCACATCGCGAAGCTCGTGTTTGTCATTAGATAAACATTCGCGTGTTTCACTCCAAATTCAATAATCAATCTGATGCCGAATGTTATTTGTATGTTTATCTGCTTAAAAGTCTCGCTCCCAAATGCTTAGTGGTATAAGTTCTTATATGTCAGAAGAAAAAGAAACCCCCAAATCCGGTATTTCATTTTTTGCATGGATAGGGGGTATTAGTTGCCTCGTGTTCGGCTTTTTAATGTTTGGAGGTACTGGCATCTTTGATTTCTTGAGCCAGTCACCGCCTTGCCCCTATTGCAATGGAACAGGTAAATTTTTAGGAAGCGCTTTGTCGATAAGAGGATCCTGTCGACTATGTTACGGCACTGGAGCATCATCGGGGGAATTTCGCCCTTGCAGTTCCTGCATTGGGTCAGGAGTGATAAAAAATAGTTATTCAAGCAACGACAAATGTCCTTCGTGTGGCGGTACAGGCGAAAGTGACATAATAATGTCTCTACGCGAAAGAGATGCGCGTGAAAACTCGAAAGAGTTCCTGGAGTTTTTGAAAATAAATGGCGTAGAAAACGACAATGAGTAGTGTTTTGAGAATTTCGTCTGGAAACTCTGTTCTACAAACACCCGCGCGGCAAGTCTTTGCCCGCAGCAAAGATAGCGCAGTCGTCCACGTCTCCGATGAAGACACCATGTACGAATTCCAGGCGGCCGCAGACTTTATCGCGGAAGCCCTCGGCGTGACGCTGGGGGAGAAAACAATTTTCGATCGTTGATTGGAGAGGGTCAAGGGACGAATCTAATTGAAGATATAAGTTGGTCAGGAGTGCGACTGTGAGCGAAGCGAGCTGTGGCTGATCCAAGGGCAGACGGGGCAGACTGTTAGGGTGAGGACTGAATCGGCGGCTATAAAAAATCCGCGCGAAGCCTGACAACTGGTTTCCGCGACGATAAACTGAACCTTCTACCAGAAGCGAAACCATTTTCGGCGAATATAAAATGACCGATCCACACAACTACCTCACACAATTCTGGGCCGAGAAGAACCCGCACACCCTCGAGTTCTGGCAGTCGAAAGGCGGATACGAATTCGCGAAGAAAGCCATGGAAATGGAGCCGAAGGCTCTTATAGATCTCGTCAAGGCGAGCGGACTCCGAGGCCGCGGCGGGGCAGGCTTTCCGACGGGAATGAAGTGGAGTTTCGTTCCGCAGAAGGAAGGCCAACAGCGCTACATCAGCGTTAACGCCGACGAGTCGGAGCCGGGGACGTTCAAGGATCGCTACCTGATGGAGCTGACGCCGCATCAGATGATCGAGGGCATCATCATCTGCGCGTGGGCGATACAGGCGAGCACCGCGTTCATCTACATCCGCGGCGAGTTCCCGTTCCAGTACAAACGAGTAATGGAAGCGCTCGCAGAAGCGAAAAAAGCCGGAATCCTCGAAGGCGGGACTACGCTTGGAAAGAACTTCCCGCTGAAGATTCTCGTGATGCGCGGCGCCGGCGCGTACATCTGCGGCGAAGAGACCGCGCAGCTTACGAGCATCGAAGGCAATCGCGGAAATCCCAGGCTGAAGCCGCCGTTTCCAGCGGTGGTCGGTCTCTTCGGATGCCCGACGGTGATAAACAACGTCGAGACGCTGTCGAACCTGCCTTGGATTCTGAAAAACGGAAACGACTGGTATCGTCAGTGGGGAACGGAAAAGGCTCCCGGCAGCAGAATTTTCAGCGTCAGCGGGCACGTCAATAAACCCGGACTGTACGAACTCCCGATGAACGTTCCGTTCAAGGAAGTGCTTGAAAAACACTCCGGCGGGATGAAAGGCGGAAGGAAACTGAAAGCGGTCGTGCCGGGCGGGTCGAGCGCGCCGCTGATGACCGCGGACGAGATGCTTCCGATAAATATGGATCCGGAGAGCTTACAAGCTGCGAAGACGATGATGGGTTCGAGCGCGATCGTGATTATGGACGAGACGACGGACATGGTGCGCGTCGCGTACAACCTCGCGAAGTTCTACCACCACGAAAGCTGCGGCCAGTGTACTCCCTGCCGCGAGGGAACGGGCTGGCTGGAAAAGATCGTCGCGCGGAACTACCACGGCGGCGGCAAGGAGTCGGACCTTTCGCTGATCGACCAGGTCGGCGGACAAATGTGCGGACGCACGATTTGCGTGCTCGCGGAAGCCGCGGCGTGGCCACTGCAGAGCATCGTGCGCAAGTGGCCTGACGACTTCCGCAAACGCTTCGGTAAGCAGTTCGATGCCCACGTCGCTGAGAGGGTCGCCGAGCCAGCGCACGCATAGAAGTGTAGTAGCGAAAAGACGATCTCATGGAAAATCGAGTAATCTCGAAAAAAAGAGTAACTGGACTTCCCCCGTTTTTTGGCACACAAAAAAGGGGGCCATTCTAGTATGGCAAATTGACGAGGGAGAATTTGCGCCGAGGCTTATAACCGTGTATCCTTGTAGACGAAAATGATTGAAGAACACGACTGCATAGTACTGCTGCAAGATCGACCGGATGAAGGGCTGAAAGCCGGTGATGTTGGCACCGTTGTGCATATTCATAAAGATGGCGCGGCTTATGAAGTCGAGTTCATGACATTCACCGGCGAGACGGTGGCGGTCATAACTTTACTTCCAGACGATGTTAGATCGATTTCTAGCGAAGACATCGCGCAGGCGCGCAGGTTGTCCGCGGTGTGAACCTGATTTCCGCGCACGCGTGAGCTTTACTCTTCCCGCTTACTTCGTGCGCGGCTCCGTTCCGCGCACGCGTAGCGCTTTACTTTTGCTCGATCTCCCGCTACAATTTCTTCAGCCTTGTTGACTGGAGAATCCAATGCCAAAGACCTTCGAAGAAGTCGAACGGGATGCGATGGAGCTTTCCGAAGCCGAGCGTGCAAAACTCGCGAACAACTTGATTGCCTCCATCGAGGAAGATGAAGAGAACATCGAGATCGATCCGAAGATCGAGAGGGCGTGGATGGACGAGGTTGCGAGGCGGATCGACGCTTACGACAAAGGACTCATCAAAGCAATTCCTGCCGACGAAGCGAGCGCAGAGGTAAAAAGAAGGCTCAAACATGCAAGTAAAATATCTCCGTCCGGCGATGGATGAACTTTCCGAGGCAGGCGAATATTACAACAGCGTTTCAAATGGCCTCGGCGATGAACTTGTTGAGATGGTAGCTACGCTCGCAAAAGGCTTGTGAGGAAGTTTCCATACGGAGTCATTTACACGATCAGGGATGGCGTAATACTTGTTGTCGCCATAATGAACCTGCATAAAGACCCTGATTACTGGATTGACCGGATCTGACCCAGGTCGCGTAAACCCGCTTTACGATGTAAAGATAGTTGGCGGTAAATTGATTCGCTCACAGTCGCACTCCGGGGTTTACTTCTGGCTTCAGATCGTACTCATCCGCCCTTCGGGCGCATTATCCCGGAGTGAGAATTGAGTTCTGCCCCCTCCCTCGACCCTGAATCCTCGATCTTCAGCCAAATTGGTTTGACGTTTGCTGGGTTTACAATAACATGGTCCTTGACGAATTGTTAAGTGACGATGGACCCCTGCTATGATTGTTTACGCTTGCGATAGTTGCGGACTACTAATCACAAGGGAGGAGATCGAAGTCGAAGGTCTCACTCTCGACGGCGAGTCCGTGCTCTGCAAGGTCTGCGCGGTTTCTCCGGTAAACGAAGAGTCGCAGGAACATTCGCAGTCCGCGCCGCGAAGGGAAAAGCGCAAGACGGAACCGCTGATATGGTTCTGCGACGTTTGCGAACGCTCGATAACCCTTGCGGACTTCATGAAGGGCGAGGCCATCAAGTCGGGGGAGTCGGTCTATTGCGATGTCCACCTTCCCGCCGGCGAGAAAAAACAGCGCATGGTCGCGACTATCACCTGCGACGAGTGCGGCGCCGCGATCAGCCAGAACGCGCTGAAATCCGGCGCGGCGCGGATACACGAAGGGCGGGTGCTTTGTTTCAAGCATTCGCGGGATTCAGGGAACGGAAGTTTTGAAAATAATTCGGTTGTAGTCGTAACGACTGACGATGAAGAATCAGAAGAAGCATCTCACGGGAGGATAGAAGAGCATGCGGACGAGGACGTCCGCGGTCCCGGAGTTGAGCACTCCCAGGACGTTGCTTCCATCGTCATTCCGGAGCCGCCGGAACTCCCGCCGCTGGATTTCGGTATCGAGGACGAGCATCATCGCAGCCCGAAGCATCGCAGGAACGGCCGGAAGTCGCGGATGCTGCAAATCGGTCTTCGCGAGGCTCTCATCATCGGCGCGTTCATGCTGCTTTCTCCTATGGCGCTGCATTTTCTCGCGATCGGTTTCGTCGTCAGCCGGGAGAAAGATTCGTCTGGCGTCGCGAATCAGAATCCTGATTCGGACGGCGGAGTTCCTGAAAATGTCGAGGAGCTTGTCGGGCGAACGACCCCACCTGTATTCTGGGATGTGCTGAATCCACCGGGGGAGCAATCCGAACCATCGACGAGCCGGGCGAGCGACGTTTCCGCGGCAGGTGTTATCGCGCCTCTCGGTCCGTCCGGCGCGAGCAGCCACACAGTTGCGGAAGAGATTTTCACGCAGTGGAGGGATTCTCGCAGACTTTCGGGATTCTCTGAAATCGAAGCCGCGCTCGCAAGCGAAAACGAGGACGAGCAACTCGTCGCGCTTTTCGAGCTTGCGCGCATCGGCGATCGCGACCATCACCGGCTTGCGACGAAGTTTCTCGGTTCCGAGAATCCGACGCTCCGGCTCGCCGCGATAAACGTCTGCGTGGCGCTCCGGGCGACGGAAGCTTCGTGGGCGATTTCGCGGCTGCTGAGCGACCCGGACGAGCGAATCCGCAAAAGCGCGCAGGACGCGGTGGTGCAGCTCGAACTTTTCAGACGTCAGGAGAATCTTTCCGACGCGCCGGGATAAAAAATTCCCGGCCTGAAGGTGCCTGGCACTTTCAGGAGATATGAGGTAAACTAATGAAGTGAAATAAATAAACAAATTCAGGTCGAAGTGCCTGGCACCTTTTAAGAAACGATTTTAAGGAGAACGATATGAAAATCAGGGTTTTGACGCTTTTGACGATTTCTATTGCCATGACACTCGGCGCGTGCGCGACTCCTCCGAACGAGGAGGACTACGAAGTCTACGCGGACGTGATTCCAGAGGTTCTGACTTCGAACGGCTTAAGCGTGGTGAAGATGCACGACGGCGTTTACGTCGCGCACACGATCATCACCGACGGCGTCTCGGGCAAGGAACTCGGCATTCCGCCACTGATAAATATGGGCGGCATATCGAGGATTCGCGTCGAGGCGAGCGTCGGGATGGACATGGACGGTCTCTACGCGCCGGAGGTGCAGGCGAGCTATCAGGTCGACGTTTCCCACGAGCGCGTCACGGGGATTCGCCAGCCGGGGTATTCCTGGAGGACGGTGCAGTCCATTCCGGAGCTTGAAGTAAAGCTGATGGGTGAAATCCAGAAGCGATACCAGGCAAGGATGGACGCGAAACGCGAACTCGACCGCGCTCAATCGGAACGCCGCGCCCGCGCCGCCCGCGAAGCTGACGAGGAAGCAGCCGCGGACGAAGAGGCCGCCGAAGAAGCGGCGGAGGAAACTCCCGCGGAGGATGAGACTCCCGCGGAGGAAGAAACTCCCGCGGAGGAATCTTCAGACGAAGAAGGCTCCGGCTCCAGCAGAAACAGCGGAGTCGAAAACGTTGCGATGAAATAGCGCCTAAACTAACTGCACATCTATAAGTTCACTCTCGGATGATGGTGGAGGTATAGGTTCCCCATGCTCCCTCAAGCCTTCGATGTGAAAATCGATCGCTTCACGGATGAGTTGGACAACTTCCTTTCTGGATTCGCCGACTGCGATGCAGCCCGGAAGGTCGGGAACGTGTGCACCCCAGGAAGTTTCTCCCTTCTCGATGACTACTAGATACCTCATATTTTTTTACCCCCTCAGCCCCGCTTGTTTAAGCACACTTATAAGCGTACCGATCGGTACATCAACGCTTAGTTTACCAGCGATTGTAACTGTACCACTTTTTTTCAGGATGATGAAACTGACGATGACTGCCCTTTTTTCGGACGAGAGTCCAACCCTCAGCCTCCACCAGCTTGATAAGCTCCTTGACTTTCATGGATCATCCACTTTCAGCCGTTCCGGTTGCGCGCAAGAATTTCCTTCACCTTCGACAGCATCTCTTCGCGCTTGACGCTGAACTGCGCGGGCTGCTCTTTGCGCCATTCGTCGCGGCCTTCGACCTCTTTCGAAAGTTTCTCGCCGAGGAGCATATCCTTGATCGAAACTTCGCCGCGGTCGAACTCGTCGCTGCCCGCGATGATCGTGACTTCCGCCGCGCGACGGTCGGCGTAGCGCATCTGCTTCTTGAAGCCGCCAGTGCCGAGGAACATTTCCGCGTCGATGCCCGCCGTGCGCAACTCGTGGGTCATCCGGATGTATTCCGCGGTGCGATCCTTGTCCATCCGCGTGACGACCACCAGCCCGGAGAGGTCCGCGGCTTTGTCCGGATTCTTCATGTTCAGCGCGGCAAGGAGACGGTCGATGCCGATACTCGCGCCAGTCGCGGGGGTTAGCTGTCCGGTGAACCGTTCGACGAGATTGTCGTATCTCCCTCCGCCCGCGACGGAGCCGAACCTGCGGACAACGCCGTCGTCGTCCGTGAATTCGAATGTAAGCGACGCCTCGAAGACGAAACCCGTGTAGTACGCAAGGCCGCGGACGATCCCCGGTCTGTAACTGACAACGCTTTCCGGAAGATTCATCGCTTCGAGGCAGTTCGTCATCTCCGCGAGTTCCGCGAGTCCTTCTTTCGCCGCTTCGACGTTTCCGAGGAGCGAGTTCAGCGCTTCGAGAACTTCGCGCCGGGACGATCCCCCGCTCTCTGCGAAGTCGAGAACGAAGTCGGCTTGCCGCGCATCGAGGCCCGCGCCTTTCGTGAAGTCGCCTGAGTCCTCGCGTCCGACTGTCAGAAGCTTCCGCACCTCGCCTCTGGAGAATTTATCCAGCTTGTCGATCGCGCGGAGCACCGCGAGGCGTGTTCCTTCGACCGCGGGGACTCCCACGCTATCGAGGGCTGCGTTGACGATCTTGCGATTATTCACCAGAACCGCGTAGTCGCTTTCCGCGAAGCCGAGCGCGGCAAAGCTCGCGCAGAGAACCTGGACAGTCTCCGCGTCTGCGAGAACGCTGCTCGTTCCGACGGTGTCGAAGTCGCATTGATAGAACTGCCGAAACCTCCCGAGTCCGGGCTTGTCGCGCCTGAACACCGGGCCGACCTGATACCTTCGAAACGGCGTCGGCAGATGAGTCGGGCCGTACTGGGCAACCACCCTCGAAAGCGGCGCCGTCAGATCGTAACGAAGAGCGAGCCAGTTTTCGTCGTCATCGCGCAGCGCGAACACTCCTCCAAGCGGCTCGCCGGACTCCGGCAGGAACTTGCCGAGGACGTCCAGATATTCGAGCGCGGGTGTTTCGAGCGGTTCGTACCCGAAGCGTCTGTAGACCGACGCTATCGTGCGGATCATTTTCTCGCGCTTCAGGAAGTCCTTCGCGAAGTAATCCTGGAATCCCGGTGCGAGCCTCGCCTCGGGCCTTTTTTCGCTGTTTGTTTCATCTTTCATCGAACTTGCCTCACACCAAATTTCCGGCGTTCATTTTTACCGAGGCCTTAGCGCACGGCTCAGGTGTTTTAAATGTTGTTGAAAACCATCGAAATTAGAATAAAACATATAGCCGACGAGAAGAACAGAGAAGGGGTAAAAATGGCGTCCAGGCGCGAAGAGGTCTTTGCTAAAATAGCGGTGCAGAAAGGGTACGTGCTAGAGTATCAGGCGGACGATTGCATCGCGGACATCGAAACCGCGCAGCGTAAGGGCAAGACCGCAGTGAGCCTTCAGGAAATGCTTCTCGACCGCGGACTGATGATCAGGGAGCACGTCGATCACGTTCACGAACTGATGGAAAAGTTCAACATATACTGCCCCGGCTGCAAAAAGAAATACAACATCTTTGGCGTAAAGCCGGAATCGAGATTCAATTGCAAAAGCTGCGGCGCAACGCTCGTCGTCCCCGAGATTTCGCTGAACAAGGAGGTCCGGAAGACCACCTCGAAAAAAATCGAACGCCAGAAAAACGACAGTTCGGTGTTCGTCGCAGTGTCCGATGAGACCGACGGAGAGAAAAAGGCGAGCATCGTTGAAGACGCCGGCGGGCAGGAAACGGTCCTGAGGTTTTTCCCGAATGAAAATCCGTAAAGCGAAAAACAAGATTCTCGTAAATCCGGGGTGGGCGAAGTTAGATGTCGTTCACTCGGTGAAGATTCCAGCAAAGAGAAGGATCGCGCCGCACAGCATCGAGGAGGTTCTAGTGAGGATGCGACGACTCGGCGATTTCCTCGATTTGACGGCGGGCAAGGGAAGGAGATGAAGATAAGTTGGAGCCGCTTTTTCCGGTGGTGATTGCGATACTAGACAGCCTCGAGCATCTAAAAATTCCGAGTGCGCTCGCAGGCGGACTGGCCTCAAATGTATGGTGCAACAAAGACGGTCAATATCGAACGGAGGATGTGGATGTCGCGATTCTCGCTCACGCTGACAAATCGTTAAACGCGGATGAAATTGCAAGGGAGCTGTCAGAAAGGCTGCGGACGGATTGTTTTCATTCGTCGGACTTGAATTTCAAGAAGGTCTGCATCGTCAGGTATCTATGCACGGGAGTCGACATCGTTGTCGATTTGATTCTTGCGGACGCCAAGTATACGCGGGAAGCGATCTCGAATCAAGGCAAGGTTGACATAGGCGGGAAAGATTACCCCGTGCTCAGCCCCGAGGACATCATTCTGTTCAAGAGTCTCGGCAAACGCGAAAAAGATATCGGACCTATGAACGCCGTCGCCAGATCGAACGAAATCGACAGGGAATACATCGAAAAGTGGGCACGTCACCTTGGAACATGGGGTTTCGTCAAACGCGCGCTCAAAGGAACTTGAATTTCATTTGAGTGCGCGTCAGTCGCTGGTATGATTCGCAAGTATTCTCGCGCGCCCCGATATAGGGGATTGCCTTTAATTTACGCTCGAGAATATGAGTAGGTCAGTGACAGGCCGGGATTCGTCCCGGCCCTTTTTCTTCAGAGACAGGCGACCCGGTTAAATGAGTCACGCGGAAGTCATCCTCAAAACATCGGGACTCGAGAAAACCTACTTCGCAGGGCAGGGAAGCGTGCCCGCGCTTCGCGGAGTGGACTTCGAAGTGCGTAGGGGAGAGTTCGTCGCGCTAGTCGGAACCAGCGGCTCCGGAAAGTCCACGCTTCTGAATCTCGTCGCGGGACTCGACAGGCCGTCGCGCGGATCGATCGAGGTCGATCGCACCGACATCGCGCGGATGTCGAAAAGCCAGCTCGCGGAATATCGCAGAGACGTCATCGGCATCGTGTTCCAGCACTTCAACCTGCTTTCGCAGAAAAGCGCGCTCGTAAACGTGTCGCTGCCGCTGATTCTTGCTGGAGTTTCTAGGTCGAAGCGCCGGGAGATGGCTCTCGAAGCGCTTTCGAAGGTCGGGCTTCTGGAGCGCGCAAACCATAAACCGTCTGAACTCTCCGGCGGCGAGCAGCAGCGCGTCGCGGTTGCGCGTGCGCTTGTGGGAAACCCGAAACTGCTCCTGACGGACGAACCCACGGGGAACCTCGATTCCACGAACGCCGCGTCGGTGCTCCGTCTGCTGCGCGGAAAGAACCGGAGCCTTGGAATCACGGTGCTTCTTGTGACCCACGACGAAACCTACGCGCGGGAGTATTCGGACCGCATCGTAAGGCTCGCGGACGGGCAGATCGTCAGCGACGAGAAGGTGGATCGCGGGATAATTCAGTCGGACTGATTGAATACGCCCGTACGGATTAGATTAATATTTGTCTGATGGAATTATTGCGAGACTGACAGTCGCAGCGCTGATAATCATAGCGAGCAAATCCAACTTGATAGCGATGTAAGTTGATATTCATCCGTCAGATTCGCGGCATTCTCCAAGTCACCTTTTTTCAGCATTTTCCAAATTTCAGTCGCCATTTTCGTTTCTATCACTGCACCCACGAAGAAAATGTGAGGTTTGAGTTTGTGCTCGCCAAACGCGTCAATGATTCGGTCAAGTGCCGTCCGAGCCGTTTTCCAGTGCTCGTCTGCGCCAGCGGGGTCGATGCCGCCTTTGAGTTCGCCTAATGCGATGTAAGCCGAAGGCGAGTGTATCGTATCTCGATTCAACTTTGCCGCGTTGCAGTTTAGCACCACAATATCGACGTTGTTCCCCCAAAACGGCGTTACGTTATAATAGATCGTGCGCGGTCCATTGTCTGACTCCCAATTTAGTCCCCGAAGAAACAGTTCCACATCGGTATCGTCCATTGGGAAGTCAGACCAGCTCTTAGTTTCGTTGTGAAACCATTTGCAATTACGACCGGACAATTTGAGGTTAGCAATAATCGCTCGCGTGAGCTTTTTCTGAGCCATGAATCCGCCGATGTTACGCATCGAACCGCCAAGAGTATCTCCGCGCGTAAGCAAAAAACGAAAGACAAGCTCTTCGACAAAGGAATCTCCCGCCGGGTCGAGGAAATTATCTATAAGACCTATAATCGCATCGCGCTTATCGGAATCCTGAAGATGCTTACTCGCCTTATCGGACACACCGGCAGCCGTGAGCATCGCAGACTGAATGTCCTTGATTCTCAACAAGTCCATAGGTTTTTTAGCTTTACCGGCCGCTATTTTCAGCGCGCGCGCCTCCGAAACAAATGGAGTTGCGCGCCGGTTCTTCTCAAGAGCCAAAGATACGAAACCTGCACGTACCGCCTCGTATGTTGTTTCCAGGTCCTTTGCAGACTTCAGATGGCTGAGATATGGCTTTTTCATACATTAATACTTTCGCCAGATATAGACGCACTTTCGAATCGGTTCCCGACCGTGAGCGCCCATCTGCTGGCTGCTGTTTCCTTTGCCTCCCGGAAGGACGAGAATGCGTTCCGTTTCAAATCCCAACTGTTCCGCGATTTCAGATAAGATGATGTCAACTGAGATGGCAACTCCTGCGTATTTGACGTTATCGTTAACCATTATCAGAGGCGCCCCCCGATTTAGCACACGCAGTGACTCGTAAATGACGCAAGCCATTTCATAAAAGTATCCCCGAACCATTCGCGGTATCCCATTATTGTTGAGATTCCCATTTTCACGCTGTACGTCCAGGAATCCAAGGATACTTTGAAGCAGAACATTTTCGTCCGCTGCTTTAATTGCCACTTGCCACCCAGGATTCATCGATAGCAGATCTTTGGCTCTGTTCTCTACGGTGCAGCTAAGCATTTCCTGTCGTAGCTTGCAAATCCCTTCCTCGTCAACGCCGAGGAGCGCAAGTTCGAGGGCGTAGGTTCTAGTGTAATCGTAGCGATTACAGTATGGCGGCGACGTGATGATTCCGTCGTAGATGTCGGGTTTAAAGCTGGGCAGGATGTCGAGGCAAGAGCCTCTGTGAAGTTCGATCTCCGCTTTTGTGCGCCTCGTACCAAATATGTCCATCTGTTCGTCAGACCCTCTTAGATCGCTGATGATCTCCGCGAGTTTATCTGAGATAGCCTTGTTGAAACTCGGAATCGAACCCTTGTCGAACTTCTTTTTTCCCTGCCCTCTGCTTGAACGAAAGTCCCACCGGAGGTACTGGCCGTCCTTTCTTGTGAAACCGATGCTCTCAAGAACGCAAAGCAACGCAAACTTGAGCACCGCCCCGACTTTTGGGTTTTCTGAAGAAATCTTGCCTAGATACTTCGCGATCATCTCATTCGTTTCTTCAGAGTAAGCTCCCTTCGTTATACGAAGTTCTCTTACTGGAATATTCAAGCTGCTGTCTTCCCAGGGTCTATCCCTCTTGTACCTGCTCAAGGTTTCTACATCAGAATCGTCCAGTTCCCAGTCAACAATCTTCTTTGTATCGATTATCGATTGCCCTATCGGCAACAGTTCGATCCCATCGGCTTTCAGCCCCATCTCGCCTGCAGCGAAGAGTGCCGTTCCACTACCTGCGAACGGATCGAGAATTGTACCGCTGATTAACCCGCATCTCTGCAAAAGCCGCTCGACAAGCGCGGCGGAGAAGGCTTCCTTGTATTTGAACCACCTGTACACGGCTCTGTTTTTGTTCGACTGAAAGCTGACAAGCGCGCGCGTGAGCGAACTGTCTACTTTGAGTTTACCCGCATACTTCGCTTCTTCCTTCGCGTTTAACTTCTCAATCCGCTCTATAGACGTGCGGGTTTCCCCTTCGGCCTCAGTTTCGATCTTGTGTCCATTTCTGGTCGCTGGGGTCGTCATAGTTTTTCTCACTTCTTCAGTTTGTACGTGTGCTCTTCCGCGGGGAATTTCGATGCTTTCACCTCGTCGATGTAAGCCTTGCAAGCCTCTACCGCGACGTTCGCGAGGTCGGCGTACTTCTTCACGAACTTCGGGCTGATCTCGCTCGCGTAGCTTAGTCCCAGCAAATCGTGGAAGACGAGCACCTGGCCGTCGCATTTCGCGCCCGAGCCGATGCCGATTGTCGGGATAGCGAACGCCCGTGTGATTTTGTCCGCAATCTCCTCCGGAATACATTCAAGCACCACCGCGAACGCGCCCGCCTCCGTCACAGCCTCCGCGTCCTTCATCAGACGATCCTCGTCCTTCTGGACCTTGAACCCACCGAGCTGGTGCACCGACTGCGGCGTTAGTCCGATATGCGCGCACACCGGGATTCCAACCTCCACGACCCTGCGGATCGTTTCCTTCATCGTGACTCCGCCCTCGAGCTTGACCGCCGCCGCGCCGCCTTCCGCAAGGCACCTGCCCGCGTTTCGCACCGCTTCCTTCACATCGACCTGATAGCTCATGAACGGCATATCCGCTATCAGGAGCGCGCGCGCGGTCGCTCTGCGGACCATCTTCAGGTGGTAGACGAGTTCGTCAAGCGTAACGCCTAGCGTGGAACTTTCGCCGCGCACCACCATCGCGAGGCTGTCTCCCACGAGGATCGAGTCCACCCCCGCGGCTTCGACGATTTTTGCGGACGGATAGTCGTACGCGGTGAGCATCGTTATCTTCTCCCCCGCGGACTTTTTCTTCGCGAAGGTGTCGATAGTCACCGGCTTTGTGTTGTGGGAACTCATTCGAAATCCTCCGCTGTCAGTAGGATCCGTCGACGATATCAGAGGGGGTCTTGTAAAGAACGACGATCCAGAAAATGAGCAAAGCCAGGGCGCCCACAACCACCGCTCCGCGAACTATGAATCGCTGCTTCCAGCCGTCGGGAAAAAATCTCGCGGGATCGGTTCTGTAAATGTAGTAGTTGCGAATGGATTCGCCTATGCCGAGAACGAGAGCTATAATTGCAATTAGTGGAAGCTCAGGCATCCTTACAAACGGCTTCTCGAAATTGTAAAGAAGAGCCGTGACTATAGCGGAAATCGTTTCCATCGTCCGTAGGTTTTGACATCGGGGAGCATGTATTTCAAATCGCTGCTGGGAAATTATTTCATATTTCTCGTTCGTCTATACCAGGTAAGCTTTGGTTGGGTGCTCGGAAAATTGCCTTCGTCGTGCCGATTCCATCCGACGTGCTCGAGGTATTTCATCGACGCGGTACGGATTCGCGGGCCAGTTGTGGGAACCGCGCTTGGACTGTGGCGGATCGTAAGATGCAGCCCGCTTTCGCAGGGAGGTTTCGATCCGGTGCCGCCGGGAAAGTGCGGGCATGTTCACCAGACGGGACCGGGGAAGGACTGAACTATGGACTCTGCGAACGGAAACGTTCCTTATTTCAAACTTCTGGTTGCGATACTACTCCTTTGCGCCGGCGCTTATCCGTTTTTATTCGACGACGATTCCGGCGGGAAAGTCGTGGGGTCGAGAGTCGAGCCGGGTTCGCATACGCCCGTCGCGAGGCCGAACACTGAAGGTCCTCCGCCAAATTGTCCGCCGGAGCTTCCGTCATCCGCGCCGCTGACTCCCGAGCGGGCGATCGTCCTCATCGATTCGTTCCGCGCAGACGAAGATTACTCGTCGCTCCGCGAACTCGAACGGGAAGTCCTGATTTCGTTCCGCGAAACCATCGCGTCGTTCGACGAGACCGGCATCGACCAGCGGAAACTCTGGATTCCAGTGCTGGTGAGGCTTGGATCTTCGGAGGCGGTTCCGGACCTGAGAAAGATCATCGAGGCAGAAGATCAGAGCGAGACGATGCGCGTCGCGATCCGCGCGTACGCGGAGCTTCGCCCGGATGACGTCAATGACGTGCTTCTTTCGCTGACGGAAAATCCGGACCCGTCGATTCGGAGGGTCGCGATCGCGTCGATCGGCTTTCCCGGGAACGTCTCGGCGGTAGGTCCGCTGCTCGAAAAAATGAACGCCGACGAAGAAGGCTACACCGCTGATTTCGCGGCGGCGCTCGGAAGGATCGGCGATCCGAGCTGTAGGGACGCGCTGCTCGCTCTTCTCGAATCCCGCGATCCGCTTGTGCAGGAATCCGCGGCGAAAGCGATCGGTCCGATGAACACGATGGACGCGCTTCCCGCGCTCCGTCGGATGGCGTACAGCGACGTCAGGCGCACCGCGGAAGCCGCGATCGATTCTCTCGGCAGGATTCAGAACACGATAATTCCATCGACGATTATGGAGATCGTGAACACTCGCGCGGACGACGGGTTCATTCGCGTCGCAGCGGCGAAGGCTTTCGCGTACGATCATTATTCCGCGCTTCCGCAGATTCGCGAATGGATTCGCTCGGACGACGACGAACTCGTTATCGCGTGCCTTTTTACGATCCGGAAACTTCCGGAGGAAGCGAGCGTCTCTGCGGTTATGAGCGTCGCAAAGGACACGAAGCTTGTAAAGGAACTCCGCAGGAGCGCGATCAATACGCTCGGTTCGCTTCCATTCGATTCGTCGCGTAATTCGCTCGTCCTGCTGCTGAAAGGCGCGGAGATCGACATCGCGTGCTGGGCCGCGGACGCGCTCGGACGCGGCGGGTTTAAAGAATCCTCGAACGCGCTGATCGAAGGTCTTCATTCACGGGTTCCGCAGATGCAGGTTTCGTGCGCGGATGCTCTCGGAAGGCTACGCGCGATTGATGCGAGGCCTGCGCTGATGAGCGTCATCAGCGATTCGAGGTCTCCCGAGATCGTTAAGAACGCGTGTCGCGTCGCGCTCGCGAAAATTTCGGAGGAGGCGACCGGCGGATGACTAAGCTTTCGGCAAAAGATTTCGAAAGTCCGGACGTCCCGGTGGGCAACGTAGTGTGCCCGCTTTGCTTGGGACAGCTCTACGAAAATGACGTCCGGTGCCGGATGTGCGACGCGCCGCTTTCGGAGGACGCCATTCGGAGGCTCGCGCCGAAAGCGGAGAAGCCGAAATCGCTGCGATGGAAGTTCTGCGCGCCCTGCTGGGCGTTCTGGGGAATCGTGACGGGGAGTCTCATCGCCTCCGGATACAGCATCGAGAGAGCGAACGGAGGCGAGCCGGACAGATACATTCAGACAATCGCGGAGGCGCCATTCCAGATCGCGGGACTGATCACAGGTAACGATTATCTGGAATCGCTCGACGTGACGTCGGCGAAGTTTTTCGCGGTGACGATCGTTTTCTACACTGCGTCGGTTTTCCTTCTCGGACTGATTCTTACCAAGGGGATCTGTCCGACCTGCCTCGGCAGAAAGAAGTGAGGGATCAGGTTTTGTAGACGTTTCGAATGTACGACTCCATCGCGGCGCCGAATTTTTCGCGATCTAATTTTCTCAGGGATTCAAGGAACGCAACCGCGTCATCGAGAACGTCCGACGCGAGTTTTTTATTGAATCCGGAACGCTTCAATTCGTAGTCGGCGAGATTCCTTGTTTTCTGTAAGTCCTTGAGGTCACGAGCAAGCTGACTCAAGCTGTTTTCCGGCGCGTTCGAAAAGAATGCGGCAAGCGACTTATGACCGATGTCGCTGCTTTTGTAAATTCCAGCGGCGTTCATCGCCTTTGTTCGGCAACTGGAAAATGCGATCTCACGCAGATATAGAAAACACGCATAGTATGCGCGGCTGATTACGCTGCGAAAGTCGGCTTCATTCGTGCCGGATCGCAGAAGCAGTTTCGCGGTCTCGATGAAAATATCTGGATCCATCGACAGTAAACTAACGTACGATTCTAGTGATTGAAGAGCAGGCAAATAGCGACGGGCGATGCTTTTTCAACTCATCCTCCAATTTATGCCTCGAATCTCGGTAGTCGCTCGGCTCCAGGCGACTTGAGTCGATGGCGAAAACCAATTCCGGTTCCTCGTCTTCATCCGGCGGAAGATTGCAAATGTAGACCTCGACATCGAGGATGCCGAAAAACTTCGGAATCTCGAGGAGCAGCCAGTCGACGCTCTCTTCGAGGTTTCGTTCGCGGATGAATTCATGGACGCCTTCGCCAAGAGAATCCATCGCCTGTGATTTTTTGATTACGCTGGTCATTATCCGTCCTGAAGTTCGAACCGAAGCCGGATAAAGCGTATCGCAAACGA
>JANLHZ010000144.1 GCA_024653775.1 Planctomycetota bacterium | reverse complement strand
CGGAACTATAGCTACGCTTCCGGTTTGGCTTCCTCGCGCAAAACGAACCTGACGTAAATCTGAGCGCGAAATCCGTAAACTTATTTTGACGCACGTCCTAAAGCTCGTCATAAATCTCCATGCCTGGAGCGTTCCAATCTTCTTCGAAGGATCCGAGCCTCATCCTTGCTTCTAAAATCTGTTCACTCGTCCAGCCCAGGTCGCTGACAGAATTGGACGTTTTCTTTTTCTTGCGTTTGTCATCCATGTGGACGAGCTTGCGCCTCGGTTTTCCGGACTCGATGTCCTTGTTGACTTTTTTTGCCGACGTCATTTTACAATCTCTCGCAGGATGCTTGTGCCACCAAATTTTAGCACCTTCAGCCTAAGAGTCAAACAAGATCAGTACGCGCTTTTGCGATCCTTCCGCCGCGCCAGTTCGGAATGGTACTTCACGCCGACGCGGTCTTTGTGCTCGCGGAGCCAGTCGGTCAGCCTGGTATCAGCGGCAGGTGGCGCGCCGTTATAGAGAAGGTCCTGCATCAGTCCGTCGATCTCTTCGGGAGTGATCAGGACGTCTCCGAGGAACCAGCCCATTACTTTTCCGATCACCCCGCCGAGCCAGGGCGGGATGTGGACTATGCGCGCCTTTTTGCCGACGATTTCGCCTATGGTGCGCACCAGGTCTTCGAACGTGAACGACTCCGGACACACCGCGTCGATGGTGACATTCTCCCGGCTCTCGCCCTGTTCCACCGCGATCTTCGCGAGATCGTCCACGAATATCGGCTGCATTCGGTACTTGCCGTCGCCGAAGATTCCGAACACGGGGAACTTCCTCAGCATGTACGTGATGTTATTGATAAGTATGTCCTCGTCGCCGAAAAGCACGGTCGGCCTGAGGATCGCGTAGCTGATCCCGGTTTCCTTGAGCGCCCGTTCGAGCCTGCCTTTGCCGCTGTAGTATTCGAGGTGGGAATTCTCGTCGGCGTTCAGGATGCTGACGTGCACGATCCGCTCGACCCCCGCGGCTTTCGCGCAGTCAAACATCGTCAACGTGTTTTCGACCGCGCTTTGGTGTTTGAACATCGCGTGATTGAAGCGAACCCAGTAGGTGTTGTAGAGAACCTTGACTCCTTCGAGGGTTTTCGTCAGCAGCTCCGGCTTATCGAAATTGAACGGATGCGCCGTGACCCTGCCGCCGAACTCGTTTTCCCGGTCCTGCGAATTCGTGAGCGTGATGACCTCGTGCCCCTTCGCTAGAAGCCGGCGGGCGATGTATTTTCCGGAGTACCCGAAGGCTCCTGTGACGGCGTGTTTTTCCATGAGTAGTAGTCGGCGGCCAGTTGTCAACTCAATCTGCAATCCGAATTCCGGATTCTGCAATTTGCATTCAATTCTTAACTCTTAACTCCATTCACCATTCCCATTCCCGAAGCTCCTCGCCGCGGGTGGCGATGTCCTTCATCGTTTCGATGCCGACGTCGAGGTGGCGGTCGCGGAAGTCGCTGAAGACCCTGTGCGCGCGGCTCTTGGTCTTGATTCCTTCGATGGTTCGCGGAATGTCGCTGACGAGCAGCAGCGCCCCGAGCGGAACCTTGCGTTTGAACGCGCTCACGAAAAGCGTGGCGCATTCCATATCGATGCAGAGCGCGCGCTCCTCCTTGAGCTTTGCGCGAAAATCGTCGTCGTACTCCCAGAACCTGTAATCCGTCGTGTGGACGACTCCGGAATGATAATGCCAGCCCCTCTCGACGATGACCTGCGAAACGAACTTCTGGATTTTGAACGCGGGCAGAGCAGGCACGCGGGTCGGCATATAATGGATACTCGCGCCTTCGTCGCGGATCGCCGCGATCGGGAGAATAAAGTCGCCGACCTGGAGTTCCTTTTTCAGTCCGCCCGTGAGTCCGAGGAAGAGCAGCGCCTCCGGACCGATGGACGCGACCAGATCGACTATAAGCGCAGCGTTCGGACTCCCCATCCCGAACTTGATGATGCTGCAATCGATGTCCTTCGCGGTGGCGCTGTCCATCGCGGAGCCGGATTTGATCTCGGCGCCCGTGAGTTTCAAAAACCCGGCGATGTATTCGTCGAAGTTCGTCAGGATTATGTGCGACGCGTATTCGTCGGGCGCCATTCCCGTGTACCGTTCGAGCATATCGAGCGCGATATCCTCCCGCGGCGGAAAGTTGCTGCCTGTGCTGTTCGAAGGGTTTTCCATCAATGGTTGTTGGTTGTTAGTTGTCGATCGTTGGTTCAATTTGACTTCTGCATTCCGCACTCTGACTTCTGCATTCCAAGCTCACACTCCCCGCGCGGCAGGATCGAAGATGTATTTATGAAGCTGGAACCCCTGCCGGATATTCCCGGCGGGATCGATCCGTCCGGATTCGAAATCCGCGAGTATCATCCGCGCAAGCTCCGCGGCCTCGAGCTGGTCGAACACCGGGCTTAAGTGGACCGCTCGGACGCGCAAGTCGAAACGCTCTTTCGAAATCAGATCTAGCGCGAATTCGTAATCGTCCGCGCCCGCGAGCACGAATTTGATCTCGTCGTTTTCGTCGAGAATGTCCCAGTTGCTCCTGAGGTTGTTCTCCGATTCTCCGGACCCCGGGCACTTGATGTCGAGGATGATGCTCACTTCCTTCGGAACGTCGCTAACGTCCACGTGCCCGCCGGTTTCGAGGAGGACTTCGCAATCGTCCGCGACGAGCCGTCGCATCAGTTCCAGAACCGCGGGCTTCTGTAGCAGCGGCTCGCCGCCGGTGATTTCGACGGTCGGGATTCGAAATCGGCGGACCTTCGCTATTACATCGTCGATGCCAAGTTTCTCGCCCTTCGTGAACGAATACTCCGTGTCGCACCAGACGCAGCGAAGATCGCATCCCGACAGCCTCACCATCGCGCATGGCTTCCCGGCGCTCGAGCCTTCGCCCTGAATCGCTGGATAAATCTCCGTTATGAACAGCGTGTCCTTCACATTTAAAATTGTACCCGAACCTTTTTCTTCCGTTTAACGTACAACACTAATATAATTGAGACGTCGAAAGATTTCGATAGCGAGGAGTCAAACGTGGACGAAACAAACATCAGACAAAACGTAGTCTCGTTCCAGCATCCGAGCCGTCTTGGTTACTGGATTTTCCTTGCGATTGTCGGCGCGATTCTTGGCTATCCGGTGAGCCTCGGTTTTTCGTATCTGACGGCGCTTATCTTCCGCGTCGAACTTCTCTGGAGCGGCTCGTTCATCGTCAGCGCGCTTCTCGTTCTCTGGATGCTCTACGCAATCAAATACGGCGCGGGAGTTTACGACAAGTCCATCTACAAAATCGAAATCTGGAAGGATGGATTCGAAATCGAAAGCCAGAGCGGCAAGTTTTTCGAGCACGAGTTTTCCGGGCTTAAAGCTATCAGGGTTTTAAGCGTGATCGGGCACGGAATCGAACTCACGCTGATCGGGAGAGACGACTCTGTCAGGAAATACCTGCTCCATCATTCCTTTGGGCAGCACGCTGAAGTGATGGAATCATTGAAGCACCACGCCGCGGCGAATGGCTGCGAAGTGAATCTTGCGGGAGTTGGAATTTTGTACTGATCCCGAGTTTCGTCACGATAACCGGACTCCCGAGCTATGACACGAATCACTCTTGCGCTAGTTTTTGTCGTCATATTGATTGCGCAGCCCTACGCTTTCGCGGACGAGTTCGAGTTGTTTCCTCGAAGCGAGGCGCTGAAAAACCTTCTGGATCGCCCGGAGCCGGATTTCGACAAGGTCGCGGACGTTTACGAGCACAAGGAGGAGTGGGTAACCCTTCCGCTATTCGTGGTGCCGCAGAGGGATATAGACACAGGTAACGAACTCGTGTGCGTGTTCGTGAACGTCGAGAGTCAGGCGAGAGTTCAGTACTCCGCGTGTTTCCGCGACGAGGACCATCCGCTGACGGACGAGCAGTACGACGCGGTCCGGTGGCACAGGTACAAGCGAATCGCAGACGTGGAATCGTTCTACATCGAGTACGTGGATGGAAAGCCCGCGGCTATCGACTTCCCCGGAGTGTACGCCGCGGACCAGACGTTCTACGTTCTCGCAGCGCGGCATAACACGATCCGGCTCGGCTTCAGCGAGTTCGAGACCGAGGACTCTCGCCCCATAGTGCATGTCAACACCTGGAACCACATGTTCAGCGACAAGGACAACGGAAAACGCGACCACGTGTACGAGGACCGCTACGCAACCTATGTTGGCGGTCGCGAAGACCTCGAAAAATTCTATTCCGACGTCTACGAGGACTACGAGTCCAGTTCTGGATGACTTTTTTTTTCCTACACCCCCACCACCTCTGCGGCGGTGCTGACGGTTAGCGTGGCGGTGTAATCGGCCTGCTGAGGCAGAACGACCTGCACGTAACGCACGTCCTGCAGAAATCCGAGATTCAGGCTAATCGCGCCCGCTATCGTCACCGGCGGGTTAGAGTCGAACTGGAGGTACCCAAATGGACTCAGCAGCGGCGCGGGCGGAATTCCGTTATAAGTTACCTCGAACTGAAGCGTGGTCCCGCGAATGTACACGTTCGTGTTCACTGGTCCTTTCGATAGATCGAACATGAATTGTCTCAAATTCGCAGCCATGATTTTCTCCATTGATTTCCTTCTCCCTCCGGGAGAAGGTGTCCGAAGGACGGATGAGGGGTATTCCTGGGACCGCGGACGTCTCCGTCCGCGCTATAACTTTTCCTATTTTCCTCTTTCCCGTCCCGAAAAGTTGTCTACAAAAAACTTTGTGATCTATGCGAGCTTTGTGGCTATTTTCTCCGCAATCTCTGTGCTCTTCAATTCCGTGTCTTCCGTGGTTAAAAACTTATACTAGCGGCGCGGAAACCTCCGAAAGATTCGAAATCGTGATCCCCGCTCCCCACCCTATGACCTGCGGCAGCACGATATGAATCCACCTGACCTTTTTCACGAACCCGATATTCAACTTGAACGCGCCATCGATCCTCGTTGGCGAATTGCTATCGACCTGAATGTATCCCC
>JANLHZ010000141.1 GCA_024653775.1 Planctomycetota bacterium | reverse complement strand
CGGAACTATAGCTACGCTTCCGGTTTGGCTTCCTCGCGCAAAACGAACCTGACGTAAATCTGAGCGCGAAATCCGTAAACTTATTTTGACGCACGTCCTTACTTGATCGCGGTGATGACGCTCATCATAGGCATGAACAGCGCCACGACGATGAAACCGACAACTCCGCCGAGGAAGACGATCAGGATCGGCTCCATAAGGCTGACCATGGAATCGACGAGGACGTCGACTTCGTAGTCGATCTGGTTGGAGATTTTGAGGAGCATCTTGTCGAGTTCGCCCGTCTCCTCGCCGACGTCGATCATGTTGACGAGCACGTCGTCGAAAAGCCCGCAGTCCTTCAGCGGCTCCGCGATAGGTTCGCCCTCGCGGATGCTCGCGTGAACCTGTTCGATCGCGTTCGCAAGCACGAGGTTTCCAACGGCGTTCTTAGTGATCGACAGCGCTTCGAGAATTGGAACGCCGGACGAGATAAGCGTTCCGAACGTCCTGGTGAACCTGCTTACGACGGTTTTCTTTATGATCTGCCCGAAAACGGGTAGCTTGAGCGAAATCTGATCCTTGACGAGCTGGCCGTGCTCCGTCTGGATGAATATCTTCCAGCCTATGTAGAGCACGACGGGAATGAGGAAAATGACGATAAGACCGAGGATCGACGCGATGAAGTCCGAAAGGTTGATGAGGAATTTCGTCATCGCGGGAAGTTCCGTGTTCAGGTTATCGAACATCTCCTGGAACTTCGGTACGACGAAAATGAGGATGACGGACAGAATCGTAACCGCGACGGTCATGACCACCGCCGGGTAGATCATCGCGCCCTTGACCTTCTTCTTCAGCTTTTCGCTCTTTTCGAGGAACTCCGCGAGGCGCATGAACATGGTGTCGAGCACGCCGCCCGCCTCGCCCGCGCGGACCATGTTGACGTAGAGCTTGTCGAAGCAGGCGGGATGCTGTGCGAGCGCTTCCGACAGCGTCGTTCCCGCCTCGACCTCGTCCGCGACCTCGGTGACGATCGCCTTGAACGTCCCCGCCTTCTGCTGCGTCGCGAGAATGCGAAGGCTTCGCACGATCGGAAGTCCCGCTTCCTGCAGAGTAGACATCTGCCCAGTGAAATCCGACAGCGCCTTCGAACTCACGGAATTCCCGCCGAAGCTGAGCTTCTTCCAGAACGGTACGCTGATTTCCTCGTCCATTCCGACGGGAGCCGCCGGCGCGCTTTTGACTTTACCCATAATAATTCCCTCCCGGGGTGGTTATCCGTACAAAGTTTCCCTGACCACTTCTTCGATCGTGGTCGTTCCGTCGAGGATCGCGCTGATGCCCGCCTCGCGCAAAGTCTTCATATTATCCATCCGAGCCTGCCGTCGGAGCTTGTCGGTCGAGGCGTTCTCTAGAATCAGGTCGCGGATTCCGTCCGTGACTAGAAGAATCTCGTAAAGAGCGACTCTACCGCGGTACCCCGTGTTATTGCAATGCTCGCAGCCGCGACCGTAGCAGAACTTTCGGTCCTTCACCTGCTCGAGCTTCAATCCAAGTTCCTCGATCTGCTCCTGCTTCGGGATGAACGTCTCCCGACAGTGTGGACAGATTCTTCTGACAAGCCGCTGCGCGATGATCGCCTCCAGAGTCGCGGCGATAAGGAAGCTTTCGATGCCGACGTCGATGAGACGCGTAATGCTCGAAGGCGCGTCGTTCGTGTGGAGCGTGCTGAGCACGAGGTGCCCCGTCAGACTCGCCTCGATAGCGATGATCGCGGTCTCCTTGTCGCGAATCTCGCCGACGAGGATGACGTCGGGGTCCTGACGCAGAATACTTCTTAAGCAGCGCGAGTACGTCAGCCCGATTTCCTCCTGAATCTGAACCTGCACGATTCCGTCGAGGTTGTATTCGACCGGGTCTTCCGTCGTGATGATCTTGTTGTCGGGCGTGTTTATCTCTGTGAGCGCGGAGTAGAGCGTCGTCGTCTTGCCGGAACCCGTCGGACCTGTGACGAGGATGATGCCGTTCGGCTTCTGGATGAGAGCGCGCGCAAGCTCGAGCTCTTTCTTTCGCAGGCCGACGTTCTCGAGGTTCAGGTTCACGTTCGTGCGATCGAGGATACGCATGACGCACGACTCGCCCCACATCGTCGGGAGCGTCGAGACTCGGAGGTCGATCGGTCGTCCCGCGATCGTAAGTTCGATTCGCCCGTCCTGCGGAAGCCTCGTCTCTGCGATGTTCAGCTTCGAAAGCACCTTGATTCGACTGACGATGACCGGCGCGAGGTGCGTCGGCGGCGAGATCATCTCGTACAGCACGCCGTCGATTCGCATACGCACCTTGAAGTCCTTCTCGAACGGCTCGAGGTGTATGTCCGCGGCGCGCGCCTGAATCGCCTTGTGCAGAATCTGGTTCACGAGCGTGACGATCGGACCCGCGTTGGCCTGGCTCTCGATGTCGAGCTTATTCGGATCGTTCGGGTCATCGCCCTCCTCGACCGTGAATGTCGAGCCGCCCATGTTGTTGTCTTCGCTGCCGTAGTGCTTTTCGACGTATTCCGCGATCTGATTCTCGTCCGCGATGACCGCGCGGATGTCGACTCCGGGCAGCAGGAAGCGAAGCTCGTCGAGCAGACTCAGCTTCTCGGGATCGCTGATCGCGACCTGGAGCGTGCGGTTCTTGAAGCGCAGCGGGAAAACGTTGTAGCTCTCCGCCACGTGAGGCGGAACCTTGGAGAGCACGTCGTCGTCGATCTTGTCCGCGAAGTCGTCGATGTCGACGAAATCCATTCCCTGCTGCGCGGCGAGGGCGATGCTGAGGTCCGCCTGGGCGATCTTCCCAAGTTCGACGAGAACCTGCCCGAGGCTCCCGCCGTGGCTTTTTTGATGGACGAGCGCCTCCTGGATATTGGCCTCGGTGACGAGTTCCATCTCCTTCAGTATCTGTCCTATCGCTTTGTTCTGCCTTGCCATTTAGCGCTTTGCCGCTCGGGGTGAACTGAATTGTACAATATAAAAGGCGAAAGGGAACTGCAAAAACGAAGCTCGGCGAGCCCATTTTTGACTTTTAATTTTTGATTTTCGATTTAATTTTTCTCTTCCGATTGTGGTCGCGATTCGACTTGATTCCGATTTTCATCTGGTTCCTTCGATTCCTGCTGCGGCCTTCCCAGCTTAGTTGTCTTTACTGACGACACGAAGATCGCCGTCAATTCCGCCGATTCCTTTCTTAGCGGCTCGAGCCTTTCCGCAGGCAGGATTTCTCCATCCACGAGCAGTTCGAGCCAGTATTCGCATTCATCCGCTTCTTCAACTGCAATTCCTAGTTTCGAAGCAAAGTCCGCCTTCGATCGTCCTCTACAAGCCGCGCGATAGTTCGCTCCGACGGACATTCCCGAACGGAGGAGTTGTTTGCCGATGGTGTAAGCAATAGTCGTTTTAGGTAATGCTTCGAAGAGCTTCATGATCCGCAGAGCGAACTTCTTGGTTCGATCTTTAAGTTGCTGCTCCTGCATCTACCGTCTCCATTGCATTAAATCAAAAATCGAAAATCAAAAATCAGGTCATTCCTCCTGTCGTTCCTGCCTCCTTGTGTATTCCTTGACCTTTAGCTGGAGGTCCTCGGGGCTTTGCGATTTCTGGATCATGTCCGCGTAGGAAATCTTCTTCTGGATGAAAAGCTGGAAGAGGTGGTCGTCGAGCAGAATCATCCCCTGCCTGCGCGCCATCTTGATCTGGTCGTTGACGCGGAACGTTTCGTTCTTGCGGATCAGGTTTTCGATCGCGCTGTTCATGATCATGATTTCGTAGGCCGCGACGCGACCCGTGCCGGAAAGGGTGGCGAGGAGCGTCTGGCTGATGACCGCGACGATCGAACTCGAAAGCTGCGTGCGGATTTGTTCCTGCTGGTTCGTCGGGAACGCGTCGATGATTCTGTCCACCGTCCTAGCGGCGCCCGTGGTGTGGAGCGTCGCCATCACGAGGTGTCCGGTCTCCGCGGCGGTGATCGCGGCTTCGATGGTGTCGAGGTCGCGCATTTCGCCCACGAGGATCACGTCCGGGTTCTGGCGAAGCGCACGCCTGATGCCTTCCTTGAAGTTGGTCGTGTCCACCCCGATCTCGCGCTGGGTGATTACGCAGCGTTTGTGGTTGTGGTAGTACTCGATCGGGTCTTCGAGCGTGATTATGTGCTTCTCCATCTCGGTGTTGATGAAGTCTACGCAGGTCGCGAGAGTCGTCGTCTTTCCGGACCCGGTCGGCCCGGTGACGAGTATGATTCCGCGCGGCCTCGTCAGCAGGTTCTTGACGTTCTCCGGAAGGCCGATCTGCTCGAAAGTGAGCAGCTTCGACGGAATCACCCTCAGCACCATTGCGATGTAGCCCTTCTGTCGGAAGGCGCTCACGCGGAAGCGCGCCTTGTCGCCAAAGGCGAAGGCGAAGTCCGCGCTGCCCTCCTCGTCCACCTGCTGCTGGAAACGATCGAGCGTGATCGACTTCATAAGCGACTGCGTTTCGTCCGGCGTCAACGGCGGCGTGTTGATCGCGCGGAGTCTAGCGCCGACTCTCATCACGGGAGGTCTTCCGACCGTCAGCAGAAGGTCGCTTCCGCCCTTTTCGATAATGAGGTCAAGGAGTTGATTTATTTGGACCATTGCGCTCTGCCATTCTGGGGATGTTGAACGAATCTATCTGGACGCGCTAGTGCGCAATATCCTCGCGGTGGATGATCTGGAGGATCGACTCGATGGTTGTCCTGCCTTCTAGAACCTTTCGAACGCCGTCTTCCTGGAGCGTGTTCAGCGCGCCTCCGGCCCTGGCGCGTTCGCGTATGACGTGGATCGGCGCGCCCTCGAACGTCAGCTCCCGGACTTCGTTCGTCAACTCGAGAAGCTCATGCACGCCGGTTCGTCCTCGATAGCCTAGTCCCTTGCAGTCCTTGCACCCGCCCTCGCGGGATTTGTAGATCTGCCTGCCCTTGAGGTCGGCGGTCTTGAGTCCGACCATCTTCAGTTCGATTTCGTGGGGAGTGTAAAGCTCCTTGCATTTCTGGCAGATGGTGCGAACGAGTCTCTGCGCCAGGATCGCCTGCACGCTCGTCGCGACGAGGAACGGCTTCACGCCCATATCGATAAGCCTCGTCAGCGAACTGACGCTGTCGTTCGTGTGGAGCGTGCTGAACACGAGGTGCCCCGTAAGCGCGGCCTGGATCGCGATTTCAGCGGTTTCGATGTCGCGGATCTCTCCGACGAGGATCACGTTGGGCGCCTGGCGCAGCATCGCGCGGAGAATCCTCGCGAAGTCGAGTCCGATCTTGTGGCGAACCTGGCACTGGTTGATTCCGGTGAGGTTATATTCCACCGGATCTTCCGCGGTGATGATTTTGACGTCCGGACGGTTCAGTTCGCCAAGGGTGGCGTAGAGCGTCGTCGTCTTGCCTGACCCGGTCGGACCCGTGACGAGGAATATCCCGTTCGGGCGCTTGATGATCCTGCGGAACCTCGCCTCGACGGTGTTCGACATTCCGAGGTGTTCGAGGCTGACGAGGCTCGCCTCCTTGTCGAGAATTCGAAGGACGACGCTTTCTCCGTGGGACGCGGGAAGCGCGCTGACGCGAAGGTCGATCGACTTGCGTTCGAACTTCGTCTGGATTCGCCCGTCCTGCGGCTTGCGCTTTTCCGCGATGTCCATCTTCGCCATAAGCTTCAGACGGTTGAGCAGGGGCCCTTGTAGCGACTTGCGGATCGTGTTGACTTCGTGGCAGTTGCCGTCGATTCGATAACGAACCCGCACCCTGCCTTCCATCGGCTCGACGTGGATGTCGCTCGCGCGCTGCTCGATAGCCTGCGTTATCATCTGCTCGACCAGCTTGATGATGGGCGCGTCGCTTTCCTCGTACTCGGAATCCTCGTTATCCTCGCGGAAGGCTATGTCCGTCTTTGTAATGGAATCGAAGGTCTCCTTCCATTCCGCGTCCATTCCTTCGCCTTCCTCGACGTAGTACTTCTTTAGCGACTTCTGGATCCCCTCTGGCGTGGTCATCACGCACTGCACCGCGGTTCCGAGGATGAACCGGAGCTGATCGAGCGTGCCGAGGTTCAGCGGGTCCGAGATCGCGATGAAAAGAGTAGTGTCCGTCTTCTTGATAGGGATGATCTTGTGTTCGAGCGCGAGAGTTCTGGAAATGCTGTCGAGAACCTCCTTCGGCACCGCTTTTTCCGCGTTTTCGAGGTTAACGAACTTCAGGTCGAACTGCTTCGCGAGAGCTTTCGCAAGCTGCTCCTCGCTTACGTATCCGAGCGCGATCATCGACTGCCCGATCCGGCACTTGTTCTCCTTCTGGTGGACAAGGGCCTTCTTGATTCTTGCGTCGTTTACGAGCTTGAATGCCTTGAGAATTTCGCCCAGAAGTAGCTTAGCCATCAGTCGCCTTGAAGATTCCTTTTTCGAAGCTGAGACTGTACCCCGGCCTTTAAAAAGTGTCAAGAGCAATGGTCGGTCGAAGGCGTAGGCTCCGTCGCAAGAAACGGCTGATACCTGGTCTGGCTCGAAACGCGCATCTGACGAACGAATTCGTCCGGGTCTCGCGCATGCTGATAATCCTCGATCACTCCCGTCAGGAAGCTGAACATGGTCTGCTCTCTCCCGAGCGGGAACCTCGCGATGACTGTGGAGTCGTCGAACCCGGTTTTCGCCAGAGCGACGACGTATTCGCCGTCGTAGCCTGCGCCCTCGCCCCAGATAAGAACGTCCGAACCCTCGATATGGAAGCATTCCCGCCTACAACTGAGGATCGAAATCACCATCGGCCGTTCGAGGAGTCTGTCTGCGAAAAGAGCGTCTAGCATGCGCGCGAGCGTCGTCGAGTCGATCCCGCAGCTCGGGCAGCTTTCCTTCCCCGGACACGTATTGACCGGCCTGAGAGACGGACTCTGCGTTTCGATCGAAAGGTCCGTGAAGTCGATGAACTCGCAGAGCGAAGTCACGCGCTGCTGGGGAATTCCGCTGATGACGAGGCACTGGGATTCTGTCACGTAGAACCACCGGGGACGGAATTCGACCGCGATGCTTTCGAGTAGTTTGATGTCATCGGATTTCAGGACGCCGCGGGGAAGCCGGAGTTTGATCCCCCCTCCGTCGGCAAAGATCAGCCTTTCCGCCGGAATCGGCGCCACGGGATCGAAGCAGAAGCCCGCGTTTTCGAGCGTTCCCGCCGCGCGCTCGATTTCGTGCGGGAAAACATGCACAAGCTCCACCGCTCCGGTGCGGGAGAAAAACAGACGCGTGTCCTTCAGCGCCCGGCAAAGCCTCGCGAGCGCGATCATGGCGTCCGATGTGAATCTGCTGCCGATGGGGAAGGCTCTGAGCGTCAAAACCCCGGAATCCCTCTCTTCGAGTACGCCGCCGGCATGATCGTCGCGTTCGACTTTTTTAAGCCTGTTTTCCACGATGTCTTGACGTCCCATCCTTAGGACAAACACTGAAAGGTCGAAAAATGTTCCAGCGTTCCGCGGAACCCGGGGGAGGCAGAAATCTGGAGCCATTCTAAACCTTTGACGGGCACTTTACAATGACGCCAAAGGTGGTATCGTTCATAATCTCCTGCGACGTTTTGAATACCGGAAAACGACAATGAACGAAGAAACAGGCAATATCGGGAATCTTATCCGCGGTCTCGAAAATTTCAGGACTAGATACGACGCGAAACAGAATCTCCTCGCGATCGGGAAGGACGTAGTTCCAGAGCTTACCTCGTACCTCGAAAACGGAACCAACCGACAGGCGAAGTGGTCCGCAATCGCCATTCTAGGCGAACTTCGGGCGGAGGAATCGCTGAAAGCCATTTCGAGCTGCCTTCTCGAGCCGGACCTGACCTCCGCGGCGCGGGACGCGATTTCGAAGATCACCGGGCTTTCAGAAGATCGAATCGAACGCCCCGCAGTGCGGGAAAACTTCGAAACCGTCGAAAGCCTTGTCGACAAAGCCATCGACAAGGAACGGGTCGCCAAATTCAGCATCGAGGGCGGATTCGACCTCGTTTTCTCGCTGTCCGCAAAGGAGCCGGGCAAAGATCGCAGACTTCAGCACGTGAAAGTCACTTTCGAGGAGTACAAAGATCAGCCGGAGGAACTCATAACCGTATATTCGGAATGCTGCCCCGCAAGCAAAAACCTCGATCGCTGGGCGCTGAAGCAGAACGCCAAACTCCACCACGGCGCGCTCGCTGTGATGCGAATCCGTGGCCGGGAGGAACTCGTGATGAAAAGCTGCCTCTATCGCTCGTCCTGCACTCCGGAACTTCTTGGAAAAACGATAAAAGCAATTTGCAGGAACGCGGATCAGATAGAAAAAGAAATAGCGAAGGAAGACACGAGGTGAATTAACAATTAATAATTAATAATTAGTGATTGAGGATTGAGGATTAAATGAAATCTGGTTCGTTCATAATCCAGAAACTGAAACTCGAGAATGTTATAACGCTTATAGTCGTAACCTCGCTTTTCTGCGCGTGCGGTTCCATCGATAAAGAATCGGAAGCGACCCAGCATCAGGACGTCGGCGATTCATACTATCACTTTGGTAATTACAAGGAAGCCGTCGAGGAATACAAGGAGTGTCTGTATTACGATCCAGAAAGAGCGACGGCATACTGGTCCATTGGAGTTTGCTATCGAAACCTCGGAAGGTTCGCAGAAGCGATGGCAGCCCACGATAAATCCGTGGAAATCGATCCGGACGAAGCAAAATTCCGCACCGATCGATCGATCACCCTCCATCTGTGGAACCAGCGCGGCGGCGTCTCCGCGGAATACCTCCCGGAACTCGCGGCGGAAAGCCTCGCGGGGAAATAATTAATAATTAACAATTGAGAATTAATAATTGGAAATTTCAAAATCGCATTCTCATCACGCGAGAACGTGGCGGATTGGACTGTCTGATGATCAAATAAAAACGGGTTCGCTTAAAATTCTGGCGCGGAAAATCTAAGAAACGATCGCGACGCTTCCGGTTTTACGCGGGTCAATCGATAGGGAAGGCGATTCGACTGTCGAATATAATTATTAATTATTAATTGTTAATTGTTAATTATATTCGTCCAGCCATTCCTCCCGCCAGGCCATTTGAATTGCTTCGAGTTTGGCTTCATTCGATAACTTCGGGTCGTCATCGAAATCTTCGATTTCCGTCACCCATTTGTGCAGGTCCGTAAAGCGAACAGTCAGAGGGTCGAGCTTGCCGAATTTTTCGAATAACGCGATAGCGATATCCTCGGTATCAGTCCATTTTAGTCCCATAGTTTTAATAGGCTTTGTTGCATAAATCCTCTTGGCGGAAATCCCTATTACATAGGGATAATCAGGTGCAGAGAGCTAGGCGACAGGTATGAGAAATCTGGCATTTTT
>JANLHZ010000132.1 GCA_024653775.1 Planctomycetota bacterium | reverse complement strand
CCTTTCCCGCAACAAGCGGGAAGGAAAAAAGAAAGAAAGGCGGATCGAAGCGGTCGATAAAACATTACTATTTGCGTAGTCCAATTTGGAGTCCAAATTTGACACGGCAAAACGATATATTGCCCGTGAATGTTCGGTGAACCACGTTGTTTGGAACGTTCCAGACGTTTCCTTTGCGTGGCACGGTCATCCTGACCGTGAAAACACGGACGAGACGTCCGTGCCACGTGGTTCACCGAACCAACACGATTTTGTTTACTCCGCGGATCTGACTCCCTCGCGAACGGGTTCGTTCGAAAAAAGCTTGTCGCTCTCGGTCGGAAGCCGCTCGGCCGGTAGCGTAGCAGGTTCCGCGGAAATTGCTTCGCCCCTGACGTGCCCATTCTCGTTCAGCCAGGTGAACGGGTGCTCAATGACCTTGAAAATACAGGCGGCGAGCTTTCCGCACTGGACGCCATCCATCATACGATGGTCGAAGGTGCCGCCTAGGGTAAGGACCGGACGGATTGCGACCCGCTTTTCACCGTTTTCCTCCACGACCCACGGCTTGTCCCTCACTTCGCCCATGCAAAGCACGAGCGGCGTCTTCGAAAACCGGATCAGCGGAGCGAGTCCCGCGGGCATCCCGAAGTTCGCGACGTTCGTCAGCCACGCGCTTCCGTACGGATCGGGTTTCAGACCCATCCAGGAGAGATCGAATCCGAGGCTGTATTGAAGCCACGTCGTAAGTTTGAGAATGGTGCCGATCATGAAGTTCGGGACGCGGTTGAGGATTCCCTTTGTTTTCGCGAGGTCTTCGTCTTCGAGGGCTTTGATCTTTTCCGCGCGTTGGCGAAGTCCCTGCGCAATCCCTGAAACGCTGAGCTTGTCGACCTCGTCAATCTTTGCGCCGCTCAAATCGCTCCCGCCTTTGGCTATATCGACCATCGCGAGGACGGAAATCTTCTCGCGGAGGAAAATCTTTCTTCTGATGACCATGCCGTTTACTTCCGGCATTTGTGAAAGTCCGTATCCGATGGCTTTTGCGACGAGATGCGTCAGCGTAACCTTCTCGCCGGTGGTTTCGCGGAGCATCTTGATGTAGTCCTGAGCTTCCTTGACATCGAGTTCGACAAATCCGTAAACGCTTGGATCGCCCGGCTCATCCCATGCGTGTAGTGCGATCTGACGCCAACTTGAAAGATTTTTATGCCTTCGTAATTTTATTCCAGCCATCGCTCGTCACCTGCACTGTTGATTTTTATGCGAAAGTAGTCGTTCCGCTTACGAACAAAACACTTGAAATGGGGACATCGATCTCATAGTATCATTAAATCCTTGTTTTGTTAAGAATCTGCTGAAACAAAAGACTTAGCAAAGCTTCGATTTCATAGTCAGAGACAATGCCCCGAGGTTTAAAGGCGATTTAAAAGTGCCGGTTCTTGTTGTAGAGCGAGGAAACGACAAGGGTAGGGTGGTCAAGATTGGCAGAAACGACGCCTGTCTTGTCGGCCGCGATCCTTCCGCGACGCTTCAGGTCACGGACGTCCTTTGCAGCCGAAGTCATTTCAAAATACACCAGAAGGACGGAAAGTTCGTTCTGGAAGACCTGGGAAGCGCCAACGGGACGTTCCTGAATTCGAAAAAGGTCAAGGCAAAACGTCCGCTCGGAGTAGGCGATCGGATCGAAATCGGCTCCACGCTGATAAGTTTCCTTTCCGACGACGAAAAGAAGAACGCGGGCGGGCTGATCGGAAAAGTCATTGCCGGGCACGAGATCATCGAGCGCGTCGGTCGCGGCGGAATGGGAACGGTTTTCAAGGCGAGGCAGGTTTCGCTCGATCGAATCGTCGCGCTGAAGATGCTCAGCCGGGAGTTCATCAAGGATCCGGACTTCGTCAAGCAATTCCAGGCGGAAGCGCGCGCGGCGGCGAAACTGAGCCATCCGAACATTCTCGCGGTCTACGACGTTGGCGAGGCGGAGGGGATGCACTACATCTCGATGGAGTTCGCGGGCGGCGGCACGCTCGAAGACCTCGTCAACAAAACCAGTGGCAAGGGCAGGAACCCGGAGCCTCTGGGGATTCCGTGGGAGGATGCGATCCCGTATTTCATCGGGGCATCGAAAGCGCTGCTCTTCGCGGAAAAGATCGGCGTCGTCCACCGCGATATCAAGCCCGACAACCTGATGCTGAACGACCACGGCGAGGTCAAGGTCGGCGACCTCGGTCTAGCGATGGACCCCGGCTCGCAGTCGGAGGGGATTTTCGGCACGCCTTATTACATCGCTCCCGAGCAGGCCCTCGGAAAGCACATCGACCACCGCGCGGACATGTACGCGCTCGGTGGAACGTTCTACCGCGTACTTAGCGGAAAGCACACCCACGAAGGCGGCAGCGTCCACGAGATTCTCGGAAAGCAGGTTCGCGAAAATCCGGTGGATATTAAGGATCTCGTCCCGGACATACCGGAGAAGCTTGCGGTGGTCATCCACACGATGCTCGCGAAGGATCCGGACGATCGTTACGACAGCTTCGAAGACGTCGTTCACGCCATCGAGAAGTCGACTTCCTCCGGTTTCAGTTTCGACCTCGACGAACTGAAAAACAACAAGAAACTCCTGATAGGAGTCGGCGCGGGCGCGCTCGTCGTCGCGATTCTGTTCATCTCGATTCTCGCGTCCATCTTCGGCGGCGGAAATCAGAACTCCGGGAATAATAGCCCGCAGCCCGGAAACGGCGGGAACATGGTAGCGCACCCGGGTTCGATGATCCAAAGGCCGGGCGGGGGACAGAATCAGATTCCGGACAACGGGGCGGTTACGAATCAGAATCAGAACGATGAGAACCTAACAGAGGTCGAAACGCAGGATCCGGTGGTTCCGCAGGTTGTCCCCGGAGCGCAGGAGGATCCCGCGGCTGCGCTCGAGCGGGAGGCGTTCCAGGCGTACTCGACTATTCGGGAGCAGGCGAAGGAACTCGACGAAACTTCCCTCGCGCTCTGGAAGGGCTGGATGGACAAATACGCCGGCACGCGGAACTGGGTCGGAAGGGTCCAGCGGGAGATCGAGCGCATCGAGGCAGCGCTCGCGCTCTACGAGCGCTGCGAGAACGAACTCAGGCAGACGCTCGCCACCGCGGACGCGGCGCTTTTGCAGAAGCAGTACGTAACAGCGATGGTCCCGATAGACGCGTACTACAAGAAGTACGAACCAGAGGCGAAGGAGGACCAGCCGCGGATCGTAGCGGCGCTGAAGTCCGCGGTCGATAAATTTAATGAGATCAAAGCCGTGGCGAAAGTCGAGTTCGACCAGAAAATGGCGCAAGCGGAATCCATCGTCGAGGACGCGGTCGAAAAGCTCGAAGTTTCGAAGCTCGCGGACGCGAAGACGATCTACGACGATATAATCGCGCGGTTCGGACTTGCGGAGTTTACCGGACCGGCGGAACAGGCAAGGCGCGCGCTCCAAGGGCATGAACTCCTGATTTCGAGAACGCTCCGAAGGCGCACGGAAGAGCAGGCGATGAAGGACCAGGAATCGCTAGATCGCGTGCTAGAGGAAACCGCCGCCCCGATCGCGGTGTACAACTTCGACCTGGCGTCGCAGGTCGCTTCCGAGAGACTTCGCGAGATGCAGACTCCGGAGTTCCGGCAGAAGCTCGATAACTACTATAACGATCTCACCGCCGCGGCGATGTTCTGCGGAAGGGTGAAGCAGGCGGTCAACGAAGGCGAGGGCGTTTCCTTCGACACGACGAACCAGCTCTTCGGCGGGACCGCGAATTCGCCGCAGGAGGCGACCGCAATCCGGATCGAAGACGCTGGAATTCTCGCGCGGAAGGGACGAACGAGCGCGAGCCTCCGCTGGAACGTTCTCGACCCGAAGGATTATTATTCGCTCGCGACTAGCGCCCTTGGGCTTGCGAGGTCTACAAGCTACGTGGATCATTACGCGCTCGGAGTGATAATGTTCGAACTCGAGGATTTCGAGCTCGCGGAACGATGCTACCGTAAAGCGTTCGACACCGCTTCGAGCGGCGTTCAGCGCAGCGTCGCGCGGGAGAATATCGCGCTTTCGCTGATCTTCGGCGCGCGAAAACTCCTTGACGAAGGGAAAGGCCAGGAGGCCGACGCGAAACTCCGCGACCTCCGCGCGAACTTCTCCGACACCAAGGCATTCGAGGATGCGCAATAGCGATTGCAGGCTCCAAATGAACAGTCCCGCAGAATTTGATGTCCTTCGCGGCTCCGCGAGCCTGACTCCGCTTTCGGAACTCGGAACGATAGTCGTTACCGGAGCGGATCGCGCGGATTTTCTTGCGCGCGTTCTTCCTGGAGACGTCAAGGCTCAGAAGACGGGGACGATGCTTTACACGTTCCTGCTGACTTCGAAGGGGAAGATTTTGTCCGATCTCTGGATTTCGAAAATGCCGGAGACGGTGGTGATTCATACGTTCGCGGGGACTAAAGAAATCGTGCGCGAACAACTTTCAAAGTACACCGTCGTCAGCGACGCGACGCTTAAGGACGAAAGCGACGTCTACTTTAACGCGCTTCTCTACGGCGAACGCGCGGAAAGCGTACTCTCAGACCTCGGTTTCGATCCGATCGGAACGAGCGAGATCGTCACCGCGGCGGCGGACGGAGTCGAAATCTGGGTCCGGCGCGGATTCTGGTTCGATGGCGCGTACCTTCTGACTGTCCGGACGGAGCACGCGGACCGTCTCCGGGCGGCGTTCACAGCGAAGGGCGCGACGATCCGCGACTTCGGAGACCTCGAAAGATTTCGCATTTGCGAGGGCGTGCCGCGCTTCGAGAAAGACCTCATTAACGACGTCATCCCGAACGAGACGAACGTCTTCACGAAAGCCGTTTCGCTGACCAAGGGCTGTTTCATCGGTCAGGAAATCGTCGCGCGGATTCACTATCGCGGCCACACGAACCGCCAGCTCGTTAAGCTTGTCGTTTCTGGCGAAGCGTCGTTCGATACTCCCGCGCAGATTGTCGATCGCGAAGGGAAGAAAGCCGGGATCGTGACGAGCGTGGCGGACTACCCTGGCGCGGAAGATCGTCCGGCACTCGGCTTCATCGCGAGGGAACATCTCGAAGGCAAGTCCGAACTGTTCGTTGTCACCCCCAGCGGCAAAGCGACAATAACTTTGGCGCCTTAACCGGGCGCGTGGCTCGAATCCTAATTCTTAATTCTTAACTCTTAACTCTTAACTCTTAATTATCTTGCGTCCGCCTCATCCTGATAGCGTAGTTCCGCCGGAGAACGGGCCGCCCGAAAGCTTGGTAAAGCCCGAAAGGAAGGTCCGTAAGCGCCACAGGTATCAGACCTGCGCGCTTGTCTTCCTCGCGCTGCTGCTCGGGCTGTCGTCGACCTGCGTAAGTTTCTCCACCAAGATCACGCCCTTCGACGCGATCTCGAAACCGGGCGAGGAAGTCGAGCTGAAGGCGAAGGTCGAAGGCTTCGGTTTTTCGTATTTCAGGAACGACGTGGAGGAGGAAAACGTTGCGTTCAAACTCGAAGGCGCCGCGCTCGGCGTGACAGCTACGGATGACGAAGGAGTCGCGACGCTGGTCGTTACCGCGCCTGAAAAGCCGGGGCTTTACAGCGTCAGGATCGAGGGTCCCGGCGACGCGGCGAACGATCTGAACCTCCTCGTCGCGGGCAATGACGCGGCGCTCGCGGTGACGGACATCGATATGACTCTCGCGGACGTCAGCCCCGCGGTGTATGTTTTCAGGAGCAACGAAAGCATCCAGCCGATCGCGGGCGCGGTCGAACTCATCAAGTTCCTGAGCGCGGAAAAGAACATTTACATCGTCTACATTTCCCACCGCGACGACGCGCTTCGGAACGAAAGCCTCGAGTGGCTTAAAATGAAGGGTTTTCCGGACGGCGTGCTTTTTTTCAGCGAAAACTTCGACCATTGGATGCAGGAAAGCGCGTACGATTTCAAAAAGCCGACGATCGAAAAAATCAAAGAGAGGTTCCCACGCGTCCTCCTCGGCCTCGGCGACAAGGTGACGGACGCGAACGCGTATCTGGATAACGACCTCCCCACGTACATCGTTCCGTCGGAAGACCGGAGGAACTTTCCGGAAGAAGCGGTCCTTCTTGACGACTGGACGAAATTCGATCGCGGGATCGTGGACGATCTGCTGGGAAATTAACGATATGGGAACAGGCTCCGTCAATGGCGCGGGCATCCTGCGCGTGAATGCGGGCGAAACGATCTCCACGTGCCGGGCACTTCGAAAAGTGACCGGCACGTTCCGCTGGCAGGCGAGCCGACTGCGCTACAGAAATTCGAAGCGGGAATTCGATTCCGCAATATTGGGTTGACATTGCCGGGCGATTGAAGATAATCGAAATCAATCTCATTGTTTGAATGGCGGGATTCGGGGCTGACCGTGGCAGATAAAAAACGATTGGCGCCTACCGGCGCGGGCGGATTTGTAAATCTGGAGGAAGCGCATCTGATAAAATCCGCGCGCAAAGGCGAACGCAGTTCCTTCGGCAAACTCGTGGATATTTATCAGGACAGGATTTTCCGCCTGATCTACAGAATGACGTCGCACGCGGAGGACGCGAGAGACCTCACCCAGGATACTTTCATCAAGGCGTACAAGGGACTCGCGTCGTATAAAGGCGACTCGAAGTTCTCGACCTGGCTGTACCGGATCGCAGTGAACACGACGATCAGCCACCTTCGCAAGGCGATATCGAGAATGCCCGCGAGAAGTCTCGTCGTCAGCGACGGCGAGTCTGGCCCGGTGGAGCTTGAGGACCATTCGTCGGAAACGCCGTTGTCGATTATCGAGCGGGACGAAACAGGTCGGGCGATCCAGACGGCGATCGGCTCTCTGGCTGAAGACTACCGCGCGGCGATCGTGCTTCGGGACGTCGAAGGGCTGAGCTACGACGAAATCGCGACGCTGCTGAACGTGCCCGTGGGCACCGTCAGATCGCGGATTCACCGCGCGAGGCTCGCTCTGAAGGATAAACTCGACGGGTGGGAAAAATAGACGATACTGACCCCGGCGTTCGAACCTCCATCATCGTCTCGGGGCTGGTGTCGCTCTCGAAGATCGGCGGATTCGTCCGGACCGTGGCGGTCGGCTGGTTTATCGGATCGACCCTGCACGCGGGCATCTATCTCTTCGTCGAGTGGACGCTGCACCTTGCCAGCGCCGCGGTGGTGCTTGGGATTCCGACGAGCATCATCGCGTCGTACACATCGACGCGCGAAACGAACGGACGCGATGAGGCGTCGAGGTCGGCGTCGAAGTCGATAATCGCGGTGCTGATTCCAGTTGCCTTGCTGATAGTCCTGGCGGAATTCTTCGCGCAGCCCCTGATCGATGGACTCACCGACTACCGCGAGCGGGGCGAGGACGCGCTTCTCTTTGCGGTGAAGCTCGCGAGGTGGATCGCGCCGCTGATGGTGGTGATGATCTTAAGCGAGTTCTTCAAGGGGATTCTCTACGCGGAGAATCGCGTGCTACCGCCGACGCTCTCGCCGCTACTACAGACTCTGAGCGTCCTGATAGCGCTGATACTCTTCTACGAAGACTACGGTATCGAAGGTCTCGCGGTCGGGTTCATCGTGGGGTACGTGCTTCAGTGCCTGCTCCTGTACGCCATGTGCCGAAGGACGGGATTTCGGTTTCATCCGACGCTCTTCGTTACGTCTGCACTTCGTGGCAGGTTCATGAAACTGTTTCTTCTGACGATGCTCGCGAATGGACTCGCGCAGGGAATGCTCCTCGTTGACATTTCGATGTCGACCACCGTGGAACTCGAAGAGGAATCGGTCGCGAGCCTCCTTAACGCGCACAGGTTTCTTTTTCCGTTCACGAACATTTCGTCGTTGATGATCGGCGGCGTCGGAATGGCGTTCATCGCAGAATACAAGGCGAGAAACGATCTCGAAAGTCTCCGCGACTACGTCCGCAGAATGATGGCGCTGTACGTTTACTTCTTCCTGCCGCTGTCGGCGTTCTTCGCGGTCTGCTCGAGCCAGGTTGTGAACGCGCTATTCGCATCGAGCGCAGAATACTCCGCGGAAGGACTTCTCAGAACCGCGGAATGTTTCGCGTACTACTCGCTCGGACTGCTCTTTGCCGCGGGATCGCAGCTATTCTTCACCGCGTCGCTCGCGCTCGAAAAATACCGCGCGACGTTCATCGTGGGGATTCTTGGCTTCGCAGTAAACTTTGGGCTGAACTTCGTTCTGCGCGGCGCGATGGGCGTAAGCGGAATCGCGCTATCGACGACAATCGTTACGCTCCTGACACTGGTCCTGCTTATGACGAGCGTCGCGCGCGCGGCTCCCGGAATTCTTCGCGCGCCAAAAATCGCGGGCGAGATGGCGAGATTTGCTCTGCTTGTGACCATCGCGACGATTGCTACTTTCGCGCTCGACAGAGGGATTATGACGGATGACTTCATTTTCGAAACGGTTAACAGGTTTGCCGAGGTTTCCAGAGAATCGTTCTCGCGCTCGCACATTCTTTCCCACGTTTTGCGAATCGCGGTCGATGGCGCGGTTTTCTGCGCGATCGTCGCTACTCCGGTACTCAGGGCACTTGGAAGGCGGGGATCGATTGCCCGGCAGGGCAGTTCCGCGCCTTGAGATCCCGCCGCCTTCATCTCTGCTCGCGTGTGATCTCCACATGCCGGGCACTTCGAAAGTGACCGGCACTCCCCACTATCCAATACTATTCAATCGATAATTGCGCCGAGGCGCAGCATCCGGTGGGCAGGACGACCTTTCCATCTGGGGACTCGATCGTCATTTCCGCGCTCACGATCCTCGAACCGGGAATGCGGTCCGCGAGAGCGTCCGCGAGCAGTTTTTCGAGCACCAGCGGCGTGAATCCCGGACTGTGGGCCGAGAGCAGGACGAACGCCGCCTCCTTCGAAAGCAGGGAGCAAACGCCACATAGCATCGACAGGATTTCGTCCTCGATCTTGAAAACCTCGCCCTTCGGTCCCCGTCCGAAACTCGGCGGATCGAGGATGACGCCGTCGTATGCGTTTCCGCGCTTTACCTCGCGCTTCACGAACTTCGCCGCGTCTTCGCAGATGTAGCGTATGCCGTCCGCGGGGACTTCGTTCAGCGCGGCGTTTTCCTTCGTCCAGTCGATTATTCCCCTGGACGAGTCGACGTGAGTCACCTGTGCGCCCGCTTTGGCAAGCAGCACGCTCGATCCACCTGTATATGCGAACAGATTCAGAATCCTGGGCCGGTGGCGAATCGACTCCGCGCAGAGTTTCCAGTGCCTCAGGTGCTCCGGGAAATACCCGACGTGGCCGAAATCCGTCGGCTTCAGGATCAGTTTGAGTTCGTCCAGAGCGATTTCAAAGGAATCCTGAACCTTCGTTCGAAATTCCCACTCTCCGCCGCCTTTGTCGGAACGATGGTAATATGCGTTAGCGCTTCTCCAGATTTCCGGTTCCCGGGACTTCCGCCAGCGCGCGTGGGGCATCGGTCGGTCGAAGATGAAGACGCCGAATCGTTCGAGTCGCCGTTCTTCTCCGCAATCGATCAATTCGTATCCGTTATCGATTTTAGTCAATTAGTCCCCGCTTGCGGCATGAAATTCTGAATGAGTAGTTGCAGCAATTCCCGCTTGGTTCTACAAAAGGCGCAGTCGTTCTTAAAGTGCCACAACAAAAAGGAAAGAGCGGAACTATGGCCGAGCAGAATCCTCAGGTCGCGTTTACGCGAGTCGCCAATCTATGGGAGAGGTACGTCGACTGGGATCAGCGGATGCAACGGGAAATGCCGCGATTGATTTCCGTGCTGAAGGCTCATCAGGTGAGCCGGGTGATCGACGCGGGTTGCGGCACCGGGCATCACATGGTGGAACTCGCAAAGAGTGGATTCACCGTCGTCGGAACGGACGCCGATCCGTCCCAGCTCGACGTGGCGGAGAGCCTCGCGATGGCGAACGGCTTCAAGATTCCGCTGTACGTGAGCACGTTCGAAGATTTGAACTTCAAGGAGAGCTTCATCGAGGAGGACGACTTCGACGCGGTGCTCTGCCTCGGGAACTCGCTTTCGCTCGTCAAGGACGCTGCGCAGATTCAGAAGGCCTTCGAAAACTTTCGGAAACTGCTCACGTCTTCAGGCGTCGTGCTTTGCCACCTCGTGAATCTCGAAAGGATAATGGAGCGGAACGAACGCTTCGCTCCAATCAGAACCATCGCGGACGAACCCGGCGGCAAGGAAAGCATCATCCTGAAGTTCTTCGCGCACGATTCCGACGGCTACCAGGTGCACCTCGTCGAACTCGAACACGCCGGGGATAAGATCACGATCAAGGAGCTTGGCCGCGTGCCGATAGTTTACGTCCCCTACGGAACTGTGGTACAATATGCTACGGAGGCTGGTTTCGAGCTAGTGGGCGCTTTTTCCGGGCAGACGGACCAACCGTTCGATCCCGCGAAGGACCTCAGCTACCATATGATTCTGAGGGTTAAAAAACAGGTATGAATTTTCCGGTGAAGGTGGTTTTCGTTTGTCTCGGCAATATATGCCGGAGTCCGACCGCGGAGGCAGTGTTTCAGGACATGGCCCATAAACGCGGCGTGGCGGACAAATTCGAGATCGATTCCGCAGGCGTCGGGAACTGGCACGTAGGCGATCGTCCGGACTACCGCCAAGCCCACGCGGCAGAGCAGCGCGGCTACCGTCTAGACTCCTTCGCGCGGCAGATCAAGAAGTCGGACTTCGATCACTACGACCTGATTCTTTCGATGGACCAGAGCGTGCACGACAGTCTTATCGGGATGGCGAAGACGGAGACGCACCGCGCCAAGATAAAACTGTTCAGGGAATTCGACCCCGATTCGAAGGGCGAGAAGGAAGTTCCAGACCCCTATTACGGCGGCCCGGAAGGTTTCGGCGAAGTGATCTCGATCGTCGAACGAGGCTGCAGAAATCTGCTCGAGCAGATATTGGTCGGGGAAATTTGAACGGTGGCGGTCGGCAGTCAGGAAATCGGATCGAGGGGATAGTTGCCTGCCACTAGTGTGCTGTAAATAATGCTTCGTTTAGAATCCCTTCTCCCCACGGGTAATGCCACTTATTTAACCCCTATCTATCATACGTTCTTGAAAACACTTTCCTTGCTCCCAAGCTTCTCTAAAATTGATTATTAATTTAGACTTAGCCTTAGTCGTAATCTTTTAAGGCGATAAAATAATATATTTTATACTTATTCTATAATTAACAGCTTTCTATTTATAGTTTTTTATTCGAGAATAAACTGGCGGAGAAAATGAACATCGTGGTCTGCAAACCCGAAAAGAACGGCCGTATAATTACTTACTATTTGATATAAACATGTGGCATTACCCCACGGGAGAGTGAGGAATTTGTCACCCGCTGAACGGTCGCTATCTTTGGAGCGCTCACATCCTACTCGCGAGGATCGTCCCAGCCATCGCGGCGTTCAGCGAATCGACGCCATCTGCCATCGGGATTCGCACGCGCCGGACGACGCTTCCCGCGGGCGGAGAGAACTTCACGCCGCCGGTTTCGCCGCCGATGACGAGTACGCGGCTTACTCCGGAGACTTCCGGGAAACCTTCTTCGCCGGAGTTGTCCGCGACGACGACCTCATAGGCGCCTCGTCTGAGGAAATCGTCGAGTTCGTCGATCTCCGGAACCGCGACGCCTACGTGGAAGATGCCTCCCGCAGAACTCCGGATGACTTTCAGGTTCCACGGATCGACCGCGTCGCCCGCGAAGATGACGACCCCGAATCCGAACGCCCACGCCGCGCGGATGAGCGTTCCCGCGTTTCCGGGGTCTTTGGCGCCCGCGAGAACCATCGTCCTCCGCGGCGGCTCGACCGAATCGAGACAGATCTGCTCCGCCCTCACCACCGCCGCGACCTGCGCGTCCCCGCGCGTATCCGCGATCTTTCTGACGACGTCGCTTTTCGCGCAGGTAATATTGATTCCGGAGTTCACCGTCCCAAGCTCTTCGAGCACATGCTCTAATTCCTCGTCGCTCGCGATTATCTCCTCGACGATTCCGTTAACGGACAGCGCCTCGCGCACGACGCGCATTCCGGACGCGATCGCAAGTCCCTGGGCGCGCCGTTCCTTCTTCTGATGGAGCTTCAGGATTTTCGAGAGCCTCGATTTTGAAAGCGTCTGGACTGCCACGAACCTGCCCCCCGCCCGCGAGCTTCGAAAAAAATCTACCCGTGGATTCTCACATCCCTAGCTCCCATTTTCACGACCACGTCTGGAATTATCCTCGTCGCGATGGTCGTTGTCGTCGCGCTCGTCGCGCCATCCGGGAACGTCATGGCGATCATTATTGTCGTTCCGGCCTCGGTCGTCTCCCTGATGGTCGTTATCCCGATCATCATGCCCGTTGCCACGACCCGGGTTGTCATCATCGTGGCGATCGTCATCATTCCCGTGGCCTCGGTCTTGGTCATTGTCCGTCAACGACAAGTGGTATAAGTAGTCTTCCTTGTCGGTTTCACTTAAGACGATCTCGTAAAGGAACTCTTTTCTTGCTAACAGTGCTCTCCTGTTTACAACTTCAAGCACAGAGCTTTCATTTGAAATGTCACAACGAACAACGTGGCCATAATTTAAGAACGGCACCAATAAAGAACACTCAATATTTTTACTTGTGTATCCGTACTCAAACCCCTCACATTCAGCATCTTGCGGCAAGCCAATATTTACCGGAATATTTATATAAACTTCCTCACTGAATTCAAACAACTGATCTTTAGCGATTGTCGCGCCACTAACAGGGTCATAAATCTCCGCCGTCCATTCTGCGCTATCTTGAGTGCCTTCAAAGACACTCTTTTCTCCTTCGAACAGAATTATATTTGGAAACAATCCGCTGTCCTCCATATCGACATATAGGTTTTCATTAGTGACAATGTCGCTAAGATGATCAACAAACACCTCAATATATCCACGCTCTATAAAACCATAAAAACTTGCCTCAACAATTACATTGTGATAATAAAATCTCAGAATAGTGCAGCCAATCCTACTGCCTTGATATGGGTAATCCTCTAATATTTGTGTATAGCCAAATCCATGATGCGGCCTGAAAAGGAGATAGTTATTGTTACCAGATAAGTAGGTAGATTCCTCAGTGAATGGTCCGAAAAAGTCTTCCCACGCGGGTCGGCAACTCCAGTAGGTGAGAATCCTAACGTCAATATCAATATCCAGATCGCTCTGGTCGGAAAGTATTTTTTTACCAACGGAGACGTAGGCACTTGATCTATTCTGGTTCGATCCCGCATATGACGCTTGAAGACTTCCGTCAATATCGTTCGAAAAAAGTAATAGCGTGTTATTCAAGTCAATCCCCGCGATTTTCATGCAACTTTCTTGCGGATATTGAGGAGCATTTATACGGGCGTGCAGCAGCATTGATAACTGGTGGTATCGTGCCCGATCATTTTCGCTGTGACGGTTTTCATCAGAAGATTGATCATCGTCGTCATGTCTATTTCTTGCATTCTGATCCCTTCCAATAAGGCTGGCTTGACTCTCATTAGAATCATCTTTGTCAGTGGAGCTCCGTGGAGTGTCTTGACTAGACGCACTTGAGTCGGAGGGTGGATATAGTCTCTGACAGGACGCAAATACTAATAATATACAGATGAAAACAATATATTTTTGAGTCATTTGATTATCTCCGAATTATGTTTGTTGTTAATCTAAACTCGTCAATATACCTTCGATTATCAGAATCTGATATATTCCGTAATATGCCTTGTAATGCGCGCCTAAAATCTCTATCGCCCGTAAAGTCTCCGCGGATGTCTGTCTCTTTTAGATGAGACATCCAGAATTGTTCTTCAACGGTAAGGGTATCAATTATGTTCGCAACATTTGGATCATTATTATATATAAATCTGCCAGATGCTAGGCGAAATCCATTTGCATACTGGACGGCAGTTAGTGGGTCAAAAATTGATCCATCCTTAATGAGTGCCTGCTGATTACTTAAAGTGCCGCGTCCGGTATCTCCAAAAGCTACATACGAATATCCATAAAAAGGATCGGTTGTAGTTACGCGTGTAGCCGGATTTGAATTCGGCACTATGGCTGTACCTGTAATGTTGTAGTCCCTTCTGTACGATCCACCCGTATCTTCATCATAACCGGCGAAAGGATTGGCCAAAATCATGTCGATATCTACGCCCAAGGCACGAGCAATAATCATAAAAGCGGCGGAGAAATCAAAATGGAAAAAATCAGCATTCCTTAGTGTTAATCCCCAAAGCTGATCAGTTAAGAGGACATCAACCAGATTATCGACGCCGTAATGATTGTTTTTCCAGCCTACTAAACTCATCCGATAATTTGTATTGCTATCCCAAAACCTAGTATAGTAGTTTAGCGTATTCGGAGTAAATGGGGAGTATTTTAGATTAGCTCCCAAGTTATTTGCTCTAATATCGAAATTGTGAAGATATTCTTCCAGACGAATACAAATCCCTTTCTTTACGGCCTCGATATCCGTAGATGAAGTTCCTTGGAGTTCTTGTATATCGAGAAAAACATTATCAAGTTCATCGAACATTTGAGTCCACACTTTGGAGCCTTCCTCATTTTTCAATTCATTGTAATCGCTCTGTTGCGCCCTATTGATCTTCGGTATCCATGGTGAAACTGGTTCGTCAAAAATAACATAAACACTGTGTTTAGTCGTCGCTTCCCGGACGCTAATGGACGATTCTGAAGGCAAATGGCCCGTCCGTCCCCGTTCATCAGGGTTGACTTCCATTTGTACGCGCTGATCAGTGAATGTATTTCCGTTAACGGTAATTTCAAAAAACCACTCAAGCTTCTCTGTGGATTTCACAATATCATTGAGATCGCTAGAAAACTCTATCGGTAGCGGCACGTAATCATCGTTGCGAAGTCGGAAAGGTGAAACCTGAAAAGAGGAGTCTTTACTTACGCCACCTCTGCCAAAAGAAACTTGTGTACGTGGAATAGAGATCAAATCCCCACCTTCAGTCCACACGGTAACGTTCACTCTATCATCTTGTTCTTGAAGTTGATCGTCTAGCCGGTCACGAAGTTCTTGCGAGAGATAAAATTTTGCAGCAATGACTGGCCTGTCAACTCCCATTTTGAATAGTATAGGCGAGTCGTTAAAACGTACCTGATATGAATGCGAAGTTACGACATTATTACCACTATTGGGAACTATATCAAAATCGAAGTTACGATCAAAGTCGAAAATGGCCTTGCCATTAACCTGTTGAAACCGATATTCAATCCCCGCAGATTCTGGGTTGTGGATTCCATTATCTTCATTTGCAGGTGTCCATCCGGGATGTTCAACCGTATCAGGAATGTCATTCATCCTTTCGTTTGAAGTATGCCGTATGGTACGCCCAGGTACCAGTTCATTCCACTCCCGATTTAAACCGCATGTACGGCGTATCCCTATCGCATCTCGATCGGATTTTTCTTTATCCCAATCAAAAATGATTGAATTTAATAAAATTGACTCCACATTATTAGGTGGGTTTGGTGGAAATTTACTCGGATCAGGCACGAAGACTATTTCGTGGAAACAATCCGCTTCCGCGAAGGTAAATCTGAATGTAGCGTTTGCGTTAATGTCTGCAATGTCTTCAAGCACTCTGAACTTTGGTGTAAAAGTAGCCGTGCCGGTGGAGAAGCCGGGGAAGTTCTGAATGCCGGCAAGCGCGTGAACTGACGGAAACGCGCCTTCGAAGATTTCAGGACCGTCAATTTGCGTCATTGTGACGTTCACGCCTGCAAGATCGCCCGCCGGTCCGGAAATGTCAACCAAGATCGGCGGATCAATAGGTTCGCCGTAGTCCATCGTAATTGTGCCTGCCGCGCTTTGAATTCGAAATACTTTTACCGTCGCCTTTTCGAAGTCGCCAAGTCTTGCGGGGTCGATGGCGCCATAGAAAGCGTATAGTTCGAACTGGCCCGGTTCACCAAATTCGATAGTAACAGTTTTCGATTCCGCGTCCTCGGTCAGACTCACAAGCTGCGCGCGCGCATCGCCCGGTGGCGGGATTTCGACCGGATTACCATTTTCGATATAATACAGCGCGAAACCGAGATTATCGATATCGATTTCCGGATCGTCGAAGCTGGCGGTGAAAACGACCTCCTCGTTTACGCAAATATTCTCTTTGTCCTGGGTTATCGTTATATCCGGCTCGGGAGTCTTGACTATAATATGATATTCGACATCAATACCCGCGCGATCGGGTTTAAACAAAAACTCCGCCTCATAATCTATCGGAAGCAGGTTTGGATTCAGCGGGTCGATGCTATTAAATTCAATCTCGGCGTGGGTGTCGTCGATCGCGGAAAATGTTTTCTTATTATCGATAATCATCTTCGATCATTTCCGCCTTGTCCGCGTCCGGGATTGTCTTCGTCGTTATGATCGTCGTCGTTTCCGTGACCGCGGTTTCCGTCATTGGCGTCCGCGTTTTCACCTCCGGGGTTGTCGTCTGCACCGTGGTTTCCGTCACCTTGACCGGGATTGTCGTCATCGTGACCATCCTCATCGTTCCCGTGACCGCGGTTTCCGTCATTGGCGTCCGCGTTTCCACCTCCGGGGTTGTCGTCTGAACCGTGGTTTCCATTTCCTTGACCGGGATTGTCGTCGTCGTGATCGTCGTCGTTTCCGTGACCATTGTTTCCGTCGTCTTCGCTATCGTCCCCGTGACCATTGCCTTGACCAGGATTGTCGTCGTCGTGATGATCGTCATTGTTACCGTGACCGCGGTCGTGGTCTTCGCGGCTTAGACCAAGAACGTCGAATCTAAACAATCGTTCCGACGATAAACCT
>JANLHZ010000118.1 GCA_024653775.1 Planctomycetota bacterium | reverse complement strand
CGCTACTATCCGTAAGTATCCGTAAGCGGCTCACGGTCAGGATGTACACGTCACGAATTTGTGCGCACTCCAAAAATTCTCTGCGAATCTCCGCGTCTCGGCGCTGAAGAACTGCGAGGACGCCGGTTTTGTAATTCAGGGAATGTGGTTCACCGAACATTTACGGATCATCGCTCACGCGACGAATTTCAGAGAAACGCTTACGCGTTTCACTCCAAAACCTGACTCATTACTTCCGGCGTTTTTTCCTTCCCGCTTGTCGCGAGAAAGGATCGATGGCACCCTCGGTGGACCCAGAGCCATCGCGTTGCCGGAGAAACTCGACGACGGTTTGACGGCTCCGGGTGGTTCGAGATAGTTATCCGCTATTCGCCGGCGGCGAGCCGTTCCGCGTTGCGGTTTCCAAGCTCCGGGATGTCGAGAATCTTTTTCATCGTCGCCTCGTAGTCGTACTCGACTCTGCGCCATTTGACGGTTTCGCCGTCCCAGATTGCGTAGCATGCGCGGTTATCGTGGTCCCGCGGCTGGCCGACGCTTCCGACGTTGATGATCGCCTTCTGCTTCGGGTTCACCTTGTAGCTGAAGCTCACCTCCTGCGGCTCGATAAAAACGCTGCGGCCCGTGCCGTTCTGCGATTTTGCGTCCTTGACGATGGTGATAACCCCCGGATGGTGTGTGTGTCCGACGAACACGGCCCACTCGATGAGGTTGAAGATGTCCTTCACTTTCTGAGTCACGCCGCCCATAAGGTCCTGCGCGTCCGTCTTAAGGACGTAGTCCATCACGTGATCGATCGGCGAGCCGTGGACGTACGTCACGCGGCCTTCCTTGCGGATAGTCTCGAGATTCTGAAGGTATTTCCACCGCGCGGCCTTCTTCCCGCCGAACATTCCGAGCAGTCCGGGCTTTACTACCTTGCGCGTCCAGTCGATGGCTTTTTTCGCCTGCGGGTTGAACCCGATCGGAGTTCCGATCACCGCCTCATCGTGATTGCCCTTGATCGTCCACGCGAAATGTTCCTGCGCGATATCGATAAGTTCGTTCGGCTGCGGACCGTAGCCTACCACGTCTCCGAGGCATATTATCTCGTCGACCTTCTGAGATTTTATATCTTCTAGCACAGCGGTCATCGCTTCGACGTTCGAATGGAGATCGCTAACAATCGCCTGTTTCATTATCTTCTCCGACTGGTTCGGGCGTAAGCGTTTTGCTTCGTTTATGGAGGACGGTTCGATATGCTTCCAGGATGGAGTTCACCATTGTGATTCTATTAAAATCATGTACAAGCCGCCACCGTTTTTTATTGGACACTCTCCATCCGGTTCGTCCTTCGACGAAGCTTTCAATAGCGTTTTCGAGAGCCTTCAAATTTCCTTTCTCGATAAGTTTTCCGTCTACGTCGTCATCGATAACTTCTGACGCGCCGCCTTCGTCGTAGGCTATCACGGGCGCGCCTGATATTAGCGCCTGCGGAATCACCCTCGCCAGTCCCTCGCGATACGAGGTGTGGACGAGTACATCGGACGCCGCGAAGTGTCGCGCAATTTCGGAAGGTTCGACATGACCTCTAAACACCACGCTGTCTCGCGGGAAGTTATCCCGCGCACGGCTTTCAAGTTCGCCTCGAAGCATTCCCTCTCCAATAAACACCAATTTGGCCTCACAATATTTCGAAAAAATGCTCTTACAGGCCTTCAGAAGGTCCTCCTGACCCTTGAGCGGAACGAGCCTTCCAACGTTTGTAATAACGACGTCGCGTTCGTCGAAGCCCAGTTCCTCCCTGGCAAGAGATCTATTCTCGCCCCACCTGCGAAATATTTCCACGTCAAATCCGCTGCGAACCACTTTTGTTTTTCCGGGATCGTCAATGCCGAGGCCGAGGAGTTTCGTTCGCTCCGCCTCCGCGACGAAAAGATGATAATCCGTCAAAGAAAACATTGCCCGCTCGATCCCGGCGTACAGAAGTATCTTTCCCGCGGGCTGGTACGGATGGAACGAGCAGCCGTGGTGGGTGTGTATCGCGGGCACTCCGCATATCCGCGCCGCGAGTCTCCCGATGACTCCGGCCTTCGCGCTGTGAGTGTGGACGACGTCGGGCTTCGTCCTCGCGAACTCCGCGATAAGCGCGCGAAGAGCGAGCGCGTCCTTCCACGGAGAGATTTCCCGCACAAGTTCCGGAATCACCTTGTACGAAAGACGTTCGCGCACGATGTCGCGCACGAGCGAGTCCATCTCGTCGCCTTGTCCGAGCAGCGGCCCTGAGACGAGACGGACGCAATAGCCCAGATCGCGCTGGAGCAGACAGGTGGCGAGCGTATTCTCCTGCGCCCCGCCCTGGATCATTCGGGTGATGACGTGAAGGATTTTCGATTTTTGATTGCCGATTTTTGAAGTAGTCAGAGAGCTTCGTCCTCGGAAGTCCGCCGCCGCGCGAACAAAACCGTTGGTAGAGGAATCCAGGGGAACACAGTCAAGCGAAGCCTGAACCAAAAACTATCCGCAGATTGCGCGGATTCATTTTTTTGTACGCAGATCAACACCGATGAACACAGATTTTTTCACAATCGCAGCATCGATAAAATTAACCCCGTCGTGGGGTGAATTGTTTGTAGCTTCGAGCGCTGTTCCCTTATGAACCCCGTCAATGGTGAAATGTTTGAGCAAACAGTGCAGATGAATGAGTAAAGCCCCGTAGGGGCGATATGTTTGTAAGCGCCTTTCAAAAATCTTCGCAGAAAACAAAGAAGTTGCGTATTAGTAATACATTTAAATCAAAAATCAAAAATCAAAAGTCAAAAATCCTACAGCACGTGCAGCATATACGATCCGATGGTGGTGTAGATCGTCACCGCGACCATGTCGTTCAGCGTGGAGGTGAACGGACCCGCGGCGAGGGCGGGATCGACCTTCACCGCGGCGCAAAGCAGAGGGATAACCAGCCCCAGGATCGACGAGACGCTGATCGTCGCGAACATCGACACTCCGACTATGATCGAGATGCTGTTCTCGTTCGAATAAAGGAGATAGATCGCACCGCTTGCGAGCGCGGCGCAGACGAGTCCGATGCAGAGTCCCTGCGCGACGTTCGAAAAGAGCAGCGCACGCAGTCTGCCAAGCGAAACGTCCCCGGTTGCGAGGCCGCGGACGGTGGTGGTCGCAGTCTGGAGTCCGACGTTTCCGGAAAGTGCGAGCACTCCCGGAATGAACGCGGCGAGGGCGAAGATTTCCGAGAACGTCGTCTCCGCCCGCTCGACGAGCGCCGCGATGACGAACACTCCAAGCAGAGTCACCAGCAGGAACGGCAGCCTGGATCCGACGCGGCTGAAGACGCCCGCCCGCGTCGTTGGCGCGCCCACGAGTCCCGCCATCCGGTGGAAGTCCTCCTCGCGCTCTTCCTCGATGACGTCGAGAATGTCGTCGTGGGTGATGACGCCTACCATCCTGCCGTTTCCATCTATCACGGGGATCGCGGTGATGTTGTACTTCGACGCGAGTTTCGCGACCTCCTCCTGGTCCATATCCGCTGTGACGCAGACGACTTCCGTTCGCATGTGGTGGTTCAATTTCGAAAAGAGGTCCAGACGGAGAAGCTCGCGGTCCGCGATCACTCCGCGAAGTCTCTGGAACTCGTCGAGAAGGTAGATGTTGTGGATGACCTCCATGTCCGTGTGCTTGCGGATTTCCTGGATCGCATCGTACACGGAACTCGTCGCGGGGAGCGCGATGAACTCCGTGGTCATAAGACCGCCCGCGGTATCCGGAGCGTACTTCGAAAGTTCGTGAACCTCCTCGCGGTCGTCCTGGTGGAGACCGGACAAAACAAGGTTCCTTCGCTGCTCGCTCAAATATTCGAGAAGGTCCGCGATCTCGTCCGGCGGCATCTCGCGCACGATCCGGATCAGCTCCATCACATCGATGGACGTGACGATCTGAATCTTGCTCTGCTCGTCGGTCTCGTCGAGAACGATAGCCGCGGTTGGTTTGTCGAGCACCGCGAAGATCGTGAGGGTCTGCTCCTTGTCGAACTCGGAGAGGAACCCCGCGAGATCGAACGGATTCACCAGGAGCAGAAAATCCCGGAGCATGTTCAGATCGACCGGAGTCTTTTCGAACACCTCCTGAAGGGATTCAAGCTCGTCGTCGAGAAGGTTCCCGGTTTTTGCCTGTATGTCTTCCATGGAGCGCTCGTCTGTTGTCAGCCTTCCGTAGATAGACCATGGACGACGTAAGAACCTAAGTTTTCCAGACTCGCATTGATAGCCCGGCGAGAAAATTAATTGTCGATAATCCGACAGTGTTCACCGGATGTTCGTATCGAATCGCGTGCGCCCTGTGCGGTCGGGAATGGTCTCGGCGCCCACGATAGCGTGAACGTTCGGTGATCCACGTCCCCGGCACTTACCTACTTCTTCGGAAGTCACCTTTTTGCGTTGAATTAGTCCTCGGACGGCTACGAAAGTGCCGGGGACGTTCCGATCTGACGTGGATCACCGAACCGACACACGATAGTTGCTAAAATGTAATGCCGGATAATCGCCGATGACGTACGATTTCTTTCGCAAATTGGATTGAGCCGCGTTAGCGGGTCAAAGAAAATTCGGTCCTCGATCTGCTACGCAGATTGTTTACTTTTT
>JANLHZ010000114.1 GCA_024653775.1 Planctomycetota bacterium | reverse complement strand
CACTCCAAAAATTCTCTGCGAATCTCCGCGTCTCTGCGCTGAAGCTTTGCGAGGACGCCGGTTTTGTAATTCAGGGAATGTGGTTCACCGAACATTTACCTTGGAATTGCTTCTGTCGCGCCGGTTTTGGGATTCGTCCAAAGTGAATGGGATGAACCTTCGCGCTTTAAATAGCACCCGTGAAAACGAAGGTGTTTTAAAAGAGCGAATCGCTTCATCCAACTCTTACCACGTCCTTTTTGGCATCGTTTGGAAGCCCGCGAAGCGCATCTTCAAGGCGATCGGTCAGGATCAGATCGATGGCCTCGGAGAGATTTTTAAGGCACTCGTCGCGAGTTTTGCCCTGTCCGTTCGCACCCGGAATCTCCGGACAGTAGGCTATGAACCACTCTTCGTCGCGCTCGATTATTGCCGTGAATTCACTTCGCATAATCACTCCTTCGCAATGTTATTCTATCCCTTGCGCCCGGAATGTTCAAACGTTAGATAATCACGAGAGGTTTTAATACGTGTAGAACCCCCGGCCGGATTTGCTTCCGAGGTGCCCGGCGAAGACCATTTTGCGCAGCAGCGGACACGGGCGGTATTTCGAGTCGCCGAAGGCTTCGTGCAGCACTTCCATGATATCGAGACAGACGTCGAGGCCGATCAGGTCCGCGAGGCGAAGCGGTCCCATCGGGTGCGCCATTCCGAGCTTCATTATGTCGTCGATCGCCTCCGCCGTGGCGACGCCTTCCATGAGGCAGTATACCGCCTCATTGATCATCGGCATCAGGATGCGGTTCGAGATAAAGCCCGGAAAATCGTTCACCTCGACGGGGGTCTTGAGAAGCGTCTTCGCGAGCGCGACTGTGGTCGCAAGCGTCTTGTCCGACGTGTCAAGCCCGCGGATGACCTCGACGAGTTTCATCACCGGAACCGGGTTCATGAAGTGCATCCCGATGAACTTCTGCGGACGGCCCGTAGCGGCGCCGAGAGCGGTGATCGAAATGCTCGACGTGTTCGACGCGACGATGACTTCCTCCCGCGCCTTCCCCGCGGCGTCAGTGAGAATCTTCCTTTTGAGATCGAAATTCTCCGTCGCGGCCTCGATGACGAAATCCGCCTCCGCGAGCGCGTCGTCGGCCGTCGAAAACGAAATCTTCCCCGCGACCTCCTCGGGCGATTTTCCTTCGAGCAACTCTTTTTTCGCCATCCGCTCGAGGCTTTTCGTTATCGACGCCTTCGCGCGGTGGAGCTGGTTCTCGCTGACGTCGAACAGAGTCACGTCGAAGCCGTAAGTAGCGAAAACCTGCGCGATTCCGCCGCCCATGGTGCCTGCTCCGATGACGAAAATGTTTCGAATGTTCATTTGAGCCTCGCTTGTCTTTCCGGATGCGAATCGATTGTGACCGCGAATCGCGGCTCTCGTCAACGTTAATAGCGAATAGTGATATGACGACGTTTTCGGGGCGCAAGAAAAAGTTTGAATCCGGACGGCGTCAGAAGCTCAGGCGGACTTTGAGGTTACGTTTTATCGTGTCCAATTTGGACTCCAAATTGGACACGATAAAACGTAATGCCTTGTTCCCGGCAGTGACGATGAGGCAAATCGAGATTGCCGGAATTCAGGCATTTACGCCGGCAGAGGGGTTCTCGTCATCGGCTCCAACGCTTCGCTTCGGCGGAAGATCGATTATGAGATCCCCGATGATTCGAGCCTGGCAGCCGAGGCGGAGGTCGGTGCCTTCGCAGATTCGCTTTTCCACCGGAGTTTTCGGCCCGAGGGATTTCGCGCCTTCGACGATCATAAACGCGCAGGTGCCGCACCTGCCGCGCCCGCCGCAGTTGTGCGTGAGCGGCGCGTCGATCGCCATAGACGCGTTCAGCACCGTCATAAGCGTCGGCACCACGCCTTCTCTGTTTGCGGAAACTATCCTGAACTTTGCCTGGAGCATCGAATAGTTGTACCAGAGTTTGCGCCGAAGTTCATCGATTCGGAGACATCGCAGCGAAGCGAAGCCTGAACTAAAAACTATCCGCAGATTGCGCGGATTCATTTTTTTGTCCACAGATTAACACCGATGAGCACAGATTTTTTCACAATCGCAGCATCGATAAAATGAACCCGATAGGGGCGATATGTTTGTAAGCGCTTTTCAAAAATCTTCGCGGGAAACAAAGAAGTTGCGTGTCAGTAGTGCAGACGGATACCGTTTTTTCGTGCCAAATCTTTGCGAGTATGTTTAAATCGAAACACGGGAACCTTTCGCAAGTAGAAGGAGGACGGACGATGAAATCTCTCCGGCTGGCGTTTATCGCGTTGACATTGTTCGTGACGTTTGCGAGCTGCGGAAGCGATTCAGCGTCGCCTTCCGAGGACAAGAGCGCGCCGAGGCCGGACGAGGGTGGGGCCGGCTCGCAGTCTTCGAGGCTCGATAATCCAGCGGTGAGCGTGCGTAACGAAGCGCCTTCTTTCGTGTACCTGCTTAACCCGACGTTGCAAAGTCAGAGCGAGGCGGGCATCCGGCTTTCGCCGCTCGAGGTGCGCGAAGCGACCGACGCGGAAATCCGCGCGCTCGGCATCTCGCGCAAGCCGGGGTTCGAGATCGTGCGCACAATAGGCGACCCGGCGACGTTCATCAATACGAAACGCTATTATTCCAGCGATTTTCAGGGGCCGCCGCCCGAGGAAATAGAGCGACGTATAACGAATCTGATGGAGGCGCCCGCCGGCGAGTTCACGTTCCGGTTCATCGACGAAGCGCCAGACACGGTTGACCCGAAAGTTCATTACATGACGATTCAGGTGGAGTTCACCAAGCTCACCTGGCTTGGGCCCGAGCTGGGTAGCTCGGCGTGGAACGACGAGCTTCGTTACACGGTGCTTTCGAGTAACCGGCCCGATATGGAAAACGCGCGTGAAATTCGGCAGCAGGCGTACGCGACGCTCGATAAGGCAGAGGACCCGCGTTTCGGGCCGCTCATCCTCGGCTGGTTGACCGGGACGAGCGACACCGCGCCGGACGGGGCGGATCGCGGGTTCGTGTGGATGCAGGCGATCACGCGGTTCGAAAGCGCGATAACGGAAGCGATGCTGGATGACGCGCTTTCGAAAATCGAGGAACGGGAGTCGAAAAACCGGTCCGGCGATCAGCGCGAAGATCTTCGCGGGCCGGTGGTCGCGCTTTACGCTCTGAAGGGGAATTTCGCTCGCTCGCGCGAAGTCATCCCGACCGCGAGACAGGACGCGGAGGCAGTCTGGCAGTTCGTTCGCGGCATTCCAGACGTGACCATCTGGAGCATAGGTGAGCCTCTGCTTAACGAAATGACGCAGCGCGGCAGGAACGAATTCTACAGGGCGGTGCTTTGGGACGACACGGCCGTCCCGCCGGCGGAAACGATCTCGAAGATGGTCGTAGGCGCGGGTGAAGATGCTGTTGTGAAGCGAACGCTGCAGATCGAACTTCGCAGGCGCGTCACTAGCTGCATCGCGGACATCAGTTTCGAGCAGAGCGTCGCGATCATGGATTTCGTGATGCCGATGGAGTCGAACGATCGGTTCCCGATTCAGGATTTCTGGCGCTACGGTCCGGAGCGGTGGGACGTCGTGCGGAAGTACTTCGGGGGGTTGTCGGAGATGACTCGCGCGGTAATCGTGAAGGAGTGCCTCGCGTTCGGCGCGACGATGGATGAGAAGCAGTGGTTCATCGAGTCCGGGCTTTCGGACGAGTCGGAGCGTGTCGTGCGGGAAACGTTGACCTGGATCGCAGACAACACGGACTCGCTTCCAGAGGAGTTCAAGGCGAAAGCGCTCGAGCGCGCGAAGCAACCCGCGTTTACGAACACGACGTTCGGGCGCAGGATTATCCGGGCTTACGAAGGCTGAATTCTGGAGGTGCTTTATGAATGAAAAAAAACCGATTTTCGGACTTGTCAGCGTCAGCGACCGCGCATCGAAAGGCGAATACGAAGATCGCGGCATTCCAGCGCTGAAAGAATATCTCGCGAGCGTGATCGAAGGCGGATTCGAAACGATTGACATGGTCATTCCGGACGACGCGCCGGGGATCCAGCAAACGTTGATGGCGCTCGCGGACGAAAAAGGATGCAGCGTCATTTTCACCACAGGCGGGACCGGACCGTCGAAGCGCGATGTGACGCCCGAGGCGACGCGGGCGGTGTGCGAAAAACTTCTCCCCGGCTTCGGCGAGCTGATGCGCCGGGTTAGCCTCGCGAAGGTCCCGACCGCGATTCTATCGAGGCAGGAAGCCGGCATTCGCGGCGCGTGTTTCATCCTGAACCTGCCCGGCAAGCCCAAGGCGATCAAGGAATGCCTCGACGCCGTTTTCCCGGCGATTCCGGACTGCGTCGATATAATCGGCGGCGCGTTTATTGATATTAAAAAAGACGCCTTTGCCGTCTACCGCCCGCACTAAAACGGCACGTAGTCACTCGGATTTTCGAGCGAATCTTCCTTTTTCGATGCTCCAGTCGTATCCAAAAAAGCCGGTGAGGAGTACGCCATCCATGCCGGTGCGGAGCGCGTCGAAGCTGAAGATCGTAATGTCGGGATACGCGCAGCCGGAGACGAAGTAATTCTGCCGGTCGGTGATGCGCATTCCCTTGATCCCCGTCCCGCCAACGACGCCGATACTACTGAAATCGTTTTCTTTCATGGGATAGATGAAAAGCGCGCCAAGGTCGTCGCCTTCGTAGACTTCATCGCCGAAAGTTATTTTCCCGCGCTCGACAGTCACGGGGCAATCGCCGAGAAGTTTATCCCAAGCAAGATTCGTGTCTTTGTTTCCGTAAAGCACAACGTTTCCCGTCCAATGATTATCGAAGTTATAATCGATATCCCTGGCAATATGAAAATGACCGTTACCGCGGTACCAGAATGTTTCCGCATCATATCGCGCTTTATTCATCGACCATAAGTTCTCCGCTTCAGTACCGCCCGAAGAATAGACTAGACGGACGTTGTTATTGAAAACATCCCTGAATGGCCCGCAGCGAAACGGATATTTATTAACTGCGGGCAGTTCGTCAGTTACCTGGAAGGTGCCGTCGTCACTTTTCGAGAGTTTTATATAATCCGGATAGTTAGAAACTTCCGTTATGACCTCTGTTCCATCGATCTCGATTTTTATTTCCCGTTTATCCGGAAGCATAGCGGAAGTGCCAAGGATTAGGGATTGGACGTTCTCGGTAGTTCCGTGAAATTTTGCGGTGTGGGGGTCTGCGTCGATATGTACGCTGCTTGGCTTCATACTTTGTTCCTGCGCGTTCAGAAAAACAAAGCCATTTATCTCGTTTATGGACGGTGTTGCCGTTGTGAAATCCACGTGGCGGATTTCATCGGCAGGGGGCAATCTGTGGCGCGAGAAAAAATCGAAAATCTCAGGGAAGTCGACGCAGCTCGCGCCGGGTTCGTCGGAGTCGTCCCACCAGTGTCCGGCGCCTTCCTGAAGGTGCATGCGGACGTCATAATTCCTTCCGCGAAGAAGATCGAACATGTGCTGCGCTTCCGTCGCGGGAACGTTGTCGTCCGCGGTTCCGTGTAGGATGTAGATTCCCTTGTCCTTTAGATTATCGACGTAGCGGAGCGTGTCGCTAGGCGAGTTCGCATCCGCGAACATCTGCGCGCGGGGGTCTTCGTTTTCTTCCGCGGCTCCGGTGTAGGACGAGAAGCTAACCCACCCCGCCGACGGCGCGATCGCGGCGAAGTGCAACGGATAATGGACACCAAGTTGCCAGGCGCCATGTCCCCCCATACTGTGACCTGTGAGGTAAACCCGCGTTCGATCCGTGTCCAACGTGTTGAGAGCATGATGAAGAACTTCGTCGTCGTCTAATCTGCCCCAGTCTTCGTGGTCGAATCCAAATGGTCTACGATTCGTCGGGCAGACGATGTGCGCCCAGCTTTTCTGCGAATATGCCCGCGCTTGTCCGATGGCTTCCACTCCCGCGCCGTGGAGGGAGAGCACGAGAGCTTTAGGTCCATCGCCTATCGCGGGCTGGAGGGCATAGTATTGTGTACTTCTGTCGATGTCGCTTATAAATGTGACGCGACGGGCTTCACCTGAATCAACTACTTGAAGAGGCACGATATTTTCATCTATGACATAATTGGCCCTCGTGACGTTAATGAGCCTTATAACAAGATTGGCGGTTCCAGCGGGAAGGTCAGGCGCTTCAAACCCGACTGGGATTTTAGAAACGGAAAACGGCGGCATATACGCGGTCTCCACATACCAACTCGCCGTGCCTGCAATTTTGACCATAAGAAGTTTGATGGCTCGTTCAGACGTCGAGTTGGTGACAACTATACCGGCGTAATGGTGTGCAGGGGTGTGTTCCAGAATGTCCGGGAGCGTCGTGTCGAAATCGCAAATGAAGAATTTCTTCTCCGGCTTTTCGAAACGGAGCTTCACACGACCGCGGGCGCCGCGGAGGAGAATGCGGTTTTCGCCGGCGCGGAAGCGTACCGGGAGCCGGACGAAGCCTGTTTCATAGACGTCTCCCGCGCGGGGTTCTTCGTTTACGTACGCCATCGCGTGTCCGACGCCGGTCATTATGTATGTGGCGGGTTCGTCAAGATCGATTTTGAAGAACGCCCAGCCGCCTTGCAGGGAACGGTGCGCGAACCAGCCGTCGTCCTGTCGCTCGATTCGCTCCCACGTTCTTCGCGGACCGCCCGGAACGTCGACGCCATCGCCCGCTTCCGGCGGCTCGAACTCTCCTGACGCGACAATAGCTTCGAGCGCGTCGTGATGGATCCCGCCGCGCTGCGCGCCTCCTGTGGGCGCGATCACGAGAGCGGACGTTGGCTCGATGGTCCGCGGGGTTCCGGCAATCGCCGCGGGAGCGATGGAAAAGAACGCAAAAATGAAAATCAGGTGTTTCATTGCGAATCTCGATTCAAGGATTTCGAAATGGGATTGCGAAGAGCTTTCGAGGATCGAAACGATGGTATCACAGCCAAGCGCAGCCAGAACCAAAATCTATCCGCAGATTACGCCGATTTCGCGGATTCATATTTTGACACGACACCTAATCTCAGCGTCAGCGAACGTGTTTCACCGAATCGTTACAATAAATCGTACATTAAATTCGTAGACGGCACGAATATAATGTAATTGACTTGCAAGTCGCGTGGCACGCTCATCGAACCGCGGACGATGGGGGAAGTGCCAGGTGTTTCATCGAACGAATACTTCTTTTTTGACTACCGACTACCGACTACTGCCTGCCGATTATTGTTCATACGACAGCCTTTGTCAGTTTGATCCCCGCCCACACTGCGATAAGACACAGCGTGACGTTCAGTCCGATGTTGAGCGCAAGCTTTCCGTAAAGTTCATCTTCGAGGATTCTGAGGTTGTCCATCGAGAACGTGCTGAACGTCGTGAGTCCGCCGCAGAATCCGACCGCGAGGAACAGCCGGGCGTTCTCGCCGAGGTTGCGCGCGAGTACGATCTCGAGCGCCGCGCCGATGATTAGTCCGCCGAGCACGTTCGCAGCGAGAGTACCCCAGATCACGTCCAGACCGAAGTGCGACCCGGCCTTCGAAATCAGAAACCGCAGTACCGCGCCAATCGAGCCTCCCGCGCCCACCGCGCAAATATTCCAAAGCATCTGCATGCCTCTATAGATACTGAATAGTAGCCAGTAGCCGGTAGTCGGTAATCAGAAAAATGCAGAATTCGGAATAGCAGTCGGTTGTCGGTAGTCAGAAATCAGGTTTCCAATCTTCTGATTATCTCACGAATGAGATTTACGTCATCGTCTTCGAGACTGTTTTTTACGCTCTGCTCTCCGATAATCCTGCGTAGTTCAGACAGCCCTTCATCGCGAAAAACTTTGACGATCTCGGGTTTCGAATCGGCGAGAAAAAATCGCAGCAGAATGCCGAGAGCCTTCGCGCGATCCTCCGGAACTTTGCCTTCTTCGCTCGCGATCGTTTTCAGCGCGCTTACGACGCTCCGTGCATCCGCGGTAGTCAGCATCGGCGGCTCTTCCTCTTCCGCGAGGTCGAGATACAAATCTCCGCCGCGGCGGGTCCACTTGTCGATCACTTTCTGGAATCTCGATTTTCTCATGTTTCCACAAAGATTCTAAATACGATTGCCCTGGGATAAAGCCGCGTTGATTTTAGCTTTGTAATTCTGCGCGATGATTTTAAAATTCCGAAATGCCGAATGATCATCGCATAAAGACGGCGAAAGAAGAAGGAAGGGCGCTGCCACAGTTCTCGAAGACCGAGACGGTGATCGTTGCGATTATGCTTATCGCGGTGCTGCTTGCTCTCGGTTACCGCGTCGCGAACGCGAAGGGCTGGTTCCACGACGTCGCCTCTGTCGAAATCGCCGCGCTTCCAGAGGAGCCGAAGCTCGACATCAACAAAGCCACACTTCGCGAACTGATGCTCCTCCCAGGCATCGGCCCGAAGACGGCGGAGGACATCATCAGATTCCGCGAAGAGCGTGGCCCGTTCGAAAGCGTCGACTCGCTCGACGGCGTTCGCGGAGTCGGAGCCGCGACGGTGAATTCCATCCGCAGGTGGGTATTCGTGGAGCCGCAGATAATCGCGGACGCGCAATCGGAGGCGTCGCCTCGAGCGGGCGAAATTTTTTTTCCGGAGACGTCGGCCCTCGAAACGCAAGAGCCTGTAGGAGCAATTCCGGAAGCCGACGATCGGCAGCCGGACGAGACGCAACTAACTTCGTCCGCACGTCTAAATCTGAACGCCGCAACTGCCGAAGAGCTAATGACCTTGCCGTCGATCGGCGAGAGACTCGCAGAGGCGATAATCGAATACCGGGAAGCTCACGGTCCGTTTCGAAGTTTGGAAGACTTCGGGAACGTTCCGCGAATCGGCCCGTCGGTCATCGAAAAGTTGCGGGATCTCGTCCGCTTCGACTGAATGTCCGGCGTTCGCGCCGCCCACCATCGAACAATCACCCACAAGAATTCAGAATTAAATCAATGTCTAAAGGTCTGCAAACCTTTCTGGCGCTCTCTATCGTTCCGTCGCTCGCGGGATTCGTTCTCGCGGGGCATTACTTTACGAGAGTGTTTCTTAGGCCGACGCTTACGGACGATCCGAGCGGCGACATCTCCGCTGCCGCGATGGCGTCTATGACGCTCGTGATCAGCGCGGTGCTCGTACTTTTCATCGTACTGCTTTTCAAGGCGGACCATCGAAAGAGCAGACTGCTAGAGGATCATCGATCCCTCGAAACGAACCTCCAGCGGACCTCGACCCAGCTAAGACATCTTCGCGAGGAAGTCGACCTGCTCGCGGGCCTTCGCGAAATGACGAGGGTCGTAAACCGCGAACAGAGCTTTACGAAAATAATCGAGGAGCTGTTCCCGATAATCCACGGCCTTACCGACGCGGACGAAATCGTGCTGTACCTGAATCCCGAGGAGTCGGACTTCAGGCTTAGCCCCCGTGCACAGTTCAAGGACCAGAAAACCCTTTTCGGAAGCGACATCGATCACAGCTCGCTGAACGCGTCTCTCGCGGAAAAGGCTTCGAATGCCCACGCGCAGAAGTCAAGCGCGTCCGGGGACAGACTAGAGTTCGCGCTGCCTTTCCTCGTCGACGATCAGACCCTTGGCGTCGTTTCCGTAACGAGGAGGATCGACGAGACCATCGCCGAGGATAAGCGCTGGATGCGGTTCTACGAGCGCTCGCTAAGGTCGATTCTGTCGCACATGGCGCTCGCGGTGCGAAATCCCGCGCTTTACGATCGTGCAATGATCGACGCGCTGACACAGCTCTACACTAAGCGCAACTTCACGGGCGCACTCGATAAGGCATTCAAGGATTACGTTCGCGACGGCAATCAGACTTCACTGATTATGGTCGACATCGACAAGTTCAAGTCCGTCAACGACGAATGCGGCCATCTTGCGGGAGACCACATTCTCGCGGGCGTCGCGTCGAGGATTCTCGCGAATGTCGACGGCGACGACATCCGCGCCTACCGCTACGGCGGTGAGGAAATCGCTATAATCTGCAGAAACATTCTGCTGAAGGAAGCGACGGAACTTGCCGAAACCATCAGGAAGGCGATCGAGAGCGAACAGTTCGAACTTCACGATGAAAGCAAACTGAATGTCACCGCAAGCCTCGGAGTTGCGTCCTTCGATCCGACGATGCGCACGAAAGACTCGATAGTCGAAGCAGCGGACGCGGTGCTCTACGAAGCCAAGCGCAACGGCCGCAATCAGACCCGCGCGCACAAAAAGTCGCTGCTACAGGCTATGAATCAGCGCAAAACTACAAAGAAGCGCAGCGCCGCGTAGTCGCGATCGTGATTCCGTGGAAAAATAAAAAACCCCCACTTCGGCCGTTTCGCAAAGAAGCACCTGGAACCGCAAATGCTCCAGGGGGGAGCCGCCCGAAAGAAATAGCCTGTGATGAATCACATTCACGGGCACAAGAATTTCGGAGATAGGCTCCCGATGTCTTGAAATCAGGCTCCGAGGGCATATCTAAGCGGTGACGAACCAAGCAGAGGCTTAATCTGTTATGACATTATCATACAACCTTTTTTGAATCCCGGCAACTCGGGAGGACTATTTCTTGCCTTTCTTTTTCGACTCCCTCGGCTTCGACTCCCTCGGCTTCGTCTCCTTCTGCTTCGATTCCTTCGGTTTCGTCTCCTTCTGCTTCGACTCCTTCGTATCTGGGCCGGTGACGATCCACTTCAGGTTCGATGCGTAAAGAATTCCGCGATGACCCATCGCGAGCCAGTTGGGAGTATCTTCGCGCATAATCTCGTACAGGATCTTGTTCGCCTCAGGGTTCCCGTTCACCGCCTCGAAAAGAATACTTCTCAGCATCACGATGCGCTCGATGCTCGTCCGATTCGGCTTGTGCTTCTGCTCGGCCCAGCCCCAAAGCGTCGGAAGAGTGACGTCGAGAAGTTTCGCGACCTCCGTCGTGGTGCTGCCCTGCCCGAGAGCTTCGAGCTTCTCCTTGATTTCATCGATGTATTTCGCCACGTCTACTTTCGGATCCTTCATTTTTCGCTCCTTCCGGCCATTACTCGGAACTTTCGTCCCAGTGTGTCGTTTCAGTATCGTCTTATAAAATTTTATTAAAATTTTGCAACGAACAACAACAGTTAATCTTTTTTTCCGAGTAGAGTAGTGGAGGAGCAGTTCGAGGCTGCCGCCTCTCGCCTCGTCGAACCGAACGTGCGGATTTGGCTTCGTTGCTCAGCCGGCTTCGGCTCCTGATAAAGAGATATAGTTTCCGTCTCAGTCCGTAGTATCCATAAAAAACTATCTCAAGTACCTGGGACCGCGGTCGTCTATGTCCGCACAAGTCGTCTAACGTCTCGTTTGACGGCTCCGAAATGTCCTGTTCGTTTGCTTATACGTATCACCAGCAGTTATTCACAGTCGGAGCCAAAAGACTTGAGATAGTTTCTAAGGCCTCGTAACAACTATCCTGGGCAGCGGTTTTCGTAGCCTCGGAGCCGTCTGAAGAGACCTCCACGCAGTCGGGACGGCGGCGTCACATCCGGATACATAAATTCCGAGCCGCGTTGTAAATCGATCCCGCGCGGCTGTAACATTCCACTCGTATCAGGAAAAGAAACAGCCGGAGGGAAAAATGCCGAAGATCGCTGGATTTCACGTCAAGCCGAGGCTTCCGAAGGGGCTTGAGCCGCTCAGGACGCTTGCGTACAACCTTCACTGGACCTGGGACCGCTACAGCGTCGAGATATTCCGCAGGCTCGATCCGGACCTCTGGGAGTCGGTGTATCACAACCCCGTGAAAATGCTCGGACTCGTCACGCAGATGCGCCTCGAGCAGGTCGCGGACGACGACGCGTTCATCGCGACGATGGAGCGCGCGCACCAGAGGCTTAACGATTATCTCAGCCGGGAGGGATGGTTCAAACGGAAGTTCAAGGACTGGAACGAAAACGAATTCATCGCGTACTTCTCGATGGAGTTCGGACTGACGGTATCGCTCCCGATTTATTCCGGAGGTCTCGGAATACTCGCGGGAGATCATCTGAAAGCAGCGAGCGACCTTGGGCTTCCGCTCATCGCGGTCGGACTCTTCTACCAGCAGGGCTACTTCCGTCAGTACCTTAACGCCGACGGGTGGCAGCAGGAGAACTATGAACTGAACATCGCGGCGGACCTTCCGCTTACTCCCGTTGTGGACGGCGAAGGCAAGCGAATCAAAGTCGAACTCGACATGGGTCCGACGAAGGTGATCGTCGTCGCGCATCGCGTGCGCGTCGGAAGGATCAGTCTGATTCTTCTCGACACCAACATTCCTGAAAATTCCGAGGCCGACCGCGACATAACGGACGCGCTCTACTCCGGAGGCACCGAGCAGCGCATAAAGCAGGAGATCGTACTCGGCGTAGGCGGAACAAGGATGCTCGTCGCGATGGGGACGAACCCCGTGGTCTGCCACATGAATGAGGGCCACGCGGGATTCCTCGCGCTCGAGCGCGTCCGCCTCGCGATGAAGAACCAGGGACTCGATTTCTCCTCGGCGGCGGAAGCGACCAAAGCCGGCAACGTCTTTACGACCCACACTCCCGTGCCCGCGGGAATCGACGAGTTCGACGCGGAAATGATCGAGAAATACTTCGGAAGGTATCGCAAGGAACTGGGTCTCGAACTCGAGGAATTCATGGCCTTCGGGAGGCTCGGATCGAGCGCCGCGCGTCCGGCGAAGGACAGCGTCGCGACGCGGTTCAACATGGCGTTTCTCGGGATGGAGTTCGCGGGGAACATCAACGGCGTAAGCGAGCTTCACGGCAAGGTCTCGCGGAACATGTGGTCCGGAAACTGGGCCGGAGTCCCGAAGAACGAGGTCCCCATAGGCCACGTCACGAACGGCATCCACCTTCCAAGCTGGGTCAGCGCGGAGATGGCGGAACTCTTCGACCAGTACATCGGTCCGCACTGGTTCGACGAGGCGACTGACGCGTCGCTCTGGGAGCGCGTCGAGCGAATCCCGGACGAGGAACTCTGGCGCACTCACGAACGTCGTCGCGAGCATCTGGTGGCTTTCGCGAGGGAAAGGCTCGTGGCGCAGCTCGAAGCCCGCGGGGAATCGCCACATGTGGTCGAGAAGGCGCGGGAGGTGCTCGATCCGCGGGCGCTCACGATAGGATTCGCGCGGAGGTTCGCAACGTACAAACGCGCTACGCTCCTGCTTTCCGACCATGCCCGCCTCGATCGCATCGTCAACAATCCCGACATGCCCGTGCAGTTCGTCTTTGCAGGCAAGGCGCATCCGGCGGACAAGGAGGGCAAGGAGTTCATTCGCAAACTCATCCACGTTATCCGCGACGAGAAGTTCCGCTCGCGCATCGTGTTCGTCGAGGACTACGATATGCACGTCGCGCGAAGGATGGTGCAGGGCGTCGACGTCTGGCTGAATAACCCGAGAAGACCTCTCGAAGCGTCTGGAACCAGCGGAATGAAAGTCACTCCGAACGGCGGACTCAACCTGAGCATCCTCGATGGCTGGTGGGTCGAGGCTTTCAACGGCAGGAACGGCTGGGCGATCGGCCGCGGCGAAGAATGGCCTGACGGAAACGCGGTCGAGCAGGACGCGGTCGAAAGCGCGGGACTCTACGACGCGCTCGAGAAGGAAGTGATCCCGACGTTCTACTCCCGCACCGGAGACTGGCTGCCGAGAAAGTGGATTCGGATGATGAAAAACAGCATGCGCTCGACGTGCAGCTTCTTCACGACGGATCGAATGGTGCGCGAGTACACCGAGCGTTTCTACGTGCCCGCGGCTTCGACCCTTCACAGCCTTTCCGCAAACGCCCACGCCGCGGCGAAAGCGCTCGCGCTCTGGAAGCAGTTCGTCCGGAAAAACTGGACGAACGTGGAAATCGACACCGTCGGAGCGGTAACTCCGGACGGAGAAAGGCTTCCGAATCCGGGCACTCACTTCGATATCGATGTGTCCCTCGAAGTCGGCGGGAACGTCCGCGTAGAGGCGATCGTCCGGCTGGGCGACATTCCGCCTGAGTCGGTTGTGGTTCACGTCGTAACCGGCCCGCTCGACATCCACGATCGGTTCGAAAGTTTCAGCGCTATCGAAATGAGCTTCGCCCAGAGCGTTGAAAAGTCCAGGCATCTATTCCGAGCTGAAATCCCGTGCTTCCAGTCCGGAAAGTACGGCTACACGATCCGCGTCCTCCCGCGCAACCAGGAAATTATCAATCTCTTCGAGATGGGGCTGATAAAGTGGCTCTGATCGAGAGCTAAGGAGGCTAAAATAAATAAATCTTACATCTCACATCTCACCTTCACGCCATCTTCGTTTTGCGCTCGGTCTCGAAATCCTCAACGGAACTATAGCTA
>JANLHZ010000107.1 GCA_024653775.1 Planctomycetota bacterium | reverse complement strand
CACTCCAAAAATTCTCTGCGAATCTCCGCGTCTCTGCGCTGAAGCTTTGCGAGGACGCCGGTTTTGTAATTCAGGGAATGTGGTTCACCGAACATTTACGATTAGAGCTTGGCGAATTCGACGCGGAATTCGTCCAGATCGCGGGCGGAATTCACTATCTGATGGATTCGCATCAGGTCATCCATTCGATCGAATTTCCGAATATCGTTCATCAGTGCGGTCGACTCTTCCCCAAACCGTAATCGGAGTACGGCTTCGATTGTTTCGATCTTTCCGTCTATCCGGCCGCGCTCGATGCCTTGCTCGATACCTTGCTCGATGCCTTGCTCGATGCCTTGCTCGATGCCTTGCTCGATGCCTACTTCGAATCCTTTTTCGTAGCCTTCTTCGATAAGTTGTTCTTTTACTGTTTTCACGACGTCTTTTCCTTCCGCAGGCGAGGTTCTGTCCAGAATCCTGAATAGTTCATTCTTGTCGATGATGTCCGTTTCGACGAGGAACGTGACGGTCAATCGAAACTCGAACTCGCTGTAGCGCTTTCTGAACGCCGAAATCGCGCGTTCGATCGACTGAATTATATCTTCTTTCGTGCGCGGCTTCAACACCTCTATCATTGCCTGCACGGCCTCTACTCCGAGAATCTCGTCGTCGGAAAGTTTAGATAGATCGAGGAGTTCGATTTTGAAATCCGGAATGAACATTTTTGCGAATGCCTCCAGCTTTCCGAAGAGTTGGGCGAATTCAAGCGGTTCCTTCCATTCGCGGGACCCGTGATAGACCACGGTCGGCACAATCAGGTCGAGTTCCTTTTGCTGCTCCTTCTGGTTGATCCAGTGAAGGACCATGTAGAGCAGAATCTGAAGAATCGTGAATCGATCCGGGTAACTTTTGTGCTCGAACAGGTAATAAAGAAACGCGGATCTATCCCGATATTTGAACTTGAGCATCAGATCCGAAAATCGTTCCCGAAGCGTATCGTGAATGTACGATGTCTGAACATATTCGAGCGAGTCGACTTCGATGCGAGCGAGCACTTCCTTATTAGAATAACACTTGACGAAACTCTTTGCGTTTCTCTCTACGCCGAGAATTCCTTTGAAAAGCGCGTCCTTAGGATTCGGTACTCCTGCCATCAATCGGAGACTGAAACGCCCATGCTGCGCGCGGTGCCCGCTATGACTTTCATCGCCGCATTGATCGATGCGCTGTTGAGATCGGCCTGTTTAGTCTTCGCAATCTCTTCGAGCTGGGAAGTCGTGATCGTTCCGACCTTCTCCTTGCCCGGCGTTCCCGCGCCCTTCGCGAGTCCAGCGGCCTGACGGATGAGGAACGAAGCCGGTGGTTTTTTGTATTCGATGGTGAAGCTGCGGTCGTCGAAAACGTGGATTATCACGGGAATCGGAATTCCGCTCTGCTCCTTGGTCGTCGCGTTGAACTGCGCGATGAACTGACCGATGTTCACGCCGTGCTGACCGAGAGCCGGGCCGACGGGCGGAGCCGCGCTTGCCTGTCCGCCTGTGCACTGAAGATTTATTCTTGCCGTTTCTTTTGCCATTTTTGCCTCTTACGTTTACCGAGCGACCAGCTCGAGCTGCCAGTGATTTAGATCGAGGTTCGTCGCCCTTCCGAAGATCGTTACGACAACGCGAACCATTCCAGTCGACGAATTGACTTCCTCCACCGAGCCTTCGAAGTTCTCGAAAGGACCTTCCTTGATCTTCACCGAATCCCCCGCGAGGAAGTCGATCTGCGAGGTTTCCTGAACCTTCTCTGGTTCCTTGTCCTTGTTCTTCAGACGATCGATTTCCGACGAGTCCATCGCCGCGGGCTTGCCAGAACCGACGAAATTCGTAACGCCGGAGGTGTCCTGCACGATGTGCCAGGTGTCGTCGCCGAAAACCATCTCGACGATGATGTATCCGGGGAAGCTCTTTTTCTGCTCGACGCGCTTTTTACCGCCGCGGACGACCGTCTCGGAATCCGTCGGAATGAGAATCTCGCCGAAGTGCTTCTGCCACGCGCTTAGCGAAATTCGATGCTTCAGACGATCGCGCACCTTCTCTTCCATATTCGGCTGGACGCTCACCGCGAAATACTCCCACACCGCGTTCTCGGGGATTTCCTGAAGCTTCGTGTTGTCCGCGCGGTCGTCGACGACGTCGAGTTGCGGCTCGACGCTCTTCGCGACGAGTTTTGCGCTCTTCCGCGGGTCCGTCTCCGGCTCCCAGGAATCGAGGTCGTCGTCGAATTCTTCAGGCGTGTACGTCTTTCCAGACTTCCCAGACTTCCCAGGCGCAGCTTTCTTCGCGGGCGCCTTCTTCGACCTCGAAGGCGCGTCGGCGGAAAGTCTGGCCTTCAGGTCGACTCCCGTGCGCGCGGTCGCCTCCTGAATCGGGAACGACGCCCCAGGCAGCGCGTCCTCGTCGGTTTCAGAAGTCTTCGCGGCGGATTCCTTTTCTGTGCCGGTTCCGCCCGATTCCGCTTCCGCCTTAGCTTCTTCCTGCTCGGATTTTTCTTCCGTCTGGTTTTCTTCCGTTGTCTGTTTCACTTCGTCGTTCATTCTGGTTTCTAATCCCCTCGATACAGTTTGAGTGACACTATCCAGCTATCGCCGGTGAGTCCGTCGAGAACGAAATCCACGATGAGCAGATAGAAAATAAGGATGACGATAAAGACCAGCACCACGAGCGAGCTGTTATAGACTTCCTCATATTCGGGCCACTTTACATTCCGCATTTCCTTCTCGGTATCGATAAGAAGTTGCGCGGGTTTTTCGCGGTTGAGCCACTTGAAGAGCAGCCCGGCGCCGCCTATGAAAAGCACGAGCGAGAATATCAGGGCGAGGGTGGTCTTCACTCCGGCGATGTCGCTCGGCCAGATGGTCTGATGGAAGAAATTCGATCTTCCAAGCAGAAAGTATTGAAACCTGTAAGCGGCCCAAAGCAGCATCCCGAGCGTGGCGTAGAGCGCGAGGCTCCTAGTCACTTTTGCCTGACCTTTGGCGTGAATCTTGAAAAAGGACATCGAATGATACCTGCTAAATTACTGTTCGGAGCAGGGCCTGAGAGACTCGAACTCCCAACAGCCGGTTTTGGAAACCGGTGCTCTACCAATTGAACTAAGGCCCTGAAGACACACTTTCTAAAGCTGTCGAAAAAACAGTTGTAAGAGCGCCATTTGCCGCGCTCTTACAACCGGATTTCAACACTGAGAGATACATATTGATTCTACCGCCGCGAGCGGAAGGAGACGAAACAATTTACTCGAGCACTTTGACAACGCGTCCCGCGCCCACGGTCTTGCCGCCTTCGCGGATCGCGAACTTCGATCCTTCCTCGATCGCGACGGGCTTTCCGAGCGAAACCTCGAGGGTGGCGTTATCTCCGGGGAGACACATTTCCGCGCCCTTGATGTTGAGGGAGCCGGTGACGTCCGTCGTCCTTATATAGAACTGCGGGCGATAACCGTTGAAGAACTGCTTGTGGCGTCCGCCCTCTTCCTTCGAAAGGACGTACACCGCCGCCTCGAATTTGGTGTGCGGCTTGATGCTTCCCGTCTTGGCGAGAACCATCCCGCGCTCGACGGCCTTTTTGTCGATGCCGCGAAGGAGGCAGCCGACGTTCTCTCCCGCCTTGCCCTCGTCGAGGAGCTTGTTGAACATTTCGATGTCGGTAACGACAGTCTTGCGGGTTTCCGCGAGTCCGACGATTTCGACTTCCTCCATCTTCTTGACGACGCCGCGGTCGATCTTGCCGGTGACGACGGTTCCGCGTCCCGGAATGGAGAATACGTCTTCGACGGGCATCAGGAACGGCTTATCCTCTTCGCGGGCCGGCTCCGGAATGTGGGCGTCGATCGCCGCAAGAACCTGCTTGATGCAGTCGAAACGCGGATCGTCCGGTCCGGCGCCTTCCTTGAGCGCTTCCGTTGCCGCGAACGCTTGTCCGCGAATGAAAGGAGTGGTGTCTCCGGGGAATTCGTACTTGTTGAGCAGGTCGCGGATCTCGTCTTCGATGATCTCGATCATTTCCTCTTCCTCAACAAGGTCGACCTTGTTGACGAACACCACGATGGCGGGAACGTTCACCTGGCGCGCCAGAATGATGTGCTCACGGGTCTGCTGCATCGGTCCGTCGTCCGCCGCTACCACGAGGATAGCGCCGTCCATCTGCGCCGCGCCAGTAATCATGTTTTTAATATAGTCGGCGTGACCGGGGCAGTCGACGTGGGCGTAGTGGCGATTCTCTGATTCGTACTCGACGTGGGCCGAGTGAATCGTGACGGTGCGATCTTCGCTGCGGACCGTTCCGCCCTTGGCGATGTCCTGGTAGCTCTTCGCCTTTCCGCGGCCCTGAACCGCGTTGAAGCCGGAAAGAGCCGCTGTCAGGGTCGTCTTACCATGACTGACGTGGCCGATAGTTCCCACGTTCACGTGGGGTTTTACTCTTGCAAATTTCTCTTTAGCCATGAGCTTTACAACTCCTCCAGAAAACCAAGGCCGCCGCGGCGACCGTAATTACGTTCCTAAAAATACAAAATCAAACTATGAAAAATCTATCTGTAATCTCGCGTTGAATAATTCGATTGAAAGGTCCAGCTACTGATGGGGCTCGAACCCATGACCTCGTCCTTACCAAGGACGTGCTCTACCAGCTGAGCTACAGTAGCAAACATCGAAGGCCGACTCGTTCGGCTTCCGAGCGGGTGAAGGGAATCGAACCCTCACAGCCAGCTTGGAAGGCTGGAGCTCTACCGTTGAGCTACACCCGCGTTCCTCGTTTTTACAATTGATGTCCGCCACAGTTCGTTCTTCTCTAAAATTTCAAATCCGCCTGCACTCGAAAGATAAAAACTTTTCAGATCTAAGTGGAGCAGCCGGAAGTAGATGTTTCCAAGCAGAGACGCCATCATAAAGAGCCGGTGGTGGGACTCGAACCCGCAACCTGCTGATTACAAATCAGCTGCTCTGCCAGTTGAGCTACACCGGCATTACCTTCAGCCTGGGCAAAAGGAACGCGAATTATAGGTTTCTACCGCACCTTCGCAATACCATTCGAATTTTTTTTGGGAATGAAATCCATGGCCGTTTACGCCGCTATTCGTCCGGGCGTATACGCCACTCATTCCGTCTATTCCCGCTCGCCGGAATTTCGTGAGCGCCCTTTTCGCACACCAGATTGCGGGTGAAAAATTCCTTTCCTGCTTCAACGACCTCTATTTTGATGATGCAATCGCAGGCAGGATTTTTCTAACCGATACGCGAGAACCTAAATGCGACTGACGCTCATCATATTATTCGTTCTGCTCTGCGTCTCGAACGCGAAAGCAGACCCCGTGGAAACCCGAAGCGGTCTGATCTCCGGCGGGACCTCCCGGGACGGGGCGGTGCGGGTCTACAAGGGAATTCCGTACGCCGCGGCGCCAGTGGGGGATCTTCGCTGGAAGCCGCCCGCGCCGAGGGAGCCTTGGCAGGGAGTCCTCGAATGCCGTGAATGGGGAGCGTCGTGCCCGCAGCTCGATATGACGGGACCCGTAAACGAGATAATGGACCGCGTCGGCGTGTTCAGCGAAGACTGCCTTTTCCTGAATCTCTGGACTTCTGCGAGGTCCGAGGAGGCGAAGCTGCCCGTGATGGTCTGGATTCACGGCGGCGGGTTCACGCTCGGGACGAGCGCCCGCGACCTCTTCGACGGCGCCGCGCTCGCGTCGAAGGGCGTCGTCGTGGTGACGATCAATTACCGTCTCGGAGTGTTCGGGTTTCTTTCACACCCGGAACTCGGTGAAGAAAACGAATTCGGCGCGTCCGGAAACTACGGCCTTCTCGACCAGGTAGCCGCGCTGAAGTGGGTCAGGGACAACGTAGCGAACTTCGGCGGCGATCCGGAAAACGTCACTATCTTCGGCCAGAGCGCAGGCGGCGCAAGCGTTCTGTACCTGATGGCGTCGCCTCTCGCGGACGGACTCTTCCACAAGGCGATCTGCCAGAGCGGACTTATCCGCCCAGGAATGCGGGACCTGAAACAATCCGAAGGCGATTTTCTCAGCGCGGAAGAGATTGGCCGGAAGCTAGCGGATGAACTCGGCTTAGGCGAGCGGGAAAAGCAGCTCGATGGCATGCGAAGCGCCACGGCGGTCGACCTGCTCAGCGCGGGCGCGAAGCTGGATGCGCCGATAGTGGGGGATTGGTACTACGGCCCCGTCCGCGACGGCTGGTTCATGCCGACGGACGCGTTCGGGAGGTTCGAATGGGGGCTTTTCTCGAAAGTGCCTCTGCTGATCGGAACCACCGAAGACGAGTCGAACATGTTCCTTCCGCTGTTTCTGACCGCGGGGGAGCGCGAGTACGACAAGCTGATCGACACGGTCTGCGCGGATTTCGCGGACGACGTGCGAAGGCTTTATCCCCTCGCGAATTACAGGATTCCGCGGGACGCGATCATGCAGATAATGACCGACGCCTCGTTCGTGACAAGCGCGCGGACCATCGCCAGGATTTCGTCCAGGCGGGCATTCGACACGTACCTTTATCATTTCACGAGGCTCGCGCCGACTCTGAGGCTTTCTGGCATCGGCGCGGTCCACGGCGTGGAACTGCCTTACGTGTTCGACAACATTCGCGGACCGAGAAGGCTCGCGTTCGCGCGGGACGACGTCGATATCGCGGATAGAATGAGCGACGCGTGGGCGAACTTCGCTAAATCCGGACGGCCCGGCTGGACGCGGTACAATCGCGAAACCGAACGCTACATGGACTTCGGCGACGTCGTCGTCGAACGGGCGCATCTGAAAAAAGAGAACTGCGATATTTTCGAGAATATAGAGTTTCCGCGGTCCCTCGACTGGCGCGAATGAGGCGAATGGCGAATTGGGTGGCACGGGCATCTTGCCCGTGTACCATCAGAGAGACGCCGATGCCACATGTTGGCGAGGACGCCCGCATCCCCAAAATCGGTGTAAATCGGTGTTATTCCCTATATCAATGAAGACATTAGCAAAACGAGACGATCTTCGCTGCACCTTCAGCGCGGAGCCGCAGAGGCCGCAGAGGCTCGCAGAGAAAATTTCCCTCTCCCCCGGGTAATGCCACATGTTTAGTGAACGTTCGGTGAACCACATTCCCCGAACGTTCATCACAAAGATAACGTTACGTTCGTTATTATGGCGGCCTATCTTTCAAATTTATTTCAAATT
>JANLHZ010000105.1 GCA_024653775.1 Planctomycetota bacterium | reverse complement strand
CGTTAGTTTAGTCCGTACCTGCTTATGCGCGATTTCGAACCTCCAGTCTCTGCCCCTTCTTCCTGCAGGAATACTTGGTGAGGCTAATACTCAGCGCATTTTTTTTAATTTTGATGACCGCCTTCAGCGTCATCGAACGTGTTTCACTGATCTGACAGTAAAAATAGTACTAAAAATGCGTAGACGGAACGAATAAAATGTAATACTTATCCGTGGGGGGTGAGGGAATAATTGCGTGGAAGAAAATTCGTGCCTTCGGCGTTAAAGGCTGTAAGCCAACGGTTGGCTATCGAATCACCAGGTTCAAGGAGATTCAAGATGAGAACCAAGCTATCAATTGTTGCTGTACTTTCTCTTTGTCTCGCTGCGGTGGAAGGTTGCAAGCCCGAGGAAAGGCCGAGTGAGAGGCCTAGCGAGAGGTCCACTCCTGAGGCATCCGGCGAGGAAGTTTCAACGACCGTCGAGTCGGAAATCGAGCAGAACTTCGTGGACGATGCGAGTCTCGTGAAGCCTCTTGAAGTAGGCGACACAATACCTTTCGCGGTGTTGCGCGACATTTCTGGCAGGGACGTCGATACCGACGAACTGTTTACCCAGAAACCGACGGTACTGATAATCTATCGCGGCGGCTGGTGCCCGTTCTGCACGAGACACCTAGCGCGAATAGAAACGATCATCCCGGACATCGAAGCGCTCGGTTACCAGCTCATAGCGGTGAGTCCCGATCAGCCGTCGAAACTCGAAATTACGAGCGGCGACCTGGAACTTCCGTTTAAAGTCTACTCGGACAGCAATCTCGATCTGATTAGCGGTCTCGGGCTGGCGTTCAGGGTCGACGACGAGACGTTCAACAAATATAAGAACGAGTATCAGATCGATCTCGAAGCTTTCTCCGGAGAAGATCATCACCTGCTTCCGGTGCCCGCGGTGTACATCGTGGACGACGAAAAGAAGATCGAGTTCGCGTACTACAATCCGGATTACAAGGTCAGGGTCGACGCTGACGAGATCCTCGCACAGGTGCGAAAACTGGCGGGAAGCCCTTTGAGCGAGGAAAGCTCCGAAAGCGATGAAAACACCGAAGGATCTGAAAGCGCGGAAGAAAACGCCGAGGGAACTGAAAGCGCGGATGACACTGGAAGTTCCGAGGGCGAGTAACGTAATCGATCACCAGGTCTGCGCGCGGGACTTCTCTTCGGTGTCCCGCGCGCTTTCTCTTATTTCCCTGCGGACTCGATTGATCAGCCGGATGAAGCGAATATCGTCGCGGACGTTCGCAAAGTCCGGATCGCCAGTCGCGGCCCATTCGACGTCCTCGAACCCTGTTTCGAAACTCTTTTCGAGCGTCGCGATGGCTTCGTCTGGCATTTCGAGCAGCGAGTAAGCGCAGGCGAGGTTGTACCAGTTGACGTCGTTCTCCGGGTCGAGGGACGTCGCCTCCTCCAAACTCCTCCGCGCGGACTCGAAATCGAGCTGTCGAAGCTGATCCAGACCTTCGTTCCCGACGATCGAACTGCGCACCTTCGGATCGCTTAGAAGATCGCGGAGTTCCGCGTACTGCTCGAGAGTTTCGATTTCCGGAAGCCTTCCGAGGCCGATCGCGAGTCCAAGCGCCCGCGCTGCTTCGTCCTTGTTCCCGAGGCGCGATTCGATCCGCGCCTTCAGCAGATGGTATTCCGACGCGGACAGACCTACGACGCTCGCGAGCGCCCCGTCCACGATCCGTTTCGCGTCGGCGGTCCGCCCCGCAGCGATTTCGCGCTCCGCCATCCTTGCCGCGCCGAGGAACTCGACGAACAGCGAATGGGCGTACAGGCGCACGATTTCGAATTCGTCTTTCGTCGAACGATTCAGGAGCAGCAGGTCTGCGTGTTCCTTCGCGAGTCCGTGAACTTCTATCAGCCGAACTTTGCGGCGGTAGCGGCTGAGAGATTCATAGTCGTCCATCAGTCCGCCGATGACTTCCAGACATTCGCGAGTCAGTCCGTATTCGATGCGAAACAGCGCGCGACCGACGCGGTTCGAGACTTCCGCGTCTGCATCTTCAGCGAACGCGGTAAGCGCGTCGAGGATAGATTCGCCGCGCCCTGCGAGTTCGTCCTCCGCGACGTCGCGCTCCTTGAAGTTTCCTTCGCGAAAAACCGCGATCCGCGCGCCGACGAAATCTTCCGCGTTGACCTCGGGTTCCTCCGCGAGAGCGCTCCCGACGGTTATCAAAACCAGAGGAATCAAAAAAGTTGAAACTAAAACCCTTGTGCGCATATTTTGTCCTGCGAAAACGTTTAAAGAGTTGTACGATCGAAGTGTACCTCGGTCAACAAATTTGGAGGCAGGATCGTGTCAGAAGTTCAAGCAATCGGCTGCAAATCGTCGGTGATCGATCTGATGGAGAAAGCGAAGGAACACGCAGCCATCCTCAGTCGGGGGGACGTGCGGGAGTTGCACGTAATGCTCGCGCTGATAAACGATCCTGAGAGTCATGCGAGTCGAATACTCGCGGACGATGGCATCGACATCCATCGGCTTCAGAAGCGGATCGTGCAGGAGCTTCGGGAAGAGTAGTGGATGTCATATTTCAGTTTGAACTCGCCCCTCGCCACTAAAGTAAAAGTTCTTGTATTTGAAGCTTCGCTCATTTACTCTGCCTGTACGCACAAGCGGCGCAATGTCGCGAATGCGTGGGGTATAATGAATTCGGGGGACATATTGTCAGGGCGTTTCAAGAGTCCGTCTGGAAGACATAGGCGCCTCCGCGTGTTTGAAAAGCTGTACAAGGTCGATTACCTGAAGTTGGAGAATAGCAAATGTTCGAGCGCTTTACAGATCGTGCCCGCAAAGTCATGGGACTCGCAAGGCAGGAAGCACAAAAACTAAACCACGAATACATCGGCACCGAGCACATCCTCCTCGGACTCGTCCAGGAAGGGTCCGGAGTCGCGGCGCACGTCCTGAAGCGCCTTGACGTCGATCTCGCGAAAATCCGCTCCGAGATCGAAAACCTCGTCGAGACCGGCCAGAACTTCGCGCCGATGGGGCAGCTTCCGTTCACGCCCACGGCGAAACGCGTGCTCGAACTCAGCTTCGAGGAGGCGAACTCCCTTAATCACAACTATATAGGCACGGAACATCTCCTCCTCGGTCTCCTGCGCGAGCCGGAGGGAGTCGCCGCGAAAGTGCTTATCAACCTGAACCTGAAACTCGATGATGTCCGCGAGGAAGTCCTCGAGTGCCTCGGCGCGGACCCAGGCCACGAGGTCGAGGAGAATCCCGAACGCGGCGACATCCGCAGCAAGAAGGGCGCGAAGTCTAAAACGCCCGCGCTGGACGCATTTGGCCGGGATCTCACGTTTCTCGCGAAGGAAGGCAGGCTCGATCCAGTCATCGGCCGCGAGCGCGAGATCGAACGCGTGATCCAGGTTCTCAGCCGTCGCACGAAGAATAACCCCGTCCTTCTGGGCGAGGCTGGCGTCGGCAAAACCGCCATAGTCGAGGGACTTGCGCAGCGCGTAATCGGACACGACGTTCCCGACCTCCTGTACGATCGTCAGATCGTGGTGCTCGACCTCGCTGGGATGGTCGCGGGGACGAAGTATCGCGGGCAGTTCGAGGAACGCATCAAGGCCGTGATGAGCGAGGTCAAACGCGCCAAGAACGTCATTCTGTTCATCGACGAGCTTCACACTCTCGTCGGCGCGGGAGGCGCGGAAGGCGCGATCGACGCTTCGAACGTCCTGAAACCCGCGCTTGCGAGGGGCGAGGTCCAGTGCATCGGCGCGACCACCCTCGACGAGTACCGCAAATACATCGAGAAGGACGGCGCCCTCGAGCGCAGGTTCCAGACGATTATGGTCGATCCGCCGTCGAAGGAAGAGGCGGTCGAAATCCTCCGCGGCTTGCAGGATCGTTACGAGGCGCACCACAAGGTCCAGTATACCGATGAGGCGCTCGCGGACTGCGTCGAGCTTTCTAGCCGGTATATCAGCGGCAGATTCCTTCCAGACAAGGCGATCGACGTTATGGACGAGGCGGGCGCCCGAGTGCGTCTGCGCAATATGTCCGCGCCGCCAGACCTGCGGGAAATCGAGAAGCAGATTCAGGACCTGAGCAAGGAGAAGGACGAGAGCGTCGCCGGGCAGGATTACGAGCGCGCCGCGAATCTGCGCGACAAGGAAATGAAGCTCCTGAAGCAGAAGGACAACCTCACCCGCGAGTGGAAACAGCGCGCGGGCCGGGAGATCTGCGGAATCGTAGATCAGGAGATCATCGCGGAAACCGTTTCGAAGATGACCGGCATCCCGCTTACCAGGCTCGAAAGCGGCGAAAGCGAACGCCTCCTGCAGATGGAAGATGAAATGCACAAGAGCGTCATCAGCCAGGACGAGGCGATAAGGCGAATCGCGAAAGCGGTGAGGCGCAGCCGCGCGGGACTGAAGAATCCGCGCAGGCCGACGGGGTCGTTCATCTTCGTCGGTCCGACGGGCTGCGGAAAGACGCTGCTCGCGAAAGCCCTCGCGAAGTTCATGTTCGGCGAGGAGGACGCGCTCATCACCATCGATATGAGCGAGTATATGGAGAAGTACAACGTCAGCAAGCTGATCGGCGCTCCTCCCGGATACGTCGGGTACGAGGAAGGCGGACAGCTCAGCGAGAAGGTCCGCAGAAGGCCGTACTCGGTGGTGCTCTTCGACGAGATCGAGAAGGCGCACAACGACGTGTTCAACATGCTGCTCCAGATCATGGAGGAAGGTCGTCTGACGGACAACGTGGGAAGGGTGATCGACTTCAAGAACGCCATCATCATAATGACGAGCAACGTCGGAACGAGCATGCTTAAAAATCAGACCGCGCTCGGCTTCAAGCCAGGCGGCGCCGAAGTCACTTACGAATCGATGAAGGATCAGGTTTTGAAGGAGGTCGAAAACTACTTCCGGCCGGAGTTTTTGAACCGCGTCGACGATCAGATCGTGTTCCGCGGGCTGACTCGCGAGGATATGAAGCTGATCATCGAAATCGAGCTGAAGGGACTTCGCACGAGGCTCGAAGGTCACGGAATTTTCCTCGAGCACCCGCTCATCGAAGACGTCAAGGCCGCGATCATCGACCGCGACCCGAACCTCGATTTCGGCGCGAGACCACTCAGAAGGAGCATCGAGAGAATGCTCGAGGATCCGCTTTCCGAGATGATGCTCAGAGGCGCGTTCGAAGGTAAACCGTACGTCAGCGTCGAAGTCGGCGACGGCGGGGAACTCACTTTCGAAGGCCACGAAGCCCCTTACGCTCGCGAAGCGAGAAAAGAAGAAGCGGTCAGTAAGTGATCTGGGAGCGCGGACGTCCTCGTCCGCACGGGTGCGCGAAGCGCGCCGCTACTATCTGTATCTGGCGAAATGAATTCGACCGATCTACGAACACTTTCAAACGAAATCGTCGCCTGCGAGGTCTGCCCGCGGCTGAGCGAGTTTCGCGCGTTGGCGAAATCGAAGCACGCCGACTATTTCTGCAAGGGGGTTCCGCCTTTCGGGGACGAGAACGCGGAACTGCTCATCGTCGGCCTCGCGCCGGGTCTTCACGGAGCGAATCGCACCGGCCGTCCCTTCACAGGGGATGCCGCGGGGATTTATCTGTACGAGAAACTTTGCAAGTTCGGGTTCGGGAGCAAATCTGTGAGCGTCTCCGCGGACGACGGGCTGATTCTGACGAACGCTGCGATAACGAACGCGGTCAAGTGCGTCCCTCCGGAGAACAAGCCGACGCCGGAGGAAATCAAAACTTGCCGGCCGTTCCTTGTGCGCGAGCTTGAAATGCGTAAGAACGTGAAAGTGGTTCTCGCGCTCGGAACGATCGCTCACAATCAGACGCTTGTGACGTTCAGAGAACTGACGTGGTCCAAGGTGCGCCTTGCGGATTACAAGTTCGCACACGGCGCGGAGCATCTCTTTCCGGACCTTGGTTTGACCCTTATCGATACGTATCACTTCTCGCGCTATAACATAAATACCGGCAAGCTCACCGACGCGATGCTCGACCGAGTGTTCGAGCAGGTCCGAAACGCTCTCGCCGCCTCCGGGTAGCGCGAAAGCACCGGACACCTCGATCGAATGTTTCGTACTCGCTGGATTGCGGATCGACTTCCTGGAATTCTTTAGCTATAACTATTGGCGACGCTGGAGAATAGTTTCGAGCAAGCCGCCATCTTCGCATCCTGGCCACGGACAGTTTCGCAAGTTGAATCCCGCACAAAAAACAGTGATTCGGATAGTATTGATCCTCGCTTTTTTCAAGGGGATCATGTGGATGAATATCGTTCCGATATTTCAGGGCGCGGATGAGCACCATCATTTCGTGCAGGTGATGAACCTCGTCGAAATGGGAGAGCTTCCCGGCCCGCAGGACTATTTCCCGAGGGAGGTTTCGCGCGTATGCGAAGTAACGAAGCACTCCGCTATTATCTGGCACGCGGAAACGCCGATCGAGATAACGAACACCGAAACCGGACCTCACGAGCAGGAAATCCGGGATTTGAACAACGATAGGTCAAGCCGGGTCCGTCCGGATGGTCAGAACCCACGGGAACTCGCCGCGCAGCCGCCGCTGTATTATTTATTTTCGGGCGGGTTTTATCTGCTTACGTACGAGAGCAGCATAATCGAGAGATTCTATTCAGTCAGATTAGGCTCGGTTCTGTTATCGTTATTATTTATTTTCGCCGTTTATGTCGCCGCGACGGAAGCCGCGCCTGGCTGGAGCTTAATGCATTTACAGGTAACGCTATTCTGCGTATTCCAGCCGCAGCTTTCCCACGTGATGAGCGTCGTCAGTCCGGACAGCTTGCTTGTAACTCTTTCCACGATAATGATTTTGTTTGGACTCAGAATAGTCAAAAACGGCGCGATGTGGCGCGACGTATTTATAATAAGCGCAATTACGGGACTGATATTGCTGACCAAGCGAAATGGACTCCTCTGTTTCCCGATTGGCTTTTCGGCAATCGCGCTTTCGTACATATTCGATTTCTTCTCGGCAGACGAGTCGGCGAGAAGAAGAGTACGCTCATTTTCCGGTTTCTTCGCGAACACAATTAAATGCTCGATATTCGCCATAATAGTTCTCGCTATGAATTACTGGTGGTGGTTCGACGAAAGTCGCGCTGTTCAAAGCTCGCAGGTGGCGGGTAGTCTGTCTTCTGCTACATCCAACTCCTCGCCGGTTATCGTTCAGTTCTGGAATTACATCGCGGCGATGTTCGTGGAGAACTGGAACAACGCGTTCGCGCTCGAACAGTCCGGAAGGCATTTCGACTGGTACTGGGCGGGCATAGGTTGGACGGACACCTATTTCACCGATAGAGAATGGTATCTTGGAATCCGCTCCGTTTGTAATCTTGCGCTGATAGGATTGATTTTCGGAATTCTCGTCCGGGCGAGTTATTTATTCTGGAGGTTTAAACCGATCGAAAAAAATATTCGGAGTGAATCTGAGGGATGCAATCAGAGCGCCGCCGTGGAAATTAAGGCGTCGCCGAAATTGATAACATATCTTCGGCAGATCGTAAGTCGTCGAACGGGAATATTCCTTGCAATTTCGATATTGATAACGGTGCTTGGCGTTTGGTGGCAGGATTTCAAGGTCGAAGGAGAAAACAATTACGTTCAGGGACGATATTATTTTATTACGATATTTGCGCAGATGTTTTTTCTGTCTGCGGGGCTGTGGTATCTGGTTCCGATAAAATACATTCGTTCGATTGTCGCGCGCCTATCGATAGCCGCGATGATAACAATGCACCTTTGTTACGTTATCTTTTACGTGCTTCCGAGGTATTATCCGTAAAACGCTTGGGAGGCTAAAATAAATAAATCATACATCTCGCATCTCATCTTCACACCATTTTCGTTTCGCTCTCGGTCGCCAAATCCTCGACGGAACTATAGCTACGACTCCGGTTTGGCTTCCTCGTGCAAAACGAACCTGGCGCAGATCTGAGCGCGATTTTGTATGATTTATTTATTTTAGCCTCCTTAATTTTCAAAAATGAAATTAACCGTCACCATATCGATACTGTCTTGTTTCTTTGCGTATTTCGCTTCGAAACCGGACGATATAAAGATGCAGCGAACCATTCCGGCCAGTATGACTCGAAAAATAATGGTTATTTCTCCGGGGACGCTGGAACACGTTCAAAGATTCGTTCCCGATAACAATCAGCTAACCTGCATAGACGTGGCGCTCGCGTTCGACGACATTTCCGATCTCGGCGCGGTATTTCTCGAACTTCACAATCTGAATACGAATGAAATAATCACGACCGCCGGATTCGAACGGATTCCGGGAATGACCTATAACGCGGGATTTTTCAGGGCGTGGTTCAATCCAGTTACGATCACTAAAAACGGTCTCTTCGGTTTTCGGATCAGGCATTCTGGCGCGGATGGATGGCGCTTCCATTCTACTTACCTCCTCGGCGAGCAGGACGTTAGAGCGGAAAGACTTGCGCCGGCTGCGGGGCAGTACGGTTTGATTCCGCTCGTCATCGATGGAAAGACCCAGAATTCCGTCGCGACTTTCAGGGCTGGCTATAAAAGCGATCCGATCAGCATGTTCGACAACTACACGACGATGCTCGCACAGTACAAACCGATGGCGCTTAAAAAAGTTCCTCTCGGCGTCTTCGGAATTATGCTTCTCGTGCTCGTTTGTGCGGGACTTGCGCTGGTTCTCACGGTGCCTGAGAAGGAATCCTCGGAGCCTTCCAAAGATAGCTGGATCATGTCGCCTTTCGGTAAAGTCCTTGTGGCAGTCGTTCCGGCCGGGATCATTTGTCTACTGACGCTGCAACTTAGTCAATGAAAGAAGCTTCGAACAGGCACGAAAGTATTCGGGAAGCGCTTATGCTGCTTCCGAGAACGACCCTCGGAAAGCCGGGAATGTTTCGCGCGGTCGTAAGCAGGATTGAAACGCCCGCGGGGAGCGTGGTGATGAAGGACGTCAGCAAAATGAGTCCGCTTTTCAAGCCGATTGCAAGGATGCTTCTCGATCGCGAAGCCTTCGTCTACGAAAAGCTTCGCGGAGTCGAGGGCGTGCCAAGGTCCTACGGCAAGATCGACGACGACGCGCTTCTTATCGAATTCGCCGACGGAACGCCGCTTCACAGCGCGGACGAATCGAAGCTGGACGCGGATTTCTTCGAACGGCTCTACGGGATCGTCCGGGAAATACATTCCCGCGGCGTGGTCCATCTCGATCTGCACCAGCGTTGGAACATTCTCGTCGACTCGGAAGGGAATCCGCGAATAATCGATTTCGGCGCTTCGATTTACCTCGGAAGCCCTGGCGTATCGAGGGATTTTCTGCTCGGAGTTCTTGGAAAGATCGATCTCTCCGGGCTGATCAAGTTCAAGATGAGGTACAGACCGGATTCGCTTACTGACTCTGAAAAAGAACTCGCGCTGTCCTGGCATCGCGCAAGATTATGGTGGCCGTTCAAGATGAGCCGGAAGAGGCTTCGAAGGCGCCGGGGCGAAATATAGCTCAGGACAAGCGGGTCATTTGCTCGAGAGACTGGCTTCGCGCGGTCCGCGGAATCCAGAACGATTTCGCTTCGCGGGCGCGCAGTCCGAGCGGGTCGCGCAGTCTGATGAATGAAAACAGCGGAACGACCGCGGCGAAAAGAATCGCCATCCAAAGGAATGTGAAAACGACGCTTGTAACTATCGCGACAGTTTTCAGAACGCGAACTACGAATCGAAACACCGTCCTGATCAATATTGCCTCGCCCGCGCGTTATTTCTTCAGCTTGCTGCGGAGCGCCTCGACTCGCTCCTGAGTGATCGATGAAAACCAGACGTTCAGGAATTCCTCTGTGCGCTCCTCGTCGAGCTTGCGTATGGTGTCGCAGTGACGGTCGTCGAAAAGTCTTTTCGTTATCGAATAGCCGAGGTGGGGGAGGTCGGAGAGCTTGACACAAAATTTATGCAGTTCGTCTTCGAATATATCTTTTGGATAGATTTCGTTAACGGCGCCGATTTTATAGGCCTCGCTTGGGGAATAAGTAGTCCCAGTGAAAATGAACTGCCGGAGGTACTTTTTTGAAATCCTGGTTTTCATTATCTCCCCAGCGCCGGCGGGGACGGGTAGTCCGAGGGCGATTTCGGTGAGTCCGAGGTGGTAATCGCCTTCGACTGCGAGCCGGAATTCGGCGGAAAGCGCGAGGATGCATCCTCCTGCTATCGCGGAGCCAGTAATGCCCGCGACGGTGGGATTCGGGTGCGAGAAGATCGTCAGGTACAGCTTCTGAAACTCGTGCAGAAACTCTCGAAACTCGGCGCGATCGTATTCAGCGAGCTTGAAAACGTCGAACCCGCTGGAAAAGGCTCCGCCTTTGCGGTCGACGTCGCCTGTGATACAAATGGCCCTCGTAGTGACGTCAGCGGCCCATTCTTCAAGAGCCTCCCTCATTTCGGTACAGAACTCCGTGAAAATTGGGTTTGATTTCCCATTTTTCATCCTCAGGTAACCAATATGATCGATAACTTCGCAGGAAACGTATTTCATATCCCCACTCCTATATTCATCTGCTGCGTGGTACAGGCAGGATTTTAGCTCCATCACAAAGCTGAATATAGCCTGTAGCTAAATTTGTAACGCCTCCTTAGGAGTCTGAAATTAATAAGTTGAACATCTCGCATCTCACCTTCACGTCATCTTCGCTCCGCGCGCGGTCGCAAAATCCTCACCGGAACTATGGCTACGCTTCCGGTTTTGCTTCTTCGCGCGAATCGAACCTGATGTATATCTGAGCGCGATTTTGTACAACTTATTAATTTCAGGCTCCTTACAGCGGTGAAACGTCGGGTGTCGCTTTCATTTTATACGCACTAAAGTTATGAAAAATGACTTTGCTTCCAACTTTTATGTTTGTACATTTTCCTATGTAACTGTGGCATTCACTTTTAATAATCATACTCCCTGCCGATGCGGCGCGCAAATCGATGCCCTCCGTTGAACTCAAGAACGTCAAAGGCGATGTGATCTACCCGGTGCTGGCGTTTCTGACGCTGTCGGCGCTTTTCGTCGCACTTTGGCTCGATGAAAAGGACTTCAGTCCAGCGTCGCTACGAGTCGGATACTTCGCGATGGGACTGATCGAAGCGATGGTTATCGCATTTGCGTTTCGCGCGATGATTCGAAAACAGGCGGAAATCGATCACGTTCGGAAAGTCGGAGTCGGCGCGATGCAGGAATTAGATCTGCTGCTCGCGAACGCAAAGGACTTCATTTACAGACATGATCGGGACGGAGTGTTCCACTATCTTTCTCCGTCGGTGACACGAATCACCGGCAGAACGCAGGAGGAGTGGTGCACCCACTACACCGAATACCTGACGGATTCCGAAATCAACAAGGCGGTGGTTCAGAATACGGAGTACACGCTCGAAACCGGCGTGGAGACAAGGCCTTATCTTGTGGAAATCCTTCACAAGGACGGCTATCCGGTCACGCTGGAAGTCAACGAGCAGCCGTACTTCGAGGGGGGGAAGGTAGCGGGACTCGTCGGCGTCGCGCGGGACGTGACGGAACGCTTAAAGGCGGAGCGGGCACTTCGGGAGAGCGAGGAAAGGTTCCGCACCATTATCGAACACGCTCCGGAAGCGGTGCTGCTGCTCGACACCGAAAAAGGGAATTTCGTGGAAGTGAATTCGAGAGCGGAATCGCTCTTTGAATATTCGAGAGACGAACTCCTATCGATGGGTCCAGCGGGTATCAGTCCGGAATTTCAACCAGACGGGAACCGGAGTGCAGACGCTGTGCTGGAAAACGTCGAGAAAGCCGTGCTGGACGGCTCGAACGTTTTCGAGTGGATGCACCGGACCAAATCCGGGGCGGATCTGGTTTGCGAAGTGAATCTCGTCCTTATAAGGCATGAGGGGCGGAAATTGGTTCGCGGAAGCATCATGGACATTACCGAGCGGAAAAGCTGGGAGCAGCAGCTTCAAATATCTGAGGAGCGATACCGCAAACTTATCGAGTCGGCGAGCGACGCGATACTCGTAGCTGACGCGATGTCCGGGGAAATCCTCGACGTCAACCGCCGGGCGGAATCGTTGTTCGGACGACCGCGGGACGAACTCGTCGGAATGCAGGAGATCAGTCTTCATCCCGCGGGTATCACGGAAAGCCGCAGGAAGGTTTTCGAGATCGTGGCGAAGGCCGGCAGTTTTGCGGAAGAGTTCGACGAGATCGTTCGCTCAGACGGAACGGTGGTGCCCGTGGGGATTTCCGTCGCGGCGTTCAACCTGGGCGAGCGAAAGGTCATAAGCGGATTCTACCGCGATCTATCGGAACGAAAGCGAGCCGAGGAGGAACGCAAGCAGCTCGAAGCGCAGATTCAGTACGCGCAGAAGCTCGAAAGCCTGGGCGTGCTGGCGGGTGGAATCGCGCACGATTTCAACAACCTGCTCGTCGGCGTTCTCGGAAACGCGAGCTTCGCGCTTTCGGAGCTGCCCGCGGAATCGGCGGTGACGCCGATAATCAAGCAGGTCCAGATAGCGGCTCGTCGCGCGGCGGACCTTACGAATCAGATGCTCGCGTACTCCGGCAAGGGGAAGTTCCTCGTCGAGACGGTGAACATCGCGACGCTTGTGAAGGAGATGACGAACCTGCTTTCGGTTTCGATCTCGAAGAAGGCGACCATCAGGTACGTCAGCGATACCGAGGCGCCGCTGATCGAGGGGGACGCGTCGCAGATTCGCCAGGTGGTGATGAACCTCATAACGAACGCCTCCGACGCGCTCGAAGACAAGGAGGGAATCATCAGCGTGATCACCGGTTCGCTCTATTGCGAAAAATCGTATCTGAAGGACACGTACTTCGACGAGGAACTCGATCCTGGAATGTACGCGTATCTAGAGGTTTCCGACACCGGCTGCGGAATGGACGCGCAGACCCGCGCGAAGATTTTCGATCCGTTCTTCACGACTAAGTTCACGGGCAGAGGTCTCGGGCTTGCGGCGGTGCTCGGGATAATTCGCGGGCACAAGGGCGCGATAAAGGTATACAGCGAACCTGGTAGGGGCACGACGATCAAGGTTCTGTTCCCCGGCACGGACAAGACTCCGATTCCGAAGAAGGTCGAGGTCGAACCGAGCGCCATCGAGAAATTCTCAGGCACGATACTTGTGGTCGACGACGAAGTCGCGATCAGACTTCTCGCGCAGCGGGTTCTTACGAAGGCGGGGTTCCGTGTTCTGCTCGCAAGGGACGGCCAGGAAGCCGTGGACGTGTTCGGAGCGAACCGCGAGGCGATCAGACTCGTGCTTCTCGACATGACTCTGCCGAAGATGAGCGGCGAGCAGGTGTTCCGTTCGATCCGGATGATCGATCAGTCGGTGAAGGTTCTTCTGACATCGGGCTACAACGAGCAGGATGCGACGAGCAGGTTCGCGGGCAAAGGCCTTGCGGGTTTCATCCAGAAGCCTTATGAGCCGTCGGACCTTCTCGCGAAGATTGCGCAGATTCTCGCGGAGAATTGAAAGCTCAGATCATTCTGCACAGCCAAGTGCGGCCTGAACCAAAGTCCATCAGCGCGGAGACGCGGAGAACGCAGAGGCTCGCAGATTCATTCTTGGGGACCACAGATTCTCACAGATTTTTCCTAACCCCTAACCCCTAACCCCTAACCCCTAACCCCTAACTCTTAACTCTTAACTCCTTCGTCCGATCCCGAAATATTTGAAACCCTGCTGTTTCATTTCCTTCGGATCGAAAAGATTCCTGCCGTCGATTATGAGGGGTAGCCTGACGACGCTTTTCAGTTTCTGGAGGTCCATCGTGCGGACTTCCTTCCACTCGGTCAGAAGCAGCGTGCAGTCCGCGTCCGTGCAGGCGTCGTAAATGTCTTCGTGATACGAAACTTGATTCTGAAACTGCTGTTTCGCGTTTTCGAGCGCCTTCGGATCGTATAGCCTCACCTGCGCGCCTTCCAGAAGAAGATGCTCTATCACCGCGATCGACGGCGCATTGCGGATGTCGTCGGTGTCTGGCTTGAACGCTACGCCTAGCACGGCGATTTTCTTCTCCTTGATGACCCAGAGCGCGCGGTCGATCTTCGCGATGAAGCGCTTGACCTGCTCGCGGTTGACGTCCTGCACCTCCGCGAGAAGGCGAAAATTGTAGCCGAGTTCTTCCGCGATGAAATGGAACGCGTCGACGTCCTTCGGAAAGCAGGAGCCGCCGTAGCCGACGCCTGCGCGGAGGAAGTGTGGGCCTATGCGCGGGTCGAGTCCCATTCCCTCGGTGACCTGAGAGACGTCCGCGCCCGCGAGTTCGCAGATGTTCGCGAGGGCGTTCACGAAGCTGATCTTCATCGCGAGGAAACTGTTCGACGCATGCTTGATCAGTTCCGACGAACTCGTGTCCGTCACGATCACGGGTCCGGGGAGCGGTTTGTAGAGTTCGCGCAGAAGATTCTCGGCGCGCTTCGAAGTCACGCCTAGCACGATGCGCGACGGATTCATCGCGTCGCTCATCGCGGTGCCTTCCGCGAGGAACTCCGGATTCGACGCGACGTCGAATTCGCTTCCCTCGGGGGCGTAGTGGCTGATGGTCATCCGGATCTTTTCCGCGGTGTTCACGGGGACGGTGCTCTTCTCGACTATGAGTTTGTACCCGCCGAGGTTCGATGCGATAGTCCTCGCGACCGCCTCGACGTAGCTGAGGTCCGCTTTCCCGGACGCGGTCGATGGAGTGCCCACGCATATAAATATAACCTCGCTCTGCTGGACCGCGGGCGCGACTTCCGTGCTGAAGGTCAGACGTTTCGCCTTCATGTTCCGCGCGATGAAATCGTCAAGACCCGGCTCGTATATCGGCATAATCCCCGCAATGAGCTTCCTGACCTTTTCTTCGTTGTTATCCACGCAGATCACGTCGTGCCCGATCTCGGAAAGACACGCTCCCGTGCACAGTCCGACGTATCCGCTTCCGATTACCGCTACTTTCATTGGTTTCCGTGTTCTCTGGGTTTTGGCTTAGTGTCCTGAGGGTCAATATAACGCCTCTGGGCGCGGATTCGAATCCTAAAACTTAATTGTAAATGTTCACGGGGTGAAATGCGTTCGTAGTGACGCCGTAAGGCGTTTACAGGATGCCGCGAACTGAAAACATATGCTCTCACGAGCACACTACGAACGGAAACATCCACTATGCGCCAAAACAACCCGTGAACAGTTACAATTAATTAGCGGGCGTGCCACGTAGCCTGGCCGTCCCGGCTGCATATGCAGGCGAGACGGCTGCGCTACTATTCTGGAGTGTTTTCACAGGCGCGGTTTCAAAATTTGTCATTCCAGTGAAATCGTCGGAATATGCTGATAACATGATAGTGGAGGAATAGGCAGAGGAGTTTCAAAGGCCTATGCATGAAGGACGGGGAAACGAGGAAGGTGACGAACGGCATCCCGCCGCTTGGCATCGCGACGTTTCCACATTCGCGATATATTATAAATCACTATAAAAAGGGAACTATGAAACCCAAATATCCAGGAATCAGAATCACCACCAACGGAAACCAGCTTGTCGCTTACCACACCGAGGCTCGCATAACCGAAGGCGGGATTTTCTACCCGATTACGCCCTCCACCGAGATGGGCGAAAATTATCAGCTCGCGTACGCCGAAGGGAAACTGAACGTCTTCGGCGATTTCAAGGTCGCGATCGAGTGCGAAGGCGAGCACGCCGCGCAGGGCGGAGCCATCGCGTACAGCGTGACGGGACGTCGCACCGTGAACTTCACGTCGGGTCAGGGAATCGTCTACGGGCTGGAGCAGTATTACCACGCTCCCGGAAAGCTCAGCACGATGGTGCTCGAAGTCAGCGCCCGCGCGCTTACGAAGCACGCGCTGAACGTCCACTGCGGCCACGACGACATCTACGCCGCGCTCGATACCGGCTGGACGATCCTCTTCGCGAAGGACGCGCAGGAAGCCGCGGATCAGGCGGTTATCGCGCGTCGCTGCGCGGAACTGACGCTGAACCCGGTCATCAACGCGCAGGACGGCTTCCTCACGTCGCACCTCGAGCGCACGTTCTACAAACACGAGGCGGAACTGCTACGCGAATATCTCGGCTCCGCGGAGGACATGATCGACTGTCCGACCGCGCCGCAGCGGGAGCTGTTCGGTCCGAAGCGTCGCCGGGTGCCGCGAATGGTGGATCTGAAGCATCCCGCGCTGATCGGCCCCGTGCAGAACCAGGAACACTACATGAACGGCGTCGTTGCGCGCAGGAACAACTTCACGCGCTTCGTGCTGCCTATCCTCGATGAGTGCTACAAGCTCTGGGGCGAACTTACGGGACGCTACTACGGAATGCTGAGCGGCTATCGCTGCGAGGACGCGGAGACCGTGTTCCTGACGATGGGAAGCGCGGCGGAGAATATCGAAGCCGCGGTGGATTACCTGCGCGACAAGGGCGAAAGCGTCGGCAGCTACCATCTGAACGTGCTGCGTCCGTTTCCGGAGGCGGAGATCGCCTACGCGCTCCGCGGCAAGAAGAACTGCATCATTCTCGAAAGGACCGACGAGGGACTTTCGCCCGAGAATCCGATTATGAAGGACGTCCGCGCGGTGCTTTCGAAGTGCTCGGAAGCGTATATGTCGGGTAAAAAGATCGGGCTTCCGCCAATCAGTCCCGAGGAGCTTCCGCACCTCTTCGGCGGAGTCTACGGACTTGGAAGCCGCGACTTCCGTCCCGAAGGCATCCTCGGCGCGTACGAATACGCAGTCAAGGGCGGCGCGCGTCAGGACGGTCGCACCGCGGAAAAGGGCATCAACCATTTCGTCATCGGCATCGATCATCCGTATGAGGTGAAGAGCGCGCTCGCTCCGTCGCTGCTTCCGGACAAGGCCATCGCGGTAAGGTTCCACAGTATCGGCGGCTGGGGCGCGATCACGACGGGAAAGAACCTCGGCGAAATTCTTGGAAGCCTTGGCGAATACATCGCGGAGCGCGACAACCTTCACGACGAAGACGGTAGACTTAAGGAAGTCGTGCACGTAAGCGCGAATCCGAAGTACGGCTCCGAGAAGAAGGGCGCGCCCACGAATTACTTCCTCGTCGCCGCGCCCGACAGAATCCGCGTGAACTGCGATCTGCGCCACGTGAACACGGTTCTCTGCTGCGATCCGAAGATATTCCTCCACACCGACCCGCTCGACGGAATCGCCGATGGCGGCGCGCTTGTGTGGGAATCGAGCGAGTCCCCGGAAACCGCGTGGACGAGAGTGCCTCCGGAGTATCGCCACGAAATCATTGAAAAGAAGGTGCGCGTCTTCATCCTTCCGGGATTCGATATCGCGCGCAAAGCCACAAGCCGCGCGGACTTGCAGACGAGAATGCAGGGCAACGCGTTCCTCGGCGCGTTCTTCAAGGTTTCGACCTTCCTCGGCAACTTCAAGATTCCGTTCGAGGACTTCAAGGAAGTCGTGCATAAGCAGTACGTCAAGAAGTTCGGACGCTTCGGCGATGAAGTTGTCGCGTCGAACATGGACGTCATGCTCGGCGGGTTCGAGCGCTGCGTCGAGATCCAGTACGGCGAGATGAACGCAGCGGACCGCAGCAAGTTCCGCTCGAAGATGGTGCTTCCGGTCGGCGCTTCGGGTTCGGAGCAGGTTGCGATCACCGCGCGCAGCGGCATCGGTGTCTCGCCGATGGAACACGGGCAGGATGCCCGTGCCACCACCGGCATCGAGCGCAGTCGTCTCCCCGCGGCGGTCGCGGACAACTGCTGCTCGCAGCCCGAGAAGTCGAATCTCTTCAAGATGAGTTACTTCGACAGCGAGTTCCGCGCGGGGCTTGGCTACCACCAGCCGGCATCGCCGCTTTCGAGCGTGTCGCTGATGGCCGCGGGGACGGGAGCAACCGCGAGCAAGTACGTCGCGCGTCTCGAGACTCCGATGTACCATCCGGAGAACTGCACCCAGTGCATGGAGTGCATCACCGCGTGTCCGGACACCGCGCTTCCGAACACCGCGCAGGACGTTATGACTGTCCTCAGCACCGCCGCGAATCGATACGTGTCGTCGCAGGCGGACCGCGACAAGCTCATCGGTCATCTGCCGATGGTCGAGGAGAAGGTCCGCAAGATGATGAACGAGAACATCGCGAAGAAGGGCGAGACGAATCCGCGATTCAGTCAACTCGTGCATTCGGTCGTAAAGGAGCTTGGCGACGTCGCACAGGAAGCGAAGGACGAGTTCTCCGGAATTATCGACATCCTGCCGCTCGCGTACGGAAAGGCGAACGCGGTTTACTCGAACATCGAAAAGAAGAACCCCGGCGAGGGTGGACTGTTCGCGATTTTCGTCAGCGACCTCTGCAAAGGCTGCGCCGAGTGCGTCACCGAATGCGGCGAACACGAGGCTCTGTCCATGGTGCAGGAGACCGAGGAAGTCAACGCGGAGCATCTGAGCGCGATGCGTTTCTTCGATCTGCTTCCCGACACGCCGAGAAAGTACCTCGGTCTCTACGATAACGATAATCCCGCGGAGTCCCGCGCCGCGGCTCTTCGCAACCATCTGATGGTGCGCTCGAACTACGAAGCGCTCGTGTCGGGCGACGGCTCCTGCGCCGGCTGCGGCGAGAAGAGCGTCATCCACGGAGCGGTGAGCGTTACCGAGGCGTATATGCGCGCGCTTTACGTGAAGAAATCCGCGCGGCTTCGCGAGAAAGCGGATCGCGTCGAAAAGGAAGGCGTTGCCAGACTCGCCAAAGCGAAAGCCGCGAATGCCGAGGCGTACGGCGTTCTCAAAACCGCGATCGCGCATCTGATCTTCGATCAGGGCGGAGAGGACGATAAGGACACCGCGACTCGCATCGCGCGTTACGAACTCGAAACCGGCGAGCTTACCGACGAGCGGATGATCGAAGCCCTTGTGCTCGTACTCCGGCACGACGCGTTCAACCACGATTCGCTCCAGAGCCTCGAAGGTCGTCTCGACAACGGAATGAGCGTGATGGCGATGGGCGCGAACACCGGCTGCAACACGGTGTACGGCTCGACTCCGCCTAACAATCCGCACCCGTACCCGTGGATGAACTCGCTGTTCCAGGACGGTTCGACCATCACCTGGATGTTCGGCGAGAGCTTCATTTTCGATCACGGGCGCAGGAGCGTCATCCCAGAGAGGTTCGCGGACATCGTGATCGAGCGCGAAGGCGACATTTTCTCGAAGCCCGAGTATTTCGATTTCGCGCATCTGAACGACAACCATATGACCGACCTCGAAATCAGGGAACTCCCGAAGGCGTGGGCCGTCGGAGGAGACGGGGGAATGGGCGACATCGGGTTCCAGAACCTCTCGAAGGTGGTTCTGCAGAACCGTCCGAACGTGCTTTCGCTGCTGCTCGATACGCAGGTCTATTCGAATACTGGCGGGCAGAATTCGGATTCGTCCGTTATGACCGGCGGCTTCGATATGAACCAGTACGGCGCCGCGTCGCAGGGAAAACTCACGGAGAAGAAAGGCGTCGCGGAGATTTTCACGTCGGGGCACGGCTCGCCTTTCGTCGCGCAGATTTCGATGGCGAACTCGGTGAAATTCTACAAGGCGATCCTCGATGGACTCGAGTACCGCGGCACAGCGTTCTTCCAGGCGTTCACGACCTGCCAGCCAGAGCACGGCGTTGCCGACGACGTTAGCACGATCCAGGCGCAGCGCATCCGCGACAGTCGCGGCATGCCGGAGTTCGTCTTCAATCCCGCCGGCGGCGAGACTTACGAGGAGAGCTTCGATCTGAAGGGCAATCCGAGCCCGAAGACCGACTGGTATCAAGCTGCGTTCCAGGATAAGACGAAGTATGCGTACACAGTTGCGCACTGGGCGGTGACAGAGGCGCGATTCCGACAGCACGTCAAGAAGATCAAGGAGCCTGAGACTGCGGGAATGATCCACCTCGATGATGCGATCCTGCGGGTTCTGCAGCGCGACGTCATCGATCGGAAGTTCCTCGATCCGGAGCACCGCGCGTACATTCCCGACTGGAAGGTTTATATGGAAGCCGAGGATTCTCAGGGTAAGCGCGGCTACTACAAGATGTCGCGGCAGATGGTGCTGTTCTGCATCGAGCGTCGCAAGGCGTGGCGACTCCTCCAGAGCAAGTCGGGCATCGTGAACGCCGAGTACAAGGCGCAGCGCTCGCTGCTCGAGAAGTTCGACAAGGGCGAGATCGCGCGGGAAGATTTCTTCTCTCGCACGAAGGAACTCTTCGACGCAGAGGTCGCCGCAATGAAGGCTTAATCGATGCCGGAAATTCCGAACCCTTACGACGCGTACTTCAAGGGGATGCTCGCCGAGAAGGAAAACGCGAAGAGTTTCATCGAAACTTTTCAGAAATCCGAGATCGTCGCGCTCATCGACACTGATTCCATCGAGTTCGTGCCCTGTTCCTACGTGCCAAATCACCTGAAGGAGTACTTTGCGGATGTGATGCTCCGGTGCCGGACGAAAAAAGGCGAGCGGTTCATCTATCACCTTTTCGAGCACAAGAGTTGTCCCGACAGGTTCGCCGTGCTTCAGATTCTGCTTTACATGTCGCTTCACTGGACGCAGCAACAGGGCAAGTCTTCTGGATGGCTCGACTCGATCGTTCCAACTATCTTTTATCACGGCGACAAGCCCTGGAACGTTCCGAAGACGCTGCGGGAATGTTTTCCGCCAGACCTGGAAGACGTTTTCGTGGGTTATATTCCTGGCTATGACGTCAACTTCATCGATCTGTCGAAATTGAACGACGATGAAATAAAAGGCATAAGCGCGGTTCAGGCGATGGTGAAAATCTTGATGCCTCGAAGTTCAGAGGATATAATTTCAGGTGTCGAGGAGGTTATCAGGCTGCTCGGACTTGGCGCCACGCAAAGAGACGTGTTTCTGACAATTTCGTTTATCAGCTACACGAAACCCATCGACCCGGAAAAAATTTACGACATCGCCCAGAAATTTCTATCCGCGGAGGATGCAATGACGACCAAAACGATGGCTGAACAGCTTCACGAGAGAGGCAGGATCGAGGGCAAGATCGAGGGCAAGATCGAGGGCAAGATCGAGGGCAAGATCGAGGGCGTACTCGAACTACGCTTCGGCGAGGAAGGCGTTGCTCTGATGGAAAAAATCGATCGAGTTCACGATATCGAAGTCCTGAGCAAAATTCACGATGTTCTTAAAGAGTCGAAGGACATAGAAGAATTCAAGTCAGGCCTTTCCGCGCTCGGAATCTGACCGCGGCCTACTTGCTTCCCGCGATTCGCGCGGCTTCCGCGCAGATGTCCGGAAACGCCCGATACCGCGTGTTTATCGCGCGCATCAGATTTCCAGCCTCGCTCCTGCTTGCGGCAACGAGGTCGGGTTTGTCCCTGCCGTCGAAATGATCGCGCGCGAAACTTTCGACTAGCTGCAATTCGTCCATCGCGAGGTCGACAAGGTAGTCGTTCGAGCTGTTTTCGAGCGCGAAGTTCTGATACAGCTCGTGCGCGCCGGAGAAGTCCAGCCGTTCGACCATGTCAAGCCCGCGGTTTTTGACTGCGCTCCAGATTGCCTGCGCTTCGGCGCGGGAAGTATCGTAACCCGCTCTCGGCGGAGTCGTGCTCGAAGGCGCGCTCGTCGTCGTATTCGGTGGCGTCGCGGTCGAACGACTACCGCGGGAACCCTGCTCTCTGGACCCGAACGGATCGTGGACCGGCTCTTCCCTCGCAGGTTCGCTTCCGAGCGGATGGGCTATCAGCCACTCTTCTCCCTGTTTCAGAATCGAGTCGAGTTCCGGATCGAAAAAACCGCCGTCCTGCATGTTCTTGCGGAACCTGCCGATGCTTTCGTTAAGCCAGTCCCGCGCGTCCTGAAGCGTTATCTTGCCCTCGGCGTACCGCGAATACGTCGTGTTGAAATTCTGACGCTCCCTCGCGAGATCTTCCGCGGAATAAGGCGACTTCATCTCCATCTTCGGCTCCGGGCCGCCGGACGGCTGATTCAAAATATTGTTCGCGGCCCAGTAGCCGAAAATACTGAAAATCGCGAGAACGATCGCGAAGCCGAAAATCATCCCGACGCTGCTCGTGCGCTGAATTCTGACGCCGGGACCCTTGCGCGTGCGCATCTGATCCGCCGCGACGCCGAGAAGGGACTCCTCTTCTTCCTCTTCGTCATCGACCCACGCGCGCTTCGGTTTCTGCTCCCGAACCTCCCTGCGCGGTTCCGCAACTACCGCGCGCGGCTTCGGGCTGCGCCTCATCGTCGGAGGCGGCGTCTCATCGGGAGAACCCACCATCTCCTCGTCGAATGCGAGCGTGGTTTCGCCAACCTTTATGACGTCGCCCTCGCGAAGAACCGACGAACTGATCTTCCTGCCGTTCAGATACGTCCCGTTCCGGCTCTGCAAGTCGACGATTTTGAAAAAACCGTCGACCGTCGGCTCGATTTGACAATGCTTCCTGCTCGCGACCGGCTCCTCGATTTTGATGTCGGCGTCGTCGCCTCGGCCGATCACGTACGCTTTGTCTCCGAGTTCGACCTCGAAAACGGTTCCGTCGCAATTTACTTTTAGCTGCGGCATCGAAAGCAGTGAATGGTCAATTTGAAAACGGTTGCTTGAAGATTTCGTCTGCCGCATCGAACGGCCTCCCGATTTTAAGCCCATGGCGAGCGAATCTCAATTCTTAAAATCCGCCGACGGCTACTTCGCGGAGAAAGCGCCGAGAATTTTCGGGAGGACGGTCTCAACCGGATTTTGCTTTTCCGACGGGTTTGCCTTGAAGAACTCCGCGATTGCGGCGGAAGCTTTCGAGGGATTGTATCCAAGCGCCAGAAGCGCGCTGAGCATGTCCTGGTGCGCGGAAGAGCTGACCTTCTCTGCGGATTTCCCGGAGCCGACCTTCGCTATCTTGCCCTGGATTTCGAGACAGATTTTTTTTGCGGTCTTCTCTCCGACGCCTTTCAGTTTTTTAAGGAACACGATGTTTTCCATCAGCACCGCCTGGATGAACTCGCTGACGGGAACCTTGGAAATTATGTCGAGCGCCGATCGTGGACCGACGCCGGAAACGAGTAGTAGCGTGTCGAAGAGTTCGCGCTGTTCCTCTTCGAGGAACCCGAAAAGATGAACCTCCGATTTTCCGCTCCTGCCGTCTACCGTCAGATGGAACCGTGTGAGCAATCTGACGCGCGATCCTATGGAAATCCCGTCCGCGAGGCTCGTCGGCATGTTGACGCAGAGTCCCACGGGTCCGACCATGACGTGTACCGTGCCTCCCGTCTTGCTGAAAACTTCGCCTTCGATGAGACTGATCATAAGGCCTCGGGACAAAATGAACTACCGTTTCTGCATCACATCTTCACACCATATTCATTCCGCGCTCGGTCGCCAAATCCTCATCGGAACTATGGCTACGACTCCGGTTCGGCTCTCTCGCGCAAAACGAATCTCGCGTAAATCTGAGCGCATAAATCGATACTTTATTTTGTTCCGAGGCCTATGTGAATTACGAGTTACGGATTACGAATCAGAATTTCAAAGTCGCACCGGACAGAAGTCATATCATCGCGGGCGACATTTCTTAATTCCTAAATTTTTAATTGCTGAATAGACCGCTTTCGCCGGCGCTTCCGAGCCGCTCTGCGAGCAGCTTGAGTCCGCGGTGGATCTGCGATTTCACGGTTCCCGCGGGCACGCCTAGGCGCTCTGCTACCTCGTCGATCGAAAGCTGCTCGTAAAACCGTAGCGTCAGCGCTAGGTAATAATGCTCCGGTAGTTCAAGCATCGCGTCGCGCACCTTCTGACCTGACTCTTCGCGAATGATCGAACGATCCGGAATTATATCGCTTCCCGCGGGACTTGCTTCGACGATGTCGGTATCGATTCTCGAAACGTTGAGCGCCTTCTTTCGATGGAAGTCCATCGAAACGTTGAACGCGATCCTGTACAGCCACCCGGCGAACTTTTCCGGATTGTCCAGCGAATCTAGCTGGCGATACGCCTTTATGAACGTCTCCTGTGCCGCGTCATCGAAATCTCTTACGCCGCGGCGGGAAATGATTCCGCAAACGATGGAATAGTGGCGATCCATCAAATTCGAGAACGCGTCAACGTTCCCACTTCTTATCTGTTCGACATCCTTCGCATCATCGTTCATCTTGCCGCCGCCATAGGCCGGACTATTCAGTGTAGCGATCCGCCGACGCGGTTGCCGTCGGACCTCCGCTGTCGCCGGCGATAATGATCTGAACCGTGCCGAGCTGGGTCTGAGAGTGCCATCCCCTTGCGGCTGCAAGCTGATTCGATACGTTCTGCTGATTCTGCGGGTCCGTGATAATCGGCGCTGGGACCGCAGCCGCGGCCATCTTGAGCACGAGCTGCGCGCGATCGTTCTGAAGCGAATTGAAATTCGGGTCGATCAGAATCGCGTCCTGCAGCGCTCCCGGCGGCTGGCCCGACGAAACGATGTGCCAGGAACTGTCATCCTGCGGCTGGCCGGGCTGGAGAATGTAGATGCCGCCGGTGACGAGAATCTTTCCCGAAGTGAGCAGCGTCATTCCGAAGGCAAATCTCGAATTCTTCAGCGTCGCGCTGCTTATGGTCTTGAACGCGCCGATGTCCGAGCCATTGTAGGTCAGTCTCGGATCGTAAACCTCGAGGCTCGCGATCGCGGGAATAACCACGCCGCCCTGCGGGTTCGTCGAACTCGCGCCGCCGCCCGCGACGACCATCCCCTGAACGATGTCGCGATCGAGAGTGATGGTGTTGAAATAAAGCCTCGGAGTCTTCATCGGCGGTCCGGGAAGGATCGTCGATTTGAACAGATCGGCGTTAAGGGAGTCGATGAGAAGAATCTCGGTCGTGTTGGTCGGCGAGAGCTGGTTGCTTCCGCCCATATATAGGATCGCACTCTGACCTTCGAGGTTCGGGATGAACTGCGCGTCCTGCCCGCCGCGACGGTTGTTGTACGCTGCTTCGAGCGTTCCGAATAGTCCGCTGACGAACGCCTCGATCTTCGCCGCGCCGAGAACGACGAGCGGCGCAAATCCCATGCTCTGAATGTTCAGTCCGGACGGGTCTCTCCATCCGCCGCCGACGACGAGCTGCGAGCCGCCGAGCGGAAGCGTGCTGTGGAACCATCTTCCGACTTCGAGGTTGCTGCGGAAGTCCGAACCTTCGAGACCGAGCGAGGAAAACAGAGTGAACGTCCCCGGCTTCGTCGGATCGGTGTCCGGGCGGTAAAGCTCAGCGGAATCCAGGAAGGACGCTCCGTCCGAACCTGCGATGACCATTACGTCGCCTGAATCGAGCCTGGTCGCGGTGTGGCCGAACCTTGTTGTGTTGAGCCTCGCCCCGGTGGCGAATACGTCGGTCGTGGGGTTGAAGACTTCGGAGGTATCAGTCGCGGTTCCGAAAATCCCGCTTCCGTTGATGAGTCCGCCGATCACTATTATTCGGTTGTCGGCGAGAGCCGTCGCGGTGTGTGCCCACCTCGCTTCGGCGAGGGTCTGCTGGATCGCGTCGAACGCGCCCGAAATCGGGCCGCGCTTGATCGGGAGTCCAGAAGTGGTCCCCGGCGGCGGCTGGTAAAGATCGGCGGGAGGGAAGCCCGCGATACTCGACGTGAAGCCCATGGTCCCGAGCGGCGTAACCGTGGGCCTCGTGGCGCCCGTCGAGAAGAGCATTACGTACGGCTTCCAGTATTTCGCGCCGGTCGGACCTGTAAGCCTGTCGGAAACGTAGAAGCCGTAATCCGTGTTGAACGTCCATTTGCCGGGGGTGAACTGCCTTCCGACCCATGTTCCTGGGGTGAACGTGACCACGGTCTGCGAATCGTTGATCAGATCCCACCTTCCGGGAACTATGCGGTTGGCGTTGTCGACCACCATCATTGCACCGGTGCCGTTAGTCACTCCGTCGGTGTTCGTCATAAACGAACCCTGAAGCAGCGGCGCAGAAAAGAACGCCGTCAGAGGTTTATCGAGCGGCACGTTCGCCTCGCCTATGTTGATTTCGGAGAAGTTGTTCGTCCGCTTTTCCATTGACCGCGGCTCCGTCGCAACCACGATCGGCGCGTTGTAGATCGAATCCGTCTGTGAACTGCTCTGCGCCTCTCCGCCGCAGGCGCCAAGGAGGAACTGGAGGGCGAAAAGCGCGATCACAATCGCAAAGGTGATATCGCTGGTCCGGGCCGGAATTGACAATTGTGTGTTGCTCATAAATTTCTGGTTTTTATGAATTTCCGTTAGAGGTCTATCGGGCTACTAAAGCTTGAGCAAAAAACGTACCAGGGGTCTGGGTTCTCGCGGAAACCGTGTGTTCTGCCAAAATTCGCGCTCCTGAATACGTCCTGCGCCAGATGCTGGCAACTATGTTAACAATTAATGCTGCATCATTTCAAGTTCGTTAAGGTCGATTACGCGAGCCGTCACGAGAATGATAAGGCTTTCGCGCTCGACGCTGTGACTTGACGAGCGGAATAGCCAGCCGATGAATGGAAGGTCCGCCAGCCAGGGGATACTCTGCTCCTGAGTGACGTCGTGGGCACGTTTCAGACCGCCGATCAGAACCGATCCGCCGTCCGGAACCTTGACGGTCGTTTCGGCCTTCTTGAGGACGAGTTCCGGAATCTGGATCGTAACCGGCGTCGTTGCGAGCGCGCCCGCGCCGAGGTTCGTGGTGAAGGTCGGAATCGGGCGAAGAAGTTCCGCCACGGTGGGTCTCAGCTCGAGGGTGATGAACCTTCGATCATTCGAAATAGTTGGCGTGATGTCGAGAACCAGACCGTCCTGCACCGTCGCGACGATCGGGTCCGCAAGTGACGCGGCCTGTGCGATCTGGACGTCGAAGTCGCGGATGTACGCCACCTGATCGATGATCGTCAGGTTGGCGCGCTGGGTGTTGAAAGCCACGAGCCTGGGCGCTGTCATCACCATCGCGTTTCGCTGCTTCTGTACGGCGCGCACGATCATATTCAGCTCGGTGTCGTCGATGAAGATGAACTGGAGCGTTCCTCCGCCGACGGGCTGGAGGACGTCGCCTATGGTGCCATCGACGATATGCTCCGTTCGCGCGCGGATGTCTCCGTCGCTGCTATCGTTGAAGAAGATGCCGGAACTCGGGGCGAGACTGGTCGGAGTTCCGCCCGCGCTGTTGTCGAACGTTCCGCCCGAGAAATCCTCGGGTCCGAACACGACGTCCTCCATCGGAGCGTTCGTTCCCTTCACGCCGCCGAGGCCGCGGAAGTCGACCCCGAAGAAGTCGAGGAAGTGATCTTCGACGCTTAGGAACCTGGTTTCGACCTCGACCATCAGCCCGGAGTTAGCGCGGAGGTCGGCGAGGAGAGATTCGACGCGGGCCTGCACGTCGGGGTTGTGGAACACGAGGAGTTGGTTGTCCGGCGTCTCGCGAATCGAGAACGGATCGTTTCCCCAGGAGTCAGTCTCGATGGAGTTCTGGATGAGGTCCATTATCTGCGTGATGTCGATTTCCGGTTCGACTTCGGGCGCTTCCTGGAAAGTGGGGGAGAACCCGCCCGCCGCACCGGCACCTCCGGCCTGCGGGAGCTGAATCTCCGCGCCTGGGAAATCCGGCACGGGGCGGACGATGTCGCGAATGTCGTGGAGCCTCAGAATCGCTTCGGTACTCGTCTGGCCTTCCTCAGTGATGTAGAGAACGCCCTCGCGGAACTCGCGATCGAGTCCATAGATTTTGAGTAGCAGATCGAGCGCGTCTCCGACGCTCAGCCCGGAGGCGTCGAACGTCGAAATCTCTTCATCGATGACGCTGACGTCCTTGTCGACGACGATGTTGATTCCAGCGTAGCTTTTGAAGAAATCGATCGCCTCGATGAAGCGCATATTGTGGAAGCGCACCTCGATCGGGAGGGATTCGAGGCGGTTCTTGATTCTGACGACGCGCGGATCCTCCGCGACGGCTTCCTCGCCCGCGCGATTGAACTGACGCTGATTGACCCGCTCCCAGTAGGTGGTGTCGGGATATTCGACTCCGTCGCGGGGCATGTACGGAACGAGAGTCTCGGACCAGTCTTCAAGCAGCCTGCGATAGCTCTCGATCCTGTTCCTTATGTGCTGGTCCGCTGAGTGGACGAGACCGTCCCACTTGAGGTCCGCTTCCATCTGACGGGCGACTTCGTTCGTCGGGTCGAGCCTCAGAACCTCCGCGATGTTCGCGCGGCAGCGATCCCAGCGACGGGCGCTATAGTTTTCCTGCGCGCTGAGAAGAAGCTCGACTATGCGGTTCTTACGCTCGGTTCGTTCCCGCTCGCGCTGAAGAGCCGCGATGCGTGCCGCGATCTCTCGCGCCCGGCGATCTTCCTCGCGCTGGACCGAAATCCTCTGCGCGGTCGCGTCATCGATTCCGCTCGATGCAGTGATTCGAATGTTGTGAAGATCGAGGTCCGCGGGCGCGAAGTCGATGATCTCGATGCACCTTTCGTAGTGGGTGATTGCGTCTGAATAGCGCTGCTCGCGATACGCGGTGTTACCCTCGTCATACTGCGCAAGGGCTTCGATTCGCGCCTTTTCGACCACCACCGCGTACTGCGCGCGAAGATCGTCCTCGAGCCTCCCGGTGGTGCGTTCGCGATCGCCTATGTTCGCGAGAATTTCTTCCTTCAGTCTCATCGCCTCCGGATGGAGCGGGTTTCTTTCGAGGATGCGATCGAGGTTCGCGAGGGCGCTGAGCGTATCGCCTTCCATGTGCTTTCGCTGCGCGTCCTGAAGATAGAACGAAATGAGCTGCTCATCCCGCCTGCGCTGCTCCGCGAGGTCGCGCGAGGCTTCTTCCAGGAGGTTTCGATACTGGTTCATGTTGCTGCGCGCGTCGTCAACGTCAGGATGGACGCCGCGGGCTTCCGGCGTCGGAATATTCACCGGCTCGACTCTTCCGCCCGTAACCGGTCCCTGCGCTGGAGCGGGCGCCGCGGAGGAGCCGCCTGGTTGCTGGCCCCACGTACTTGGGGTCTGAACCGCCGCTGCTCCTCCCGGAGTCACCCCGGAAGTCGCGGATGCGCCGTTATCCACCGCGGCAGCTTCCGATTCGACGGGCGCCTGGTCGGAGCCTATCGGCTCTCCGCCGCAACCGAAAGTGAGTACAGCGGCAAATGGCAGGAGCGCCATCAAGGACAGTTTAACTGAAATCGATCCTGAATTTTGCATGTAACATTTCCCTGGCAGAGCGTGTTTGATCTGAATTCGGAGGGGAGAACAGATTAAAGGTCTGATATGTGGAGCCGGGGGGATATTGAGAGTGTAATCTATCAAATCCGCCCGACGACTACAAGCTAATCCTTCCACAAATCAATAAAACATTTTATTCGTGCCGTCTACGAATTATTTGTACGATTATCGGTGCCGATTCCGTGATCGAAAGGTTCGCCGAAGGTTTGCAAAAAACGTCGGCGTCACTACGAACCTTGCCGCGAGGTTTACAGTTCCTAAAAATCTTCCGCGTCGGCGATCATCCTGCGGTACGCTGGATTTTCTCGCAGGCCGAAGGTCGAAGTAAGGCGGTACTGGGGCACGTCCCAGGGCCAGTGATAGCGTGCGCTGCCGTGGTAATACCAGCTTCCGTCGAATCGCTCCGCGCCCTCGCCCTCGCTGCCTTCGCCCGATCCTGCTGCGCGAGTTACGAGTCCGACAGTACGGTTTGTATCCTTCAAGTAAGTCTGCGCGACACGCCGGACGTCTTCCACGGTTACATTCTGCAGGAGCCGCGGAAGGCGGTTGATCTGCTGCCACTCGTAAATAATATCGAGGAAGCCAAGCTGCTGTACGAGGCCCTCGTTCGAGCGAAGACCGCGGATGTTTTCGGCGAACGCCTGATTCTTGACGCGCTGGAGTTCCTGGGCGGTAACTCCGTTTTCAGCGACTTCCTGCAGCAGGCCATCGGCGAGACCGAGCAGTTCCTCTGGAGAATGTCCCTCCGCGCACGTGACGCGAACGTCGAAACTTCTTGCGAACCTTCCCGGCCAGTCCATCCCCGCGCTAGCGCTTAGAGCGACCTGTTTGTCCTCGACTAGTTCCTTGTGCAGCCTTCCGCTGTCTCCGCTCAGAATGTCGCCAAGAAGCTGCATCGCGGGCATATCCGAATCCCTAACGCCCGGAGCGTGGTAGCTGATGTCCACGCGGGAATTGACGTCCTTCGAATAGTAAATCCGCTTCTCCCAGTTCTGTTCCGGCTCCGTGGTTATAACCTGCGGAACCGAGGGACCGCGGGGAATCGGGCCGAAATAGCGTTCTGCAAGGCCGAACACGTCATCCGCGTCAACCCTGCCCACAATGACCGCAACGGCGTTATTCGGCTTATAATAAGTTCCGACGTAATCGTAGAGGTCCTGGCGTTTGATCGCGTTCAGGTCGGTCATCCATCCAAGAACAGGCCATGAATAGGGCGACGCCTGGAAAAACATCTCGTTGAATGCTTCATTATAGAATCCGAGCGGCCGGTTCTCCATCAGACGGCGCTCCTCCTTGACGACTTCGCGCTCTTCATAGAACTCGCGATAGACCGGGTCCGCGAGTCTATCGCTTTCGAGCCACATGAAAAGCTCGACCTTGTTCGCGGGTAGCGTGACGATGTAGGCGGTCGTATCTTCCGCTGTGAAGGCATTAAGCCCCGTCGCGCCGTTATTGAGGTAGGTGTCCCAAAGTTCGTCCTTGATGACATTGTCGCGGCTCTGCTGATTCAGTTCCTCCCAGCGTCCATCGAGCAAATCGACCGCGCCCATGGCCTCATATTCCTCGCGGGATTCGAGTTCCGCGAGCCGCTGCTGCTGCGCCGCAAGCTCGGCTTCGCCTTCCGCAATCTGCCTTTCGACCTCCGGAATGAACTGCTCCGGAATCGGCATTCCGTTGTAAGTGCGCGTTTCGAGCGCTTCGCGGCCTTCTTCGAGCCTGCGGATAAGTCCATTTACAGTTTGAGAAACTTCATCGTATTCTGCAAGAAAATTGGCATCTACAAGTCCGCGCAGGCGTTTCCTTTCGATCCAGAGCGCGTCCTGCTGCGTCATGATCGCTTCGTCGAGTTCCGCGTCTTTCACCCCCATCGTGTGGGTGCCTTTGAACATCATATGCTCGAGCAGGTGGCTTATGCCCGTAATTCCGGGGTGTTCGTCCACGCTTCCGACGCGGTAGAACAGCCAGCACGTCGCGGTCGGTTCCGTGTCTCTCTCCACTACGAGGATTTTCATGCCGTTGCCCAGAACGTGCTCTTTGACGTCGATTTGGAGGTCCTGCGCCTTCGCGGAGGAGGTGAGCCCGAGTATCAGTAAAAACGTGGCGGACAGAAAAATCGTGCGCATACAGTCTCCGGAATTTCCGATCGGCTCAGAAGTGCTTGCCGTCGGCGATGTTGTAGAACTGGAAGATTGGTATTAAGTTAAGTAATTCCTTCAAGATTTTACAAGCATTTTTCGATACCGTAATACAGGCTTGATTATGCGGGCGTGATCCGCCACAATTCAAAAACAATGTTCCGCTATACGATTAGTTGCATTCTGCTGGTATTGCTTGCGACGGGCGCCCGGTCTCCCGTTATCTTCGCAATTGCGCTTTTCTGGGTGCAGATCGTTCTTCTCGGCTGGATGAAAAGAATCGCGGCAAAGCGTCACGCGCAGGAGCGGGCGCTGTTCGCCAGGATGTCCATGGGTGACGAGCCGATCAGCGCCGGTTATATGGTGAAGTTCAACGGTTTCAGCCTCGCAAGCGAAAAGAAAGTCAGATGAGGTAGATCACGATATGCCAACTGAAGATATTTCCCGCATTCTGGACGTCGAAATCCCTGTGATCGTGAACATCACGAGGCAGGAGATGACGCTTGAAGAGCTTCTGTCGCTACGCGCGGGAGACACGATCACGCTTAAAAAGCAGGTGTCGGAAACCTTCGATCTGATCGTAAACGAGCGCGCGGTCGCTCACGGCAAGATCGTCAAGAGCAACCTCGGCCTCGGATTCGAGCTTACCAGCATCGCTAAGAAGGAAGATATCGTCAAACTCCTTGGCGAGTGAGTCGGTCTGTTCACTTGCGTTAGCTGCCAGGCGTAGCGTGACTTCTATTTTGCGACGACGACGTCGCGTTTTTCCGCGGCTTTTTTCATCTGCTTCTTGCGCGCGTTCTGGTACGCCTGCATCTGCGCCTCCGGACTGAGCGATTCAAGCCCGATCCCCGGCGGCGGGAACGCTTTTTCGCCGTTCATCGCTTTTCCGGACGCTTCGAGATACTTCGCCCCGGCCTTCAGGACCTGCTTTTTCCACCAGGGCATCTCCTGCCAGCGATTCCACAGATATTCGTTCCTGCCCACGTCGTCGCAGCTTTTTTCGCAGCCGCAGCAGACCGTCGGGTCGTTTCCGATGAGGCTGAAAAAACTCGCGTCGTTCTTTTCGAAGACGTTCGTGCGTTTCCTGAACTCGTTCTGGAAGGGACTCGTCCACAGTTCCGTGAAGCTCGAATCGTATATGTTTCCGAGCGGTATCCTGTGGCTTTTCAGGCAGGAGTGCACCTCTCCGGACGGAACGACCCGCGCGAAGCTGTATCCCACCGTGCACGGAAGCGTGTGGATGTATCCCGCGTCGTGCCCGCCGACGGAAGCCTCCTCCGTCGATAGCCTTCGCATCCAGGTGTCCCAGTTGTAGAGGACGTCCGACTTTCCGCGTTTAGTAAGCTCCTCCTGCCAGTGGAGGCAGCGCGCATGAAGCCATTCCCGTTGCTCCTTGTCGAGCAGCAGGTAGTCGGTCTTGTCCGGCATCGTGTCGATCGGCGCGAACTCGATCCACTCCGCCCCTGTCTCGAGCTGGAGTTCGAACATGTTGTCCACGTCCTCGAAATTGAGGTTCGAGATGACGTGGTAGACCTTGATCCGCGGCGCGTTCTGAACGTACCCGGTGCTGATCTTCTTCCTCTTTGCCTTGCGCTTCGCCTTCAGATCGCGGAGAAGAAGCATCTGCTCGCGCATACGGTAGAAGGCGCTGTGATCCTTGTTCGGATGCGTGCGCGAATACGCTTCCGGACTTCCAGCCCACGCGCTAAGGGTAATGTGGTCGAACTCCATATCGACCATCTGCTCGAGGTTCGCGTCGGAAAGCCTTAGAAGGTTCGTGTTCAGATAGCCTATCATCTGCTGGCGCTTGACTTCCGCGAGTATGTCCATTATCCGCGGGTGCATCGTCGGATCGCCTCCTCCGGCGAAATAAATTTCGCGGCAGCCTATGGCGGAGAGTTCCGCGAACAGCCGTTTCAGGACCTCGTAGGGTATCGTCGCCTTCTTCTCGATCACGGGGATCATCAGGTCTTCGAGCAGCGGACTGTTGCACCAGCACGCAACGCAGTCGTTGTTGCAGAGATTCGTCGGCTCGACCTGCACGATTCTCGGCCCGACGAACACCTTTCCGTCCGAGGCGAACGCTCCCATCAGGTCGCGGTTGCGCTTCAAGAAGCCCTTCAGCTTCAGAACCGGGCCGGGCTTGATTTCCGTTACGCCGATTTCAGCTACTGCCGACTCTCGCGCGCGTATTTTTTTTTTAAGCCCCGGATAGATGCGATCGTATTCCGCAACGTCCTCCGTGAACAGCGCGAGCATATTCTCGGCGGTGTGACGCCACGTGAGATTCTTTTCGCTCTGCCTCCTCGCGCGGCGCTGATAGTCCTTCCGCAGGTTCTCGTTCAGAAGGAATTCGGTGGTGCGGTACGCGAGTCCCTGAATGTCCCCCGGCGCGACGAGCACCGCTGCGTCCTGGGTCATCCGCGGAACTTCGCCCATATTCGTCGCGACGATCGCTTTCCCCATCGCGAGGTATTCCGCGACCTTCAGCGGCGATTTCGTGCGCGTCTGATCCGTGCTTGCGAAGCACGCGACCGCCACGTCCGCCGCTGCGATGTACTCCGGAATCTTCTCGTGCGGGACCGGGCCGGTGAAAATCGTATGCTCCCGGAGTCCGAGCGCGATCGCCTTGCGCTTCAGATCGTCGAGCCGCGAACCGCCGCCGACGATGAGGAAGTAGGGTACGACCCGGCCTTCGTCAACGATCGCCTTCGCCATTTCGAGGTACTGATCGCAGTACTGGGCGTCGTGGAGCTGACCCATGTATATGACGGTCGGACGATCTATAGCGAACTGCTCGCGAATCTTCTCGCCGCTGACGTCGGGATTGAATCTCTCCGTGTCCGCGCCTACGGGGGCGAGGCAGATTCGATCCTTGCGAACCCCCGATGCCATCGCCATGCCGCGAAGACTCTCGCTAGCGACGCTGACGCTGTCGACCATCGTAAGGAGCTTGCCCTCGAGTTCATGGATGTATAGCGCCATGTATTCGTCCTGGCGCTCTATAGGCTGCGTGCGGTAGATTTCGTATTCCCAGTCGTCCCAGTCGTAGTGGACTGGAATCTTCAGTTTCGACGCTGCGTGGATGCTCGGGAGGCTCGCCCACGCGAAACACTTCTGGAAGCTGATGATGTCCGCCCACGACGCGACGCGCTTCATCTCCTTGTTCTTCCTTACAAGTGTTCTGCTGTACCTGACTAGCGGAATCGTCTCGAAAGGATGCTCCTGCCTTGCCGACGCTTCCTGCGGCGTAAGGTTCGGGTCTTCGATGTGGTACGCGACCTTGACCTCATGCCCGGCTTTCAGGAATTCGTTCGCGAGATAGATTACGCGGACGGTCCAAGGCTCGTTTTTGGAGTATACGTCATGAGGATGGACGAGAAGTATTTTCATAGAAGCGCAGAAAATTGCCCGGAACCGGGTGTCTGTCGAAATATCGGGAACAGGAATTTAATCATAAGACGAAGTCAATGTCACGGATCAGGAGCGCCGCTGGCGATAATTTGTGGCATCGCGCCCTTAGAAACTATCCCAAGCACCTGGGACCGCTGACGTCCTCGTCCGCAAAAGCCGTCAAACGTCTCGTTTGACGGCTCCGAATTATCGATGTTGCTTGCTTGAGAAGTTTCTTAGTTCACAATCTTATCGGCGTCCCGGATTATCCTCATCGTGTCTGTCGTTGTCATTGCCGTGGCCTCTGTTTCCGTCTTCGTCCCGATTCCCTTGTCTGCGTCCGGGATTGTCGTCGTCGCGGCGGTCGTCGTTGTTCCCGTGACCTCGGTCGTGATCCCCGTCGTCGCTTTGGTCTCCGTGGCCTCTGCCGGGATTATCCTCGTCGTGACGGTCGTCATCGTTGCCGTGACCGCGGTTGTGGTCGCTATCAGAGAAACAACTCTAACCCTTGTCTTCGCGTCGCTTATTAGTCCGCGCTCGTTGAATACCTCGATTGGAAGTTCGTACTCTCCCGGTTCAGCGACTCTTTCCTCAAGTGGTGCTGAAACAGCCAGTGGATCATCCATTATAAACAATCTAAGATCGCTGTAATCATCCAGATATTCTACATAATTAAATCCCTGCGTAGAGTCTTCAGGATCGTCAACGATATACATCCATTTGGGGCGATCTTCATTCCATGCAAACGACAAACCCGCTTCTTCAAGCGTGAATTCAGGTATCGATTTTCCAGTATCTGGATTGAAGACTTCTATATCTATCCTTGTGTCGGTTCCAATGGTGACGGAACGAGTTGACAATTCAAAGTTTTTTATAACTGGAGCGAATTCACTATGCCGATTAAGAGATTGTGTAACTGGTTGAGCCGACAATTCAGTATCTAGCGTCTGAATGAAATCGACAAGTTGCTGCGATAGATACCAAACATCATTGTCATAATGGTGATGACAGATTAAAAACAAGTTATTGAAGGCATAAAATGCACGAGACCACCCTTCATAGCGATGAAATATGACGCTTCCAGAAAGAGATACATTGTATTCATTTCTCTCGACTATAATACCCCCGTTTAAGTTCCAACTGTCAACTAACGATTGCCAAGGAAGGAATGAAGAGTCTTCGTATATAAAGGCTTGAATTTCAAAATTTCTAAATTGCTTCCAGACATGCACGCACCTTGATTGGCGGTCGCTATTTAAAGCCAGATTCTGCCTTGTCAAAATAAACCTCTCTAACACGTTGAGATCAGAGCTTAGTGAAATTGCTCTTATTGGAGGTAGATTCCAATCAAAGCCATTAACAAACACTGTATCGCGAGAGGGCTGCTCATTTAATCCGAATCTTTCTACTACCTCCTGTCGCTGCTGCCTTATCTCTTCTGATATTTCGCCCACTCCTGCATTATCTCCATCATCTTCTTCTTCCTCATCATTGTCATCGTTCCCCCACCGGGGTTGTCGTCTGAATCGTGGTTTCCGTTGCCTTGTCCGGGGTTGTCGTCATCGCGGCGATCGTCGCTGTTTCCATGCCCTCGGTCGTCGTCATCACCCTGATTTCCGTGACCTTGACCGGGGTTATCTTCATCGTGACGGTCGTCGTCGTTCCCGTGACCTCGGTCGCGGTCTTCGCCCGAATCGTCGTCAGTTGTGTTCGGTCGCTCGCGCTGCGGAAGCACCACTACTTCAAGTTCGGCGCTTGCAGTCAGTCCGCGCTCGTTGAAAACCGTGATTCTGAGCGGGTAGGTCCCCGGTTCGGCGGAAATTGTCTCTACTTCCGGGACCCCATTAACAACCCTGGCTGTGCTTCTGAACTCTTCTTCATACGGATATAAAAAAAGATTACCATATGTAACGTCATCCCTCTGCATACTGTACCATGGATCCCCATCTATGCCATGAGTGACAAATAGCCAGCGGGGGCTGACCCTATCCCAGTTCACCCCAATTCCAGCATCGAGAAGGGAATGTTCAGGGATGGTGAGACCGGAATCAGGATTAGTGACCTCAAGTTTTATGCGGGATCGCTCCCCGATGTGGATTCGATTGTCCTCGAGTTCGAACCTGTTTATTACCGGCGCGAACTCGCTGTCATCGAGAGTTTCGACTAAAGGTTGACGGAAAAAATAGTCGTCGATGTCGCGGATGAAGTTTACAAGAAAGTCCGCGTCGTATAGAGGATTGTCTACTTTGACATCATAATAAACAGTCAAAAAAACATTGTGGAAGGCATAATGTACTTTGTAAATATAGATCTGATTCGGCGGAAGATGATGATAAAAAACCGCGTTACCAACCAGATCGATACCAAGGGATTCCATTGTAACGAAAGCATGGTTTGATAACTGCGACTGACCTGCCAATTCCCTCCATGCACTAAGACAGTTATTAAAAATAATCGCGCGAACTGTTACACCTTCGAAGAGCTTATTTGTAAGTACTATATTGGGATTGACTTCTAATCTAATAACAGAATTGTCAATACCGGGCCCATCATTTGATGGTAATTCTTCGAAGGCTGGCTGGCTCCAGTCTATGCCTTCGGTTACTTCGCACTCATCATCCGGCTCAGGGTCGAATCCCAAATTTTCAGCGTATTCCCTCATGACTTGATGCCATCTATCATTATTAGTCTCATTCTCATCCTGGCAATACCCGCTCCGAAATACACTGATAAAAATCAGAATTGCATGAAGCGACGTCAGTACAATTGTTTTCATTGTGATGTTCCTTTAGTGTAATGCGCTTAGCCAATAATCCGTATATCGAAAATGCGATGGTCGTTAGCCATTCTTTTCAACTGGTCTCTGATGGCTTTTTCCTCTTCGTCTATCTGAGGGGTAGTTGGATCATCAGGGGGAGGATCCATTGTGAATCTCCAAAATCTGATCTCGTTCGTCAGCGTTTTTTCTATTCATGTCACATCATCAATCTTATCCGCGTCCCGGATTATCCTCATCGTGGCGGTCATCGTCATTTCCGTGGCCTCTGTCGTGGTCATCACTGTAGTCACCGCGATCTCCGTGACCTCTGCCGGGATTGTCCTCGTCGTGATGGTCGTCGTCGTTTCCGTGGCCGCGGTCGTGGTCCCCGTCGTCACGAGGCGGAGTTACTCTTACTTTTATACTGGCATCACTGATAAGTCCTCTTTCGTTGAAAACTTTGATACCTAATTCGTATTCACCAGGTACAGCAGTCGACAATTCATCAGGTGCAAAAATCGTATCCGGCTCATCCTGAATCAGGACATTGAGCGCTTGATAGTCGCTTAGTCGTGATTCTGTGCCAAAATTTTGAGAATAATCTTCTACATCGTCAACAATCCACATCCACATTGGTCGTCTCTGATTCCACGCCACGGAAAGACCTGCTTCTTCAAGAGTGTATTCCGGAATGGACTTACCAGTAAGCGGATTGAATATCTCGATTTCTATTGGAACTGAATCACCTATAGCGACGGAATGTTCGGATAGTCTGAACTTTTTGATTTCCGGCGCGTATTCGCTCCTTCGAACAGTGTGAGTCACAGGCTGTGCGGATAGTTCGGTATCGAGAGCTTGAACAAAATCGACAAGTCTGGTCAGATTGGCTGGCGGGTTCAGAAGGTCGATGTCATCGTAACACGTCAAAAATATATTGTTATACGAGTATCTAATCAATGCAACATGGGCGACTCTGGAAGGATCGCGGGCAACAAGAGCGTTCCCATGAAGGACTAAACCGAATTCTTGCGCAGTCGCGGGAATAAACCCTGTGTAATCCCAAGTGTCCACAAGCAATTCCCAAGGTAAAGTGGAAGAATTATCAAATACCGAAACCTGAAGCGTAAAGTCTGAATACGACTTCCATAATTGTACTCTACGCACGGAATTTGCAAATTGAGTTAAAGCACCATCACTATTGAAATATGCGATTGAAAAACGATCAGTGTCTTCAAGCATCGAAGCCATGGTGATCATTCGAATAGCATCCATATCCCAATCGAAACCATTCACAAATATTGTTTCTCGTGACGGTCTTTCATTTAGACTATATTTTTCAACTATCGCTTGTCTTCGTCTTTCAAGCTCTTCGGAATCTCCGGAATCACCTTCTTCATCGCCATCCTTTGGTCTGTGCTGGCTGTTGCCGCTGTTGCTGCCCTGGACGACGTTTGCGACGGAATTGTCTTTTCCATTTTCAGCGCTGTCCTGATAGCGAAAATTTTGCGCGGTTTCAGATGCCAAATGTGTTCCTTCTATGCAACCAACAAGTAAAAACAGGGGGACAACAAATATGAACTGAATAAGAGCGCTTGACGATATAGTTATGTATTTCATATTGTTTCTCCCTAATTTATTCCAATGTTTGTAAATCCATACGTACCAGGCACGACGTCATTGGTCACACCGGCACCGACTTTTTTTAATTGAGCGATCATATCTACCTCGCGTGCAGCATCGTCATCACCAGGTAGTCCCAGAAGCGTGTCATCTATAGCCCAGCGCCAGAACAAGATGTCATTGGTGAGTTGATATGGCGTTGGTATTGTGCCCCCCGGATTTTGTGGATCGGGTTTTAAAAACGTCCCAGGTTCGCCTGCGGAGCGAGTGCCAAAATCGTGAAGGAAATTACCATATCTGCAAAGCGGATCGTAACTCCAGCCGTCACCTATGACTTGCCTATATTCCTCGCCAGCCTGCGACGAGGTTCCCTTGAAATTGAATGACTGCAAGGTGCCGGTCACGTTGTATGCATGCAAGGTGAATGCTCGCTCCCTGGTAAACTCTTCGTCTAAAGGCGGAGGCGTGGCGGGGTCGTCATGCCAGAAGCGTCTTCTTTGCTGGTTCGAATCGCGATCCCCGAAAAGATATAGTTGCCTAAGTTTGTTTGTTGGGATATAAGGGCTTGCCCAGATCATTTTCGAGTCAATACCGACTATTCTGGAAATCAAGGCAAACGCGCCTGCTTGGTCGTAACATGAAGCGCGCAGCTTCTTTTTGCTATCCTGCAAAACCTGATGGTTTACGGGGTTAATATATGAATCGAAATATCCTTGGATGTCGAAAGGATTTGAAACTCCATTCCAAGCACCCGCTGCGCCAGCTCCAGTGCTAAAAAACTGTTGCTCACCGCCGTCGTACACTATATTCAGTCCAACCGCCGGGCCGTCAACATCCATACTTTGAAGCCAACGTTCGAGTTTTGTTAGAATCTCGCGCTCATCCGACAACCCTGCAAATAGCTCACACGCAAGATCAAGAATTTCAGTGTAGGGCCGGTGTCCTGCAAAGTCCTGGTCGGAAGAAATTTTCCAAGGTTTAACAGGCTCTGCTTTGATTAAATAAATTCGATGCCTTGTGCTTGCTGGAATCAAAGGGGCGTTGGAAGGCCTTGGCATGACGAAACTAATCAGACCGGAACGACTATCCACCCCGCCACACTTGAAAGACCAATCGAACGTCGTATTATACCTGTTTATGGACGATAGAGCAGCCTTTGGAACCAGAGGCATCGATACAAAGTTCTTTTCCCTATTGCTATTACCATAGTATCGCAAACTGAAAACGGTTGCATCGATGTCGAACACTTGGCTTCCGGTCGCGGAAGCCTCGATTCTGAGCGTCCAGTTTCCACGTCGACCGGTAAGACCAAGACTATTGTCGCGAAGCAGCATTTCAATATGGTCATTGATGAAGTTTTGAACCCCGTTTTTGTTAGCCTTCGGAAACGCCAAGTCGGTTTTTACAGCCGGACTTTGAACCCCGATTTTATACAGCGCGGGAGAATCGGAATACCTTTCGAAATTGGATAATCCTACTTGAAAATCGCGGGTCGGGTCGCTGGGTGGTACCGCAACGGTTCGAAATTCGTAGTTACGAGAATCTTGTTTGTCGGTCGTCGATTCATGTGCCGGAATCCACGCTGGTTGACCGATTTCATTCCCTGGTAACTCTAGTTCCTTAGTCTGAATTACGCCAATGGCATCGTTTGCCGATGAATTATCATTATGATTAAACCTAATCCCCTCGATAATGACTTCGACCACAAGAGAAGCGAAGTCGATCTGGAACGGCGCCTGATTTCGGTTGGCGACCGTCCCCCTACCCGCTGCGAAATTCCCGATTCCATTTGTTTGAATTACAGATTCGTACAGCGGTGGGAAATGATTACTAACCTGATTGAAGCTAAGGAAGTCTTGCCCGGTTTCGGATGAAAAAATCGTGACCTGTGAAACATTATTGATTTCCGTCCACTCCTCCATACTTACTTTGGATGGATTGGAAACCAATGAGAGTTCAAAGCGATCATTATTCAATGACGCAGCGCCGGGATATACTTCAACGCCGGTGTTTCTTGGAATCTCGATACCAGGTTGCAAGTCTTCCACAATTATATTTCGACTATTTTGAGTGTCCACGGACTCCGCCTTGACGCCCGATAGCGCGAAGATAATAACCTTAATCTCATTGCTCTCATCGCTGCCCCAATTTGCGGATACCCGAAATCTTCCCCCTGTCGCCGTAATCAAATTTGGCGTGACGGAATTGATATCGTCGAAATTTGCGCTGGATGCCGGTGGATTTGGCGGTGGTACGAGACTATTTCCGAAGACAGTATCGCCCCCGACGATCTCGCTAACGTTCCAAGTAAGCGATCCAAGCGCGCTCGCTGGTGGCGTATTCGGCGTGAAAATCGCTCGAAACTGAACGGGCGCGATACTACTACCATAAAAGTTATAGGCATGGTTATCTGTCGAAAAGTTGTTATCGTTCTGATTTTTAACCTCGATTCTATCGAGTCGATAGTCGGAGGCCGAGAAAGTCGTGCAGCGGTCCGTCAGTCGCAGAAAAGTTATTTGTCCGTTAGAGAGAGTTGAGCGCACCCAGTTCACGTTAACATTAACGGTGGTTACGCTGCCGGGTTGAAGCTGCCCCACGTTGAATTTGAATCGAACTTCTCCGTTCGCTTCGATTATTCTTGTGAACGCGCTTTCAGGCTCGCCAGGGATTAGCTCGAAAATCTGATCGCCAACGACTTCCAGTTCAGCTTCGTAGAACCCATAGAGAAATGGAAACGGATCAGCGAACATTGCGGGGTTATCGAAGACGAAATTCCACTCAACGACTTGCCCGCTGAAGAAGACATTGTTTTGATTCAGAAGAATGTTATCAACGTGATTAAGAGTAACCAGCGAGGCATGAGCGCTGGCATAGGCATAGGGCGCCATATTATGTTCCGCCTCAATTATCCAGCGTCCGGGAGAGTTGAACGTGTATTGCTGCGTCGCGCTGTCGGGAGGAACATTCGCTCTCGGACCTACCTGCGCCGCATTTCCGTACCGTGCTGTCGTTGTAAAACCAATATTTGAAGGGTCTTCATTGGTGTGGTTGATAATTTGTGCGGTGAAAGTTTGAGTAACAGACTGGTTAGCTTCACCCGGCTCATAGCTTCCAAAAACGCTCTCGGGATCGATCTGCATATTGACATTCGGCTTCTTTACATTGCCGGATTTGGAAACGGTGACGATATAAAAGACGTTTATGCCGGGATGCTCTGGCGCGATATAGAAGACGCAAATAAAACCGTCGGGGAGTTCGTCGGGAGTTTGAGGATCGACAGATATAAACTCTATTTCCGCCGAACGTCCGGTGGCTAAATCTGGCCGTACCTCGACAGCGCCATTGTGACTAAGGTGTAATATTTGAATGTCCCACCTCGTTAAGCAGAGTCTATCATCGGCGGTGTCCGGCATACCGTCAATTCCAGACCACTTCGTTTCGCCTTCTACGAGAACAACTGCTGGTTCCTCGATAAGTATATCATCCCCGCCTTGAGGAATTTCCTCAGGGCCAAAACCATCCGATGAATACTGGAGTTTCACGAGGTCTGGAACAACAGCCACGATCTGGCTACTGAATACGGAACGATCATCGCAAGGGGTTGTCTCGATTATATACTCATCCACGTTTTGCGAGGCTTCGTCAAAGGTGAAATCAAACCCTTGTCCTGTCCCACCGCCAACCTGCACGCCGTTTTTGAGCACTTTCCACTCGGTGAGCTCGGGGTGCATGCCAAACTCGCTGTGAGCGTCAAAATGAATCGGTGACTCCGCGCAGATAATCACGGGGTCGACGATGATCTCATCGCCGGTAGCATTGAGTGAAAAGGTTTTCACGAACGGTTCGTTTGGAGGGTAGCTCGAAACGTCAACGGACTTGATTCTCTCGACTTCTGCTTCAAACACACCCGTACATATTAACGTGCCAAGAATCGGTGCAGACGGCACAAGAATCCCCAGGTCGACGTCGAAGACCCACACGAAATAGAAAAAAGGCTGCTCGCAGTAAATTGTTCCGTCAATTTTATTCGTCGAGAGGTGATGTGTGCCGTTGTACTCGGCGGAAGCCTCAAGCGAACCAATGAAACGTATGTCGGTGGTCGTTCCAGGCGCGCTTCCAAATCCGTAGGTAGTGAATCTAACAGGACCGTCAATTGCCACGCTGATCGACTGAATGGAATAGCCGGTTCCGCCGTCATCAAGCTCGTTTGGATCGGAGAAAGCAGTATCGCTGACGTTCTGCATTATGATGTCGCTGTCACCGGGAGGATTGAAGCCTGACGTGTCCAGCGGCGGCGTTAACGGCGGGTCGGTATCGATCGTCCAGCCACCTGAAAACGCCACACACAACTAAGTTGCGGCGCGTAGTCGGGGGCGGCGGGAAGCTGCACAAGCGACGACCCTTGGGTCCGCCCGCCACTCGTTGCGTTCGCCGCCTGCTTGTGCTCCCTCATCGCGGCCAAGTAACAGTGCGCGGCGTTGTCACTATCTCCGCTCTGGTGGTAACTGTCCGCAGTCTCGATGAGTTCGCAGGAGCCACCACAAAAAGCAATGGATTCGGTTCTTGTCAGACTGAGCGCATCGTCAATCACATTGCTTAAATTGATCTCCGGGCACTCGGTGTAATTAAGCTGATGGATGGCCTCGCGAACCTTCCTCACATATTCAATATCGTCTCCGAGTTCCTTGTAGAGCCTCGCGCTATAGACAGGCTTTCCTTCTTCGTTGCTCTCCAAAATCTGGTAAGCCACCTGAAGCCGCACTTTTACCGAAGGATCAAGTCCGGGAATGGAAGCGAGATAGTTGATCGATGCCGAGATGTCTGCGAGCTCGTCGCTGGACTGCTGCGTCTCAACTGAAGCGATGACAAAATCCGAGAAGTGGCGCGGAAGTAATGTTATCGTGCCAGTCGTGGCGTCAACTTCGATAATCGTTACGGTCTGCATATCTTCAGAGCCGGGATTGCAGCAGAGGGCGACCAAGTTTGCTACTTCACTTTGACGCATCCCGCGGAATTCATCCGCCCGTATTGTAATGTAGGCAGGCGCCCTGAACGAAAGACCGCTCGGCTCAAATCGAAAGGAGGGTACCAGTTTTCTTATGCGTCTGCCTGTTGGAAGATCGAAGTTGTCTTTGCGAGGATAGGAAAGTTCGATTCTGTGCCTTCCCTCGATTGCCCCGTCGGTCAGTCTCAAAGAGACTTCCAGACTTCGTCCCTTATTCTTATGACTAAGTTCCGATGACTGCCCGTCAGCGACTTCGACGAATGCCATGACGGCCTCTTGTGAAACGGTAGATTCCGTTTTGGAGGCAGACAACAAACCAAGCGGAATGTTTTGACCGCAACCAGTAATAGTAGCGGCTGTTACGACCGCCACAAATGCGAAACGAGCATTGATCTTCCAGTTCATCATCATCTCTCCAGCTTTTGTCTGATTTCCGAATCTTTGTCTTGATTCTATGCGTGGCATGGACAAAAATGTCGTGTCCGCTTGTTTCATATATAGATAGTTGTTCTACCGGATGGATAATACGATGGTACAATAAACGAGTTCTACAGTCAAAAGGTTTTCGCTATATTTTTTATGACTTTAGCAAATGCAGACGTAACTTATGGCTACGCAATGACTTAGGAATCGAGATGAACCAATTGTTGAAGTGGGGGCTAATTCGTGTAGAGTTTCTGTGGTGTCGCCTACGAGCGCATTGGGTTCAGGAGCAGAAGTAATGATTTTCTCGCGCAGTTGGTTTTCTATTCTGGCGGCAATGTTCGTAGTCGCGGCTTTTTCGGCTCAGGGATGCAAAAGGAACGACGTCAGGGATGAAGAAAGCGTGGCGCCCGCGCCGGAGTCGTCGGAACCGGCGCTCGCGGAGAACTCCCGCCCCGCGCCGAGCAGCGAAGCCAGCGAGACCCCCGGAGGCGCCAGCGAGCCGCGGGTGAACGATTCGCTGACGCCAGAGGTCATAGAGTCCGCCCTTGCGAACGCGGCTGAATACGAGAGCTGGCCAGATAACCGCGAAATGGCGCTGACGATTATCAAACGCGCCCTCGAAGCCCACGGCGGCGAGGAATCGTTCCGCGGACTCACGGACTCGAAGGTTTTTCTCGACGTCGATTTCAAGGGGCAGGACGGAAGCCAGTTGCACGGGCGCGTGAACGAGTATTTTAGTGCGCCGAACCGCTATAAGTATTCGCTCAGCCACGTTCCGGACGACCTCAGCCTGATGCAGGGATTCGACGGCACGAACGGCTGGGCGTTCCGCACTGCGACCCGCGTTACGACGATATTCCGCGAGGAAAGCGTCGAGTACCGCAGGGACCGTGAATTCATCCTTAAACGGCTAGAGCTTCGGAAGCTGTTCCTGCTCGTCGGACTTCTCGAAGCCTACGAGTCGGGTAGACCAATCGCTTATCTCGGGACCGCGCCCTACCTGACGATGCTCCAGACAGTCGACATCGGCAAGGAGGTATACATGATCGCGGAAGGGACGATGCCAAGTCTGCACGTGTTCTGCTTCAGCGCAGAGACGAATCTGCTGGTCCGCGCGTATATGTACAACTTCCCCGCGTTCGACGGTCCGAGGCCTCAGAACGACGAGCTGAACGTTGTCGTGGAGTTCGACGGCCACAAGGAATATCGATCCGGAAGCAGCCACGATGGAAACCTCAGGATGATCATGCCGCAGACGGTGCGAGGAATGTATCTGACCAGGGACAGCAGCATCCGCGGCGTACAGGCCTTCGAAGCGCGAATCCGCGAAAACGGCGAGGCGTTCTGGTTCAACCAGGGCAACAACGAGAGCTTCGGCCCGCCGAACGAGTAAAGTCCTGTGCGTGGCACGCGCATCTTGCGCGTGGTTCCACGGACGAGACGTCCGTGCCACATTTTATTCGTGCCGTCTACGAATTATTCGTACGGTTTTGTCGCCGCCGGGACGCGCACGCATCAGACTGTTACTCGGCAGCGTAATCGCCGGATTTTCCGCCGGACTTCGAAAGAAGCCGCGTCGACTCGATTACCGCGCTCTTCTCCACGGCTTTGATCATATCGTAGATCGTGAGCGCCGCGACGCTCGCTGCGACGAGCGCTTCCATCTCCACTCCGGTGCGGTCGGTCGCGCTTGCGGTCGTAATGATCCGCAAAGCGTCGTCGTCCACTATTTCGAACTCGACGATCGCCTTGTCGAGGCGAATCTGATGGCAGAGCGGGATCAGCTCGTCGGTGCGCTTCGCCGCCTGAATTCCGGCGATCCGCGCGGCTGAAAGGACGTCTCCTTTCTTCAGTCCGTTCTCTATTACGAGTTTCAGCGTCGAAGGCTGCATTCGTACGACGCTCTCCGCCATGGCAACGCGCCTGGTCTCCGATTTCCCGCCGACGTCGACCATCGACGCCTTCCCGGCTTCGTTCGTGTGAGTGAGTTTAAGTTCCTCCATCGTCCCTTGTCCTTCGGATGGTGAACCCCGCGTACGACGCGCCCGGAATCGCGTCAGGTTTCTTGATCGTCACCTGTAGCGCGTCGATTCTTGGAAACTCGAACAGCTTTCTCGCGATGGATTCCGCGAGCGCTTCGATGAGTTCGAATTTGCCGTTCACCGCGACTTCCCTCGCGGCGTCCGAAATCTGCACGTAATCGACGGTGTCCGCGAGGTCGTCCGAGTTGCACGCCGCGCTGACGTCCGCTTCGAGTTCGAGATCGAGGTAGATGCACTGTTCGTTCGCCCGCTCGTGCGGTAGCGTTCCGACGATGCACCGCACTTCGAGATTAGAAACCAGGATTTTGTCTCTCATCGTTACTGCACGTCTCCCCGCGTGAACTTCAGGAACAGCTCCTCTAGACTCATTTCCTCGACGCAGAAATGCCGGAGCGAAAATCCACCCGCGATGATTTCCGACGCGACGTGGCTGAGATTCGTCTGGGCTTCGTCGACGCGGATTCGCACCATATTCTCGTCGTCCGAAAGAATGTCCGCCACGCCGCGGATTCGGCGGAGGTGATCCTTCAGCTTCACGGTTTCGTCCGCGTTGACGCGAATCTGGATCACGTCCCCGCGGCGTTTTAAATTCCGGAGTTCTTCCACCTTGCCGCAGTACAGCAGTTCGCCCTTTTCGATGATGCCGACCTTGGTGCAGATTTCCTGGAGTTCCGAAAGGATGTGCGAGCTGACGACGATCGTCTTTCCCATGCTTCCGAGCGTGCGTAGCAGTTCCTTCATTTCGACGCGCGCGCGGGGATCGAGTCCGGACGCGGGTTCGTCTAGCAGCATCAGCACCGGATCGTGGAGCAGAACCCGCGCAAGCCCGAGTCGCTGCTGCATTCCGCGGGACAGCGCCGTCACCGGCTCGTCCTTCTTCACGACGAGGTCGGTAAGCTCGAGCACGTAGTCGATGGTCCTCTCGCGGGTCTTGCCCTTGATGCCGTAGGCGCTCGCGAAGAAGCGCAGGTATTCGCTCACCGCGAGTTCTTCGTACAGACCGAAGAAGTCCGGCATATACCCGAGCCTCGGACGCGCGTAGTACGGGTCCTGGATTATGTTTTTGCCTTCGATCAGCGCGATTCCGTATGTCGGCTTCAGAAGCGTGGCGAAGATTTTGATCAGGGTCGATTTTCCCGCGCCGTTCGGTCCGATAAGGCCGAAGATGTCGCCTCTGCCAAGCTCGAAGCTGACTTCCTTCAGCGCGATGAGGTTGTTGTACTTTTTTGTGAGGTTCCGCGCCTCGAGCAGCGGCGCCTCGTGGGTGAGCGTCGCCTTTGCGGGCTTCTCCTTCTTTTTAGGATCCTGGTTTCTCCGAAGAGTCGTGGGAACTTCGGTCAGACCGACATCCTTGCCAGCGTCGCCTGTTCCTGTGGATTCTGAAATCATAAGTTTCTCACGCGAATTTTGATGTGAAGTCTTGTGAGTCCGTCTCAAAAATCTACCACAAATCCGATGAAATGAAAGTACGATAATGTAAACGTCGCGCGGGTCGGCATCCAGCCGACCATCCGCGTGTGCATATTCTGCAAGTCGTCGATGAATTTGAGGTCGCTCGACGCGGCGAGACGAATGTTGATCCGCACGCGCGGCTCAGGCAGCGCGATCGCCTGCTCAGGTTGGTTCGTTCTCGTCAACATGGATAATTCAGAAAATCGCCAAGGATACACTCTCGAGCCGCTTGCAATGACGTGAAGCCCGGATAACCAGGATGGCGGCCCCAGTCAGCTTCAGCCCTTGGTTACGCGATGATTGCCATCCGGAATCAATCTGCGATCAATTCTTTCGTTTCACTCTTTGTCTGTTACGTCGCTTGAGCGTCCGCCAAACAGCCACGATAGGAAGCCTCTTTTAGGTGGCACCGTGCGCGTGACCGTCTTGCCGGAGGAGCCGTCGGTTTTCTTGGTCTCGGCAACCACTTTCGGAAAGATGATGCCCTTTTCGACCCGCTTGGTCCTGTGGGTTCGTTCCCCTGATTTCGCATCATATGTGTCGGCAGTGCGCTCGGTGAATATGAACCCTGCCTTCCCGTCTCTGGTCTTCGATATCTTTTCTCCCGTCTCCTTGTCAGCGGCTACGGCTACTCGTTCTTGCCAGAAGAGAAATCCCTCATCGTTCATTGTCACCTCGGCCACGACTTCCCCGGTACGTCGATTCCTGACCACCGCCACCTTGTCCGAGAAGATGATGCCGCGCTTCTCTATCGTCGTCTCAAGAGCAAAGGGAAACTTATCGCGGAGCGCACCGATCGCCCCCTTGATCAGTAGCGCATCGTCCTTGCATTGGGTACAGCGCCTAGGAAGATCCCATCCGTTTTTCTTGCACTTCAACTGAAGTCCTGTAGATATCGAAAATGCCTTCCCACATTGTGAGCAGTCAACTTGCTTCGGTGCGTACGTTTGCTTACAGCTCTTGCAGAAGCTAGGCGGATGTTCCCAGTCAACTCCGACCCGCATCGTCGTGCCGCACTCTTTGCAGGGCTTGTCGTAAAACTTCGCCGCGTTCCTTTCTTTACAGGCTTTACAAAACCTTGGCGGATGTTCCCAGTCAATGCCGACTCTCATCGTCGTGCCGCATTCTTCGCACGGCTTGTCGTAATACCTGGCAGCGTTCCTTTCTTTACAGGTCTTGCAAAACCTAGGCGGATGTTCCCAGTCAATGCCGACTCTCATCGTCGTGCCGCATTCTTCGCACGGCTTGTCGTAATACCTGGCAGCGTTCCTTTCTTTACAAGTCTTGCAAAACCTAGGCGGATCACCCCATTCCTCAAGGGCATGAATGTCACCTCCACACTCCTGACATGACACTGTGTACCACTTTGGCATGGCGAGTCTCCCGCTACTTGTTGTCGTGGACTTGTCGCCGAACCCTTGTCGAATCTATCTACAGTTGAACAAGTATCCAACCGTCGCCGTTGATTCTACCCGCAAAGCCGCCACCGACACAAGACCTTTCACGGTTCACGCGGTCTCCGCCCTCTCACGCCGCCATCGACAACCCACCGGGAATATTCGTGCTCACCGGCTGGCAGGCCGGGTCGCTGCAAGAGCTTGGTGTCGCGCGAAACCGTAATGCGGCCCCGGTCAGGTGCAGCGTTTTGTTCGCCCTGGCCGCTTCCATCCCGAAGCCCGAGCCTTTCCGTATTCGATTGGCCCCATTGCCGGATACAGAACATGAATTTATCCCAATGATTCCATTCGGTGTCAGGCCTCGCCAGAGCGCCGTCGAGAGACAGGCCCTCCGAGTTACGCGCAAGGACGAAGATGCGTGGTTCCCCGTCCGCACTCGTTATCGGCTTCATTGCAATATGCAACTTCTCGCCCAGCGGCTGCTCCTTGTATTTCAACCTATACTCAGGTCCAAGCTGTGGCGGACAGAGTTCTAGGCCCAGCTTACTGGCGCTGTCAATGATCTCGGCAGTTGTGGCGCCATGGGGAAAACCGAGGTCTGCCACCCTTAGTACGATAATGTCTACATTCATTGCTTGACGACCCTCCCTGCGGGCCAACGATAACACTAAACTGCTGAAGCTGCGCCGCGGTATTCCTGTTTCATGCGACAAAACCGCTCAAATACTCGGTCATCCGCCATTTGTTGAAGAGCGAGTTTCACCTCAAGCAGCGACGCCTCGTCCATCAACTCACTGTGGGCGGCCTCATTCCGCTTCTCCCTCACCTTCTTCCACAAGCTCAACAGCAGATGCCAGTTCGTGGGAGCCCAGTCGGTTGGCAGCCTCGCGCTGGACAACTTCTGACAAGCGAGTTCAGACTGACCGATGCCTGGCGGCAACCACTTGCCACGGCACCCCATGTTGAGGTCGATTTTGCGGCCGCCGGGCATTGAGGGGGTCACAGTAGCTATCAGCCCTGGCTGGGGTTTGTTGAAATACTGAGGCAAGGAAACTCCCAACTCCCTCCGGGCCCAATGCACGACGGAGAGATTTGCTTCCTTCTCAAAAACCTTCGCCAAGCAGATTACTCCCGGGGTGAAATCAAGGAGTTCGCCTTCCGCCCGAGGCACCAGTTCATTAAGTTGGTGGCTCACCAGCAGGTCGAAGACTTTGTGGGCAGTGCGCAGAATCTGGAATGAGTCAGCCTCAAGCAACTCGCGTCGAATGGCAATGAACTCATCCAGCGACGGGAGTTCCTGCTTGTTGAGCTGAGCGAGGAAAGACACGAGGCAGATACAGAGGCGATCCACTTCTTCGCTCATGACTTCGCCCGAGGCGGTCTTCAGGCGATCAATCGTGGCGTACAGTCGAGCGATGGTATCACGAGCTTGGTTGAGTGCTTTCCGCCATCCCGTTCTAGCGACGATGAAACTGAGGGCGTCGGATAGAGCCTTCGCGAGGCTGTTGCTGAGGGACTCCTCTCCGTAGCTCGAGCAGAGGTCGATCTCGCTCCAATCCTGAGAAACCTCGGACATTGGCCTGTCGCTTCGTTCAGCGAAATAGCCGAGTCGGATAAGTTGCTCTTCGACGTGATCGTGAGACGTTCTGAACCAGACAAAGCGGTTGAGCTGGAACCCCTGCGTAACGACGATGCAGGGGAGGTCGTCGGTGGGGATACGAAGAGCATTGGCAAGCGAGAAGGCCGTTATCGACTTGTCAGCGGAGACAGGCGCATGTTTCGGGTTCAGCAGTTCGCCTGCTTCCCAGGAGGCGTCCGCTTCGCCTGAGCGGGCAAGCAACTTGTAATAGTCTCTGCCATTTCCATGATCCAGCCATCTGACGGGTGGATCCACGAGAGCGAAAAACAGCAGCCGGTGGCCCGTGACGAAATCGAGCCTGTCGAATTGGCGCGCAAGGACGCCATGAAACCTCGGATGCGCCTCGGGGTCGTGAACGATGAAGGCAAAGAGGTTGAACGGACGAAGGGCGCGTTGGGCAGTTTCCATCTCGTAGGAGTCCCGCCCATCGGCGAGTGCGCTCAGGACGGCGTAGCTAGAGATCGGCATACCCATCGTCCGCGTCTCCTCTGGTGGGCTAACTCTTGTTTATCCTATCCACAGATTGGACAACGCATCCAACCCTCGTCGGCGATTTTATCCGCAAGTCGCTCTCGATACAAGACCTTTCACGGATCATTCGGTTCGACGCTCTCACGCCGCCATCGACAACCCGCCGTGAATGTTGGTGCTGATCGGCTGGCAGGCCGGGCCGCTCTGGGCGCGGCTTCTTCGATTACCAATTTTTCCGCAAAAGCGGATTTGCCCGAACAGTACGAGTCGATTAGAATGAACGTTCGTTCGGAGAACGCGGGTGCGATGAATACAGGTCAGGAAAAACCGAAAAAGTTCGACGTAAAACTCAGAGCCGTGCTCGACTCAGCGGCGAAGGTGATCGCCCGCGACGGGTACGAGGGCGCGTCGATTCGTCAGGTAGCGCAGGAGACGGGACTCAGCCTTGCCGGGCTGTACCACTATTTCAGTTCCAAGGAAGAGCTTCTCACGCTGATCCAATACCACACGTTCAGCAGTTTGCTCGATTCGCTCGACGCTTCGCTATCGAAGGAGACGGACCCGCTCCGCAAGCTCGAAATCCTCGTGGACAACCACTTTACTTTCTTCACGACCCATATGGACGATCTGAAGGTCTGCGCGTACGAACTCGAAAGTCTCTCGGGCGAGAACTTCGAGAAGGTAGCCAAGCTGCGAAGGCGGTACTACGACGTCGCGCTCGAAATCGTCAAAACCATCGTCGAACGAAACCCCGCGAGCAAGCTCGACCCCAGGCTGACCACATTTTCCCTCTTCGGAATGCTCAACTGGATTTTCATGTGGTATCCGGGGCAGAAAAAGATCACCGTCGAAAGGATGCGGGAACAATTGCTGATGCTCTTTCTGGGAGGCATTTCCGGCGGTTGCTGATTATAGTAAATGTTCGGTGAACCACATTCCCTGAATTACAAAACCGGCGTCCTCGCAAAGCTTCAGCGCAGAGACGCGGAGATTCGCAGAGAATTTTTGGAGTG